>NZ_JACHDR010000001.1:2200821-2515224 GCF_014201135.1 Neomicrococcus aestuarii | reverse complement strand
CAGCTCCTGCCCGGCTCCGAGCTGGTCATTGTCACCACCCCGCAAGGCGCTGCCGCCGATGTAGCGCGGCGTGCGGGCGAAGCCACCACGCAGACCGGCCAAAAGGTTATCGGCGTGATCGAGAATATGAGCTGGATGGAACTCCCGGATGGAAGCCGTGTCTCGCCGTTTGGCGAGGGCGGTGGGCGCCAGGTTGCCGAACAGTTGGGGGTGGAGCTCTTAGGCTCAATTCCGCTGGAGTCCGGGGTTCGAGCAGGCGGCGATGAGGGCCAACCAATAGTAGTGAGCGATTCAACCGCACCGGCGGCAGTGGCACTTGCGGCACTAGCCGAGAAAATTGCAGTGGTTCCCCGAGGCCTCAGCGGTCGTCGCCTCGGCGTGCAACCGCGTTAGACCCTGAAATTGCTACGTTGCTTCGGTATCAAAGGGGGCGCGCTCTCCGGCAGCTAACTGCGGAACCGGGGCTGCGTCGTCGTCCTTAATGGTGCTACCAGCGGTGAGCGCACGCTGGGACTGATCACGGGACGACGAATCTGCCAGCGGCTCTTTCGCGGCATTGATAGCGTCATCAAAATCATCCAGCAACGCATCGCGAATAATCTTGCGAGGGTCATACTGGCGGGGATCTAGCTTGCGCCAATCGAGGTCGGCGATCTCGTCGCCCACCTCTTCACGCAACTGTTCCTTAGCGCCCGTGGCCATCCGGCGCAATTCGCGCACCAAGCGGCCCAGCTGCTGCGCATATTCGGGCAACTTTTCCGGCCCCAAAATGAGCACAGCAAGAATGGCAAGGACAATAAACTCGCCACCATTAATTCCAAGCACTTCTCAAGCCTACTAGTTATCAGAGGGAATTATTGCCGTCGTGAACCGCTCAAGAACCACGTGTCACGAGACGCCCACAAGGCGTCGAAGACCGTCGACCACGCGATCCCACGGGTCCGTGCCCCCCTCCACAAACTGCAATCGCGCCTGATCTGTGGTCTTGATGCGATCAAGAACACGGGAGGCCAACGCCGCAGCTTCGCTGTTGACGGAACTCCCTTGCGAGCTCGTGGAACCGTCAGCCAGCGTCACATCCACTTGATAGTGGGCGGCCGGCACGTCCAACGTGCGCATGATGCGCAACGGATGAGGATCCTCATCCGCACTCGCCACGCGGGAACCTGGACGATCCGCAGCTTCAAGAGAGGCGCTCTCCAGGGCGGTCTCACGGCTTCGCTGCTCAGTCACGCTCACGGCAGCGGCGGCGCTGGTCGGGGTGGCATCGCGGACAAAGTTCATGACCACTTCGAAGGTGTCCCCCACCGCTCGCGCGTGCGCGGAATCAAAACGCAACCCCACATAATCCAAGCTCGCCAAGTTCCAGCCCTCGCGGCGCAAGCTTGCGATGTCCGTGGTGGAGAGTTCGCGCGGAGAATTACTCCACGAATCCGTCTCTTGGGGCAAAGCGGCCTGCGCGTCGGGGGAAGAACCGCCCACGCTCCACGCCGCAAACAGAGCGCCCGTTAGGAGCACGAGCGCCGTCATGCACGCCATGATGGGTGCAAACGCACGGGATTGGCGGTGCGGCTCAACCCAATCGTAGTGATGCTCCGGCGCCATGGTCTTAGCGGCCAAGAGCTTGGACTGCAGGGACTGCGGCACAGCCGTCTGCGACTGCTGCTTAGGTTGCAAGCGCTGCTTGAGACGGCGCTTCTGCGCGAAATCCGCTTGGCACGAGCCACACGTTTCCAGATGGCGCTTAAAACTCTCGGCGTGCTGGGTGTCCAGCTCGCCGTCGAGGTAATCATCAATCCACCGCCGGTAGCGGTCGAAGACGCTCACCCTTTAGTGATCCCCTGCGCGTGGGCTGGCGTGGATCGGCGCACCAGTCCAGTGATCGCAGTCTTCATGCCAGCTGTGGACAGCGAGCCCTTGCTGGGTTGGGTGGGTGCGCGGTGGGCTAGCTTTTCTCGAAGCATGGTGCGGCCGCGGTGGATGCGGGAACGGACGGTTCCCAGCTTCACGCCCAAGATCTCCGCGACCTCGTTGTACGGCAAGCCTTCAAGGTCACACAGGACCACGGCTGCGCGGAATTCTGCGGGGAGCTCGTCGAGGGCCCGTTGTACGTCCAGGTCAAGATGCATTTCTTCGAAAACGCGCTCTGGGCCGGAGTTCGTGGCGGGTACGCGCTCTTCGCTGCCGTCAATGAAAGCATCGAAGCGGATGCGTTGCTTGCGGCGGGTCTGATCGAGGAACAAGTTGGTGGTGATGCGGTGCAGCCATCCGCCGAAGGTTCCGGGCTCATACGCGTGGAGCGAGCGGAACACCCGGAAGAACGTTTCTTGGGTGAGGTCCTCGGCGTCCTGACGGTTGCCCGTTAAGCGGTAGGCAAGTCGGTAGACTTGGGCAGAATAATCTGCAACGATTTCCTCCCAGCTGGGAACGTCTGGCGCTTCAGCGACAGGTGGGATCTGGGTGGCGACGAGGTCTTTCACGCAACTAATTATTCCGCCCAACTCTGTAAAGATCCTGTGCATGAGCTGGACATGATCCCAGACCCTTCGAACCCCTTTTAAGGAATTACTGCCCCCATGAGCGCCGAAAAATTTAGTAGCTGGTCCTACACCGAAGCCCTTCCCCTCGAGGACGAAGTTTTGGTGCGCGCCCGCGAACGCGCTCACGAACTCGGTGTGACCGCAGTATCCCCCGGGACTGCCGCGCTCATCACGTCCATTGCAGCGAGCTCGGGTGCCCGCAACGCTGTGGAGGTAGGCACGGGCGCCGGCATTTCCACGTTGGCACTTTTGCGCGGGCTTCCGCAGGACGCCATTTTGACCACCATCGATGTGGACATTGAACATTTGGGTGCCGCTCGCGAGACGCTTGCCGATGCGGGCTTCCGGGCCAACCGCACGCGCATCATCACGGGCAAGGCGCAAGATGTTCTCAATCGCCTGACGGATAACGCTTATGACTTGGTGCTCATCGATGCCGACAAAGCGAACGTGCTGACCTATGTGGAGCATGCGTGCCGTCTCTTGCGCGCCGGCGGTACCTTGCTGCTCAACGATGCCCTGGATGCGGATCGCGTACCGCAGCCGGCCATCCGCCAGGCGTCCACCACGGCGACGCGCCAAGCGGTTCGCTTTGTGCGGGATCGCGATGACTTTGTCACGTCCACTGTCCCTACCGGCACGGGCGTGCTGATTGGCGCTAAGCGCGGCTGATTTTTTGAGTACGACGACGCTGGGTTCAGTTTCGCTACTGAGCTTGCGTTGTTGACTAGCTCGCGTTCTCTTTGCCGCTCTCGTTAACGGAAGAAGCGCCGCACCTTCACAGTCTGTGAGAGTGCGGCGCTTCCGCAGTATTTATTCGGTAACGCCCAGCAGGCATTCCTTCAAGTTCTTGGCTTCCTCGGCGTTGAGCTCGAGAACAAGGCGACCGCCGCCATCGATCGGTACGCGCATAATGAGGCTGCGCCCCTCCTTGGTGACTTCCATCGGGCCGTCGCCAGTGCGTGGTTTCATTGCAGCCATAGCTACTCCTTGCCTCCTGGGCCGAACATACTTCGAGCCCACCATTTGTCACGAGTGTCGGATTCCAGTGCGAGTGAGAAGCCCGAAATCCGCAAGTTACGTTTCATATTATCCCCCGGATGTGTCCGTGGCGCTAATCACAGCGGGCTTGTCGCGTTCTTCAAGGACGCCGTGAAGCCGTTCAATTTCTTGAGCGAGGGTGTCAATGACGGAGTCCACGTGATCTGCCCGGTAGCCCCGCAGCCCTACGGGAAGCTTCAGCTGTTGCAGGTCTTCTGCGCGCGGATGTTCGGGCAACAGCGTGGGCGGAAGGTTGGGCGTTGGCTCATGAAGTCCCACTAGCCAAGTGTTGCTGTGGATCGTTTCGGCATTCTCTCGAGGCGCTTTACTCCCCTTGATGCCCCAGAAAATGGTGCCACCTGCAACGAGGATTGCAAGAATTAAGATCACCGTTTGCATAACTACTCCGCGCTCTCGTGGTGGGGTTGAGGCGCGTGGCGCTCATCAAATTCTGGGACGTCTTCTGGGCCTAGCAGTTCCTTGTGGCCCTCTATCACCCACGCCACGGCTTCTTCCGTGCTGTCCGTGAGTCGCAAGAGGTCAAGATCGCTGGCGGAGATCATGCCTTCGGCCAGGACGGTGTTGCGCATCCAGTCCAGCAGCGGGGTCCAGTATTCGGTGCCGAACAGCACTATGGGGAAGTTGGTGATCTTCTCCGTCTGAACCAGCGTGATGGCTTCAAAGAGTTCATCAAGAGTGCCCAGTCCCCCGGGCATCACCACAAAGCCTTGGGAGTACTTCACGAACATCGTTTTGCGGGCAAAGAAATAACGGAAGTTGATGCCAAGATCAACGTATTCGTTCATGCCAGATTCGAAAGGCAGCTCGATTCCCAGTCCCACGGAGACGCCGCCGCCTTCAACCGCACCCTTGTTGCCAGCTTCCATGGTTCCCGGGCCACCACCGGTGATGACGGCGAGAGCTTCGCTAACCAGCCGGCGCGCGATCTCTTCAGCGGCCACGTAGTACTTCGAACCTCGCGCGGTGCGCGCAGACCCAAAGATTGAGATAGCCGGGCCCAACTCTGAGAGCGTGCCGAACCCTTCAACAAATTCGCTCTGAATGCGAAGCACTCGCCACGGATCAGTGTGGGTGAAATCCACCGGCGCGCGCGTGTCCAGCAAGTAGTTATCCGCTTGCGGGATTTTTGCCTGTCCGCGGCGGAGCGTGACCGAGCCTTTATGGCGTCCACTGTGAGGCATCGAGTCGAAGTACTTCGGGTCATAGTGTCCAGGGCTCATGCTTTGTACTTTACGTGACCCACTTAATTGCCTCTACGCAACGACCCTGTAAAACCCTTACAACTCTGCAGAAACTTTCCAGAGATCCACGTTTGTGCCCTCCGACGTAAGCGAATCAATTCGAGTTAGCTCTTCTTCCGAAAACTCGGTGTTTGCTAGTGCACCAAGATTCTCATCTAGCTGCTCAGTAGAAGATGCCCCTAGAAGCACCGAGGTCACTCCCCCGTCTCTTAGCAACCAAGCGATGGCAAGCTGGGCTAGCGTTTGCCCACGTCCTTCAGCAATGGCCTGCAATTTCTTCGCCCTATCAAGATTCTCCGGAGTGACGTGGCCATCAATGGAACCGCGTCCACCTCCGGGAAGTGCGTCAGGATCAGACAAGTACTTATCGGTCAATAGCCCCTGAGCCAACGGAGTGAATGCAATCGAACCCATCCCATTTCGTTTCAAAGTATCAAGCAAACCCTTCTCCACCCAGCGATTAAAGAGGGAATACGCAGGCTGGTGAATAACCAATGGGGTGCCCAAGTCTGCCGCAACTTCGGCAGCGCGCTGGGTACGTTCCGCCGAGTAAGAAGAAATGCCTACATAAAGAGCCTTCCCTTGGCGAACCAGCGAATCGAGCGCTCCAATCGTCTCCTCAATGGGCGTGAAGGCATCCACTCGGTGCGAGTAAAAAATATCGACATAGTCCACGCCAAGGCGTGATAGCGACTCATCCGCCGATGCCAGCAGATACTTCCTGGAGCCATAATTACCGTAGGGACCCGCCCACATATCCCAGCCGGCTTTTGAGGAAACAATTAGCTCATTACGGTACGGCCTAAAGTCGCCGCGCAGCATGCGTCCAAAGTTTTCTTCGGCAGCGCCGTATGGAGGGCCATAGTTGTTAGCCAAGTCGAAATGAGTGATGCCGCGATCGAAAGCGTGCCTCAGAATTTTCCGCTGGTTGTCGAATGGTCGATTATCGCCAAAATTCCACCACAGTCCAAGGCTAATAGGCGGCAACAGTAATCCACTATTTCCAACTCTGTTGTAATCGAATTTCTTATATCGACTCTCGTTCGCCACATAAGGGCGGTGGATGTCTGGAACATCTCCGACCTGAACCTGGCGTGAATTCTGGGACATTTGAAACTTTCTCCTCAATTTCGTCTATTGACACGCACGAGCATGATGCTCCGTGCCGCAAACTGGACCCGAAACGCCTGCCATAGATACATGACCTAAGCCACACAAGTCATCAATCCTATAGTGCTTCATTACGCAGAAATCCCGTCAAAATTCCCGGATTTACAGGATTTCTATGTACTTATGTGACGCAGGATGGCGCTACATGTCGTCACAAATCAAAAGCATTGACCGTGCTTAAAGCACGCAAATAGAGTCTCTCGCACCCAAGCATCTCACCGCAGCCGTTTCTTAGGAGAAACAAAATGAACTCCCCAAATTTCGCAACTTCTCGCCGAAACTTCTTGGCCGGGACTGGCCTCTTTGCAGTAACTGTTTTTGCGGCCGGGTGCAGCACCGGGACTCAGGCTGCACCCAGCGGTACAACTTCCTTCGCAGGTCAGGAACTAAACGTTCTTCTGATCAGCTCGCATGAAGGAGCAGCAAAGTGGCTCAGCGAGGAATATGAGAAAAGGACCGGCGCGAAAGTGAACCCGACAATCGTTCCTTACGATGAAATCGGAGCCACTCTTGCCCTAGACCAACAATCAGGCGCCAACAAGTTCGATGCGGCTGCTCCTTGGTACGTATCACTTGGTGATTTGGCGTCGGATGGCTCCATCAAAGACCTCACCGATTGGATTGGCACAGACATTGCCGATGCTGATGACTTCATCCCGTCAATTAATGATCCTTATACCCTGGTGGACGGGCGGCGATATGGACTCGCTTTTGATGGCGACACCCATGTCTTGTTCTACAACAAAGAAATCCTAAGCCGTAATGGATTCAGCACGCCGCCAGCGACTTGGGACGAATACATTGAGCAGTCAAAGACCATCACCGAGAATGAGGGCCGCAAGGGAACCTACGGCGCTGCCGTTTTTGGGCAAAAATCACCATTGATTCTTGGAGCTTCGTTCGCAAACCGGCTCGCCGGCTTTGGCGGCGCCTTTCTGGATGAAAGTGGTAAACCAGCACTGAACACAGACGCAGCCATCGGTGCCGCAGAGAACCTCATCGAGTCCGCAAAGTACGCGTTCCCAACCGCAACTGAGACCGACTTCGGAGTCGGAAACGGAGCGTGGTTTGACGGCAAGGTTGGCTTTATTGAGAACTGGACCGACCTCGGAGTCGGATCGGAAGTTAATGAAGACTCTAAGGTTGCCGGTAAGTGGGGCGTCACAACTTTGCCAGTTGGAGGCGACAACAAGACTCCACGTGCCTCGCTAGTGGCTGGGTTCACTTGGGTCATTGCCGGAAACACGGAAAAGGAAGAACTCGCCAGAGACTTCATTAAGTGGGCAACTTCATCACAAGTAAATGAAGCATTGTTAACCAGCGAACCGCCCACGGGCATTGATCCTAACCGCAAGAGTTCATTGGAAAGTTCGAGCTACGAGAAAGCTTATCCAGAGCTGCAAAAGGTCAACCGAACGACGTTGCAGAGCTCACTTGCATGGCCTACTGGATCGAACGCTAGTGAGGCAGCTCAGGTAATGACGGATGAATTGTCCAAGCTCCTCTCCGGGCAAGGCGGTACTGCGAAAGAAACCCTTGACCGCATTCAGAGCCAGTGGGAGTCAATACTTGGGTAAGTCAATAGCTTCTGCCTGGCAAAATCGAGTATCTTTCCAACAGTTGCGCAAGGGCGCTCGGTTCTCACAAAACGAAAGCGCAGCAGCCCGAATATTCGTCACTCCAACAATTTTGAGTTTGATAGTTCTTGGCGCGTTCCCGTTGGTATTTATCGTTACTGCAGCTCTCACGGAATCCTCGCTGGGAAAACCTTTCAAGAAGTTTGTAGGAGCAGAAAATTTTGAAGCTGTACTCCGGGATTCGGACGTACTTCAGTCTATTTTTCGAACCGTCAGCTACAGTTTCGCAGTCACGGCAGTTAGCGTTGTTCTTGGCGTCCTACTTGCCTGCGCCGTATACGAAGGCGCTCGCAAGGGCTCCGTACTTAGGACCCTGCTTTTATTGCCGCTCATCATTCCCCCAGTAATCGTCGGCACTTTGTGGAAACTGATATACAACCCTTCGGGCGGATTGATAGCAACAGTGCTGGGATACGCATCAATCCCCGCACCTCAAATACTTTCGGATGGAAGTCTCGCGCTTGCGGCCGTTGGCGTTGCAGATATCTGGCAATGGACACCGCTCGTATTCTTGTTGGTTTACGCGTCATTACTCGGGCAAGACTCGTCACTGAATGAAGCGGCCCGACTGGACGGCGCCCACGGGTGGAAGCTCTTTGTACACATAACTTTGCCTGCAATCGGAGGCACAATTGCGGCGGCCGCCTTCATCCGGCTAGTAATCGCGCTTAAAGTCTTTGATCTTGTATTCATGATGACAAGTGGGGGTCCAGGCCAGTCAACTACGACTACTTCGTATTTGATATACCAAGCGGCCATCAAAGAATTCGACGTCGATCGAGCATCTGCAATCACCCTCTTGCTTGCTGTTGTGGTCACAGTAATAACAGTTCCAATTGGTTTGATGATTGCCCGAATACGCCGTAGTGAAGGAAGTAACGCATGAAAGCGATCGAACTCTCGCCGCAGGGTGAAGCTCCTACTCGACCTCGGCAATTCACGGAGAAGCCGAGCTTCGAAGAGCAGAAGCAGAATAAACCCGCTCAAAGCCATTTCTGGGCGCGCGGGATTATCGGAATTTCGGTTGTTGCGACATTCTTGCCGCTCGCCTATCTCATTTCCGTGTCTCTCATGGGGCGCGACGAAACCGTGTCAGGAATCTTGTGGACTTTGGACCCACAATTTTCAAACTGGAGTGATGTTCTCTTTTCCTCCGACATACCGCGGAGTATCGGAAATTCACTGATAGCTGCGACATTCGGAGCGCTGCTCTCCCTCGCTGGAGGATTGCCTGGCGCTTGGGCAATCGTCCACTATAAGACCGGCGGACGAGCCCTATCTGCGCTCGTTACTAGTCCATGGCTACTTCCACCAGTAGTTGCCGTCATTCCGCTATTCATATTGCTGCGAGTATTAAACCTCAACGATTCGCTCGTTGGCTTGACACTAATTTATGCATTGATCAACTTACCGATTGCTGTGTGGCTACTTGAGGGATTCCTACATAAGATTCCATCGTCAATATTTGATGCCGCTGCCGTGGACGGAGCCGGCCCATGGCGCACACTTGTCTCGATAGTGACTCCACTCATGCTCCCCGCGCTCATCGCGATCGGCACCATCATCGCTATTTTGAATTACAACGAGTTTCTACTCGCTACGTTTTTGACGCAAAGCGTCGAGTCTCAGACCGCCCCAGTTGCACTGTCTTTGTTCTATGGCGATCGCACACCACACTTCGGGAAAATTGCCGCGGCATCGGTAATTGTGGTCATCCCCGTCTTTGCAGCAGCGACCTTCCTGCAGCGCTGGATGATAGATGGACTTGTGAACGGCGTCGGCAAATAGGAAGGAAATTCCAGAACTAAACTTGGCATCTCGTTCTTGTACGCCTCCATGTCTCAAGCAATTTAGGATTCAAGCTTTCAGTTCAGCTGTATGCCAAATATTGATGATTAGTCACGGCAAGATTTCGTTTTGACGAATTTCCAAGCTAAAACACATGAAAACCACCGTGATGGGCATTACATGCAGTATTCTTCTGGCCATGACCCAAGAACATGACCCCGCCTCAGTTGGACCCGGCACGGACAACGTTCTGGTACCTGAAGCGAGCAAAAACGCAGCAGCGTCAGCCGCACAGCCAGTAGTCCAGATGCGAGACGTCAACAAGCACTACGGACCTTTGCACGTCCTCCAAAACATTAATCTTGAGGTCAAGCGCGGAGAAGTAGTGGTGGTTCTGGGGCCATCGGGTTCCGGTAAGTCCACCCTCTGCCGCACCATCAAC
The DNA here is from genome assembly GCF_014201135.1 of Neomicrococcus aestuarii. Lineage (NCBI taxonomy): Bacteria > Bacillati > Actinomycetota > Actinomycetes > Micrococcales > Micrococcaceae > Neomicrococcus > Neomicrococcus aestuarii. The sequence continues at coordinate 2,505,344 of NZ_JACHDR010000001.1, read as the reverse complement.
CGTCTGGAAACCATTGACACCGGTGAGATTCTCATCGATGGCGTCAAGCTCCCCGAAGAAGGCAAACTGCTTGCCAAGCTCCGGGCAGACGTTGGCATGGTGTTCCAGTCCTTTAACCTTTTCGCGCACAAATCAATTCTTGAAAACGTGACGATGGGCCCCATCAAGGTCAAGGGAATGAAGAAGAGCGAAGCTGACAAGCTCGCCCTTCAGCTCCTTGAGCGCGTGGGTGTGGCCAACCAGAAGGACAAGCTGCCTGCTCAGCTTTCTGGCGGACAGCAGCAGCGTGTCGCCATCGCTCGAGCGCTAGCGATGCGCCCCAAGGTGATGCTCTTTGACGAGCCAACCTCCGCCCTGGATCCGGAAATGATTCAGGAAGTTTTGGACACCATGATCGCCCTGGCAAAAGAGGGCATGACCATGATTGTGGTGACCCACGAGATGGGCTTCGCTCGCCGCGCTGCAGACCGCGTGATCTTCATGGCCGACGGTCAGATCGTGGAGCAAGCCACTCCAGAAGAGTTCTTTACCAACCCTCAGACCAACCGTGCCAAGGACTTCCTCGGCAAACTCATCAAGCACTAAAACTTTTTACAACTCCTCCCTCTCTCACTACACCTTCAACCCACTGAGCACTGGCTCTGGTTGACAAACACAAGGAGAAAAACATGCGACGCACTGGACTAGCAGTAGCCGCGATGGCCGCCGTTGGCGCCCTCACCCTGACCGCTTGTGGAGGTGGCACCACTGGCGCCTCCGGCAGCAGCGACACCATCAAGATCGGTATCAAGTTTGATCAGCCAGGTCTTGGCTACAAAGACGGCGAAAACTACAAGGGCTTTGACGTCGACGTAGCTCGCTATGTCGCCAAGGAACTCGGCTACGCGGAGGACAAGATCGAATGGGTCTCCGCACCATCTGCAAACCGCGAAAACATGTTGCAGAACAACCAGGTAGACATGATCTTCGCGACCTACTCCATCACGGACAAGCGCAAGGAAACGGTTGCCTTCGCGGGACCGTACTTCATCGCTGGCCAGGACCTCTTGGTCGCGGCAGACTCTGACATCACCGGCCCTGAAGACTTGAACGGCAAGAACCTCTGCTCAGTCACCGGTTCCACCTCCGCTCAGAAGGTCAAAGACAACTACGCGGACTCGGTTAACCTGCAGGAGCTTCCGGGCTACGCCGAGTGTGTGAGCACCATGGCTGGCGGTTCCATCGAAGCCGTCACCACGGATGACATCATCCTCGCCGGCCTCGCCGCCCAGGACGCTTACAAGGGCAAGTTCAAGGTTGTTGGCAACCCATTCTCCACAGAGAAGTACGGCGTTGGCCTCAACAAGGAATCTGACAAATGTGAAGCCATCAACACGGCTATCCAGAAGATGATCGACTCCGGCGAGTGGAAGACCGCTCTCGAGTCCAACACCGCTGGCACGGGCTACAAGCCATCTGACGAGAACCCTCCAAAGACCGACGCCTGCGCCTAAGTCTCTGACTCTGGCTCTGAACGTTTGATCTAGTGCTGTGGGGGTGGCCGTCCACTCGACGGTCACCCCCACAGCTTTTCACCAACTGACGCACCAAGGAGAGTGATGGACAGTTATCTTTCCATCTTCACGGAATACAACATTCCGGCCGCGTTCTGGGTAAACATACAGTTGACCTTTTGGGCAGCCATCGGATCTTTGATCCTCGGCACCATCGTGGCGATGATGCGCATTTCGCCGATCCCCAGCTTTCAATGGTTTGGCGCCGCTTACGTCAACATCATCCGAAACACCCCACTGACCATCATCATCCTGTTCGGCGTCCTAGCGCTGATCGGGCAGTTGGGCGTTCAGTTGGGCGGGTTCCAAGAGAACTTCTTCCGCATGGCGATTGTGGGACTCTCCGTCTATCACGCAGCTTTCGTGTGTGAAGCGATTCGATCCGGCGTCAACACGGTTCCGCTGGGTCAGGCTGAAGCCGCCCGTGCCATTGGGTTGAGCTTCATTCCAGCAGCGCGTCTGGTGATCTTGCCTCAGGCTTTCCGTGGCGCCATTGTTCCGCTCGGCAATACGCTGATCGCTTTGCTCAAGAACTCCACCGTTGCTGCTGCCGGCTCAGTTGCCACCGAAGCCTCCTCGGTCATGAAGACCATGATCGAATTCCGCGGTGACATTGTCATCCCCATCTTCTTGACGTTCGCACTCGGCTTCGTGATTTTGGTGATCCCTATTGGGCTCCTGACCACGTGGCTCTCTAAGAAATTGAAGGTGGCCCGATGAGCGCATCAGTCCTCTTCGACACTCCCGGTCCCAAGGGACAGCGAGCCATTCTTGTTGTCAACATCGTCGGCGTGCTCATCCTTCTGGGATTCCTCGCGTGGATCATCAGCGGTCTGGCCGCTAAGGGCCAAATGGCCTGGACGCAATGGGATGACTTCCTCCAAGCCCGCACCTGGGTTGACTATCTTCTACCAGGCCTGCGGAACACGCTCTTAGCTGCTTCGCTCGGCATCGTGGGATCGATCATCTTCGGCTTGGTTTTCGGTGTAGGCCGACTCGCCCAGAACAAGCTGATCCGCTGGTTCTCCTCGATTGTGGTGGAGTTCTTCCGCGCCGTTCCCGTGCTTTTGATGATCGTGTTCTTCAACATCTTCATTGCCCGCGTACTCGGCATCACGCAGAACTCAACCCTCATTGCGGTCGTCGCTGGTTTGATCTTGTACAACGGCGCTGTGGTTGCCGAACTGGTTCGTTCAGGTGTCTACGGTTTGCCGAAGGGTCAGCGTGAGGCTGCCACGGCGATCGGCATGACGAACGGCCAGTCTTTGCGACTCGTTGAAATCCCTCAGGCCTTGATCGCGATGCTTCCGGCCTTGATCGGCCAGTTCGTGGTCATCCTGAAGGACTCCGCGTTGGGCTACATGATCAGCTTCAACGAGCTGCTGTTCTTCGGCCGCACCTACGCGTCGCCAAACGGCAACGTGTTGCAGGCCCTCGTGGTGGTGGCGATCATCTTCATCATCATCAACTTCTCACTCACCAAGCTCGCCGAATTGATTTCCAAGCGCCTCTCCTCACGAGGTCAGCGCGTCAAGAAACCTGAGGCAGCCATCAACGCTGAAGCGTAGCGTCAGCTAGCAAGCCACCTCGTCAAAGCCGCGAGACATTCTTGGATGTCCGCGGCTTTGACGTTTTCATCGTCAGTGTGCGCCAAGAGCGAATCGCCCGGGCCGAAGTTCACGGCAGGAACGCCCAGCTCGGAGAACCGCGCCACGTCCGTCCAGCCATACTTCGGCTTCGGCTGGGACCCCACGGCCGCCACGAACGCCGCCGCAGCCGGCCGATCCAAGCCAGGACGAGCACCCGATGCCGCATCCGTCCTCACCACCTCAAAACCGTCCAGCAACTCGCGAACGTAAGCTTCGGCGTCGTCCACCGATAACGACGGCGCAAACCGGTAGTTAATCTCAATCTCGCAAGCATCCGGAATCACGTTGCCCGCTACGCCGCCGGTAATGCGCACCGCGTTCAGCGACTCGCGATACTCGAGGCCCTCCACCGTGCGAGTCAGTGGCTCGTGCTCGGCCAGACGCCGCAGAATCTCCCCCGCACCGTGAATGGCATTCTTCCCGCGCCACGCCCGGGCAGAGTGCGCGCGCACGCCGTGAGTACGAGCCACGAAGCGCGTGGTGCCGTTGCAGCCGCCCTCAACATCCCCATTCGTAGGCTCCAAGAGCACCGCGAAATCAGCCTTCAACCACTCCGGGAAGTTCCGCGCCACGCGGCCCAAGCCGGACAGCGACGCCTCAACTTCCTCGTGATCGTAGAAAATGAACGTAATATCGCGGACCGGTTCTTTGACGGTCGCGGCAATTGCCAGCTGGACCGCCACGCCACCCTTCATGTCCGTGGCACCACGCCCGTAGAGCGTCTCCCCCACCCATTCCGACGGCACAGTACCGCGCCGCGGATCGCCGCCTTCAGGGGCAGGTTCAGGCAAAGGAACGGTATCGAGGTGGCCCGCCAAAATGACGCGCTCCCCACGATTCAAGCGGGTACGCGCCATGACGGTGTCACCATCGCGCACCACCTCGAGGTGCCCCAATGCCCGCAAGCTCGACTCCACCAAGTCAGCGATGACCTTTTCATTCCCGCTGACCGACTCAATATCAATGAGCTGCGCCGTCAACTGGGCAACATCCTGGGTCAAGTCCAAGTGGGATGGCTGGGTGGACTGTGGGTGGCTGTTCACGCGTTCCTCCGAAAGTCGTTGAACCTCTAGCTTAGAGTCCCCTCACTTAGAATGGAGCTATGACTACAACGCCTTCTGACTCTGCCGTGCCCGAGACCGGGCTCAAGATCATTTCCGGATACGGCCTAGCCACCTACGCTGCGGACGGTTCCGTCCTCGACGCATGGTTCCCAGCTCCCGTGCTCGGCGGCCTTGATCAGGCCGAGAACCTCGAAGGTGAGCTGCGCGCTACCGCCGACGAAGATCCGGATCGTGGCACTCGCCAAGAAGTGATCAAGCTCGAGATCGATGGCTCGGTTGCTCCGGCCGACACCGCCGACGCATGGTTGCGTTTGCACGCTTTGTCCCACCGCCTGGTGCAGCCGAACACCATCAACCTCGATGGCGTCTTTGGCCTCTTGAACAACGTGGTGTGGACCAGCGCCGGCCCCTGCGCCGTGAAGGACTTCGAGATGACGCGCTTGCGCCTCAAGCGCCGCGGCACCCTGACCGTGTACGGCGTGGACAAGTTCCCACGCATGGTGGACTACGTGATCCCATCCGGCGTTCGCATCGGCGATGCCGACCGCGTACGTTTGGGCGCTCACTTGGCCGAAGGCACCACCGTGATGCACGAAGGCTTCGTGAACTTCAACGCTGGAACCTTGGGCACCTCCATGGTTGAGGGCCGCATCTCCGCGTCTGTTGTAGTGGGCGACGGTTCCGACATCGGCGGCGGCGCCTCCATCATGGGCACGCTGTCCGGTGGCGGCAAGGAAAAGATTGTCATCGGCGAGCGCGTGCTGTTGGGCGCAAACTCCGGCGTGGGAATCTCCATCGGCGACGACTGCGTTGTTGAAGCCGGCCTCTACGTCACCGCGGGCTCGCGAGTGACCCTGCAGGGCAAGACGGTCAAGGCTGTGGAACTCTCCGGCGTTCCTAACCTCTTGTTCCGTCGCAACTCCACCACGGGTGCTATCGAGGCGTTGCCTCGCGAGAACCAGGTGGTTGAGCTGAACTCGGCTTTGCACGCTAACTAATTCGCGGCGGGGAGCGTTGCGTACTTTTCTTGAGTACGACGGCGCTCCCTGTCTTTTCTTGGAAAGCTTTCTCTCCTTCCCCTTATGAAACGAAAAACTCGAGCGGCTACCGCCATTGCGTTGTCAGTAGGCATCGTCGGCGGTGGAATCTGGGCCGCAACGGCGTTCATCGATCAGCAACAGACCCTGTTGATTGAGCGATGCACCGCCGCTGTGGGCGCTGACGAGCACCGACTCGATCCCGAGCAGGCTTCCAACGCGGCCTTGATTGCAGCTGTCTCGATTGACCGTGGGCTCCAAGCTCGCGCGGCAACCATTGGCATCGCCACGTCCGTTCAAGAGTCCAAGCTTCGCAACATCGACTACGGGGACACCGCCGGGCCGGATTCCCGGGGTCTCTTCCAACAGCGTCCATCTCAAGGGTGGGGCACCGAAGCTCAGGTCATGGATCCCGTGTACGCGGCGAACCGGTTCTATCAAGAGCTCGAGAAGTTCGATTACGTCACCATGGAAGTCACGGACGCCGCCCAGAAGGTGCAGCGCTCCGCTTTCCCGAAGGCCTATGCCGATCACGAGCCCGAGGGCCGCGCCTACGCGTCCGCTCTGACTGGCAACTCCCCTGCAGCCGTCAACTGCATCCTGAAACGCACCGAGACCGCGGGCGATCCAGAGCTCGTGATTTCTCAGCTTGAGGAGCAGTTCGGCGACCAGAACATCCAGGCCGAAGCGCTGGGCAACGAAGTCCACGTGAGCGCTTCAAACACTTTGGGCTGGGCTGTCGCCCAGTGGGCGGTCGCTAACGCCAAGTCGCAGTCCTCTGTGGCCGTCAGCCACTCCGGCCTCCAGTGGGACCGTAAGGCTCAAGCGTGGAAACAGGCGATCACCGAAGACGGCAAGGTCATCATCACGCTGGCCCGCTCCAACGGCGAAGGCTAAAACCCCGCCAGTCCCCCGTTTGGGCCCCTGTGCCTCGCTTCCGGCCGCCCTGCCTCCCATGTGAGGCCACTTTGCGACGATAGCGCCCATGCGTGGACGAATTTCGACGAGAAAACCGCGAAAAGTTGTAGAACTTTGGCCTCACAGGGAGGCGGGACTGTAGCGTTTTGGCCTCACATGGCAGAGAGTGGGGCGCGAGAGCGCTGAGAGTCGGTCGCGATAGGTCTAGGAAACGGAAAAGGTGGTGTGGTTACCGGAATGATCCGGCGGCCACACCACCTTTTCGCTGCTTCACGCTACTTAGAACTCGGAGCCAGGGAACTTCTGGTTCCTTGGACAAGCACTTGAGGAAGCGCGTTTAGAACTGCGGGTATTCGCGCTCGGACGAACCCGTGTAGATCTGGCGCGGACGGCCGATCTTGCGCTCTGGGTCTTCCATCATTTCGCGCCACTGGGCGATCCAGCCTGGAAGGCGACCGATAGCGAATAGTACGGTGAACATCTTCTCCGGGAAGCCCATGGCCTTGTAGATGATGCCCGTGTAGAAGTCCACGTTCGGGTAAAGCTTGCGCTGGATGAAGTAATCATCGGCCAGTGCTCGCTCTTCGAGGCGCATGGCGATATCCAACAACTCGTCGCCACCGGCAGACTTCGCGAGGACGCTCTCGGCGGCCTTCTTGATGATCTTGGCGCGTGGGTCGTAGTTCTTATAGACGCGGTGTCCGAAGCCCATGAGGCGGACGCCGTCTTCCTTGTTCTTGACCTTCTCCATGTACTTCTCCGGGGAAATACCCTCGGCCTGGATCTGGCGAAGCATCTTCAGCACGGCTTCGTTAGCGCCACCGTGTGCTGGGCCGAACAAAGCGTTCACACCAGCGGAAACGGATGCGAAGAGGTTGGCGTCAGAGGAGCCCACCAAACGAACTGTGGAGGTGGAGCAGTTCTGCTCGTGGTCTGCGTGGAGCACGAAGAGCAGGTCAAGGATCTTGACCATTTCAGGATCGAGCTCGTATGGTTCGGCGGCAAGGCCGAAGCACAAACGCATGAAGTTCTCCACAAGGTTCATGGAGTTGTCCGGGTACAGGAGCGCCTGACCGATGGACTTCTTGTGTGCGTAGGCTGCGATGACCGGAACCTTGGACAGCAAACGGATCGTGGAGAGTTCAACCTGCTCCGGATCGAATGGGTTCAGGGAGTCCTGGTACCACGTGGACAGCGCGGAAACTGCCGAGGACAGCACTGGCATCGGGTGCGCGTCGCGTGGGAAGCCGTCGAAGAAGCCCTTGAGCTCTTCGTGAAGCAGGGTGTGGCGGCGGATCTTCGTATCGAAGGCGTCGCGCTGCTCGGGGGTTGGCAACTCGCCGTAGATCAACAGGTAGGAGACCTCGAGGAAGCTCGAGTTCTCGGCCAACTGCTCAATGGGATAACCGCGATAACGCAGGATGCCCTGGTCACCGTCGATGAACGTGATGGCGGACTTTACGCCAGCGGTGTTCATGTATCCGGGGTCGTACGTGACGTTGCCCGTTTCCTTGAGCAAAGGAGAGATTGCAAAACCGTTGTTACCTTCAACGGCCTCTACAACACTCAGATCAACACTCTTATCCGCGAACTGGAGTCGCGCAGTGTTTTCAGTCATTCAAGCTCCTTCAGACAATAGATCAGGGAAGGCGGACCTTAAGCTATTCCCTGATAACCTACCGCGAGCGTGGCCCGTGCCACTAATTTCGTTTCGTCAGGCGGGACACCGCTGACGCAATTCGTTCATCACTCGCAGTAAGGGAAACGCGCACAAAGCCGGCGCCCGCATCCCCATAAAATACGCCCGGCCCCGCAATGATTCCTAACTCGGCCAGATCCTGAATACTCTCCCACGAATCTTTGCCTGCGGTGCACCACAAGTACAGTCCGGCTTCGGAAAAGTGAACGGAGAACCCGAAGGCTTCAAGCGCTGGCTTCAACGCTTCGCGGCGCGCCCGGTACAAGTCCTTTTGAACCTGCACGTGAGCGTCGTCGGAGATGGCTACACGCAATGCTTCTTGCACGGGGTACGGCATGATCATGCCGGTGTGCTTGCGTGAGTTGATCAGGGTCGGCATGAGATTCGGTGCGCCAGCAACAAACGAGGCCCGGTATCCAGCCACGTTGGATTGCTTGGACAGCGAGTAGACGGACAGCAAGTTCGTCAGGTCTCCACCGGATACTGCGGGTTCCAGGATGCACGGCACGTGCTCTTCCCAGTCGCCCCAACCGAGCTCGGCGTAGCATTCGTCGGCTGCCACAACGGCGCCCAAGGAACGCGCATCGTCCACGATTTCGCGTAGCCCAGCAGCATCAAGCACCTTGCCCGTGGGGTTGCCCGGGGAGTTCGTCCACACGAGCTTCACGCGCGAACGCTGTTCGTCCGTGAGATCGCGCAAGGAATCGGCTGCGATAGATTCGGCGCCGACCAAGAGAGCGCCAATGTCATAGGTCGGGTACGCCACCAGCGGTCGCACCATGATGTCGCCCGGACCGAGTCCTAGAAACAGCGGCAACCACGCCACGAGTTCCTTGGAACCAATCGTGGGCATAATGTCCTGCGCCTGCAGATCTGGTGAGCGGCGTCGTCGTACGTACCATGCCGCAATTGCCTCGCGCAGAGCGGGGGTTCCGTGCGTACCGGGGTATCCGGGTGCGTCGGCGGCGGCGCGCAACGCATCTTGGATGACGGCAGGCGTGGGATCCACGGGTGTACCGATGGACAAGTCCACTACTCCGTCCGGGTGCTCGGCCGCGAGCTTACGGTACGGCGCGAGCGTGTCCCAGGGGTAGTCCGGGAGCGTGAGCATTAGGCGTTTTGTGGAGGTAGCGCCGCGATGAGCGGGTGGTCCTTACCGGTGTTGCCGAGCTTTGCGGCTCCGCCCGGGGATCCGATCTCGTCGAAGAACTCGACGTTGGCCTTGTAGTAGTCGGCCCAATCCTCTGGGACGTCGTCTTCGTAGTAGATGGCCTCTACTGGGCAGACGGGCTCGCAAGCGCCGCAGTCAACGCACTCGTCCGGGTGGATGTAGAGCGAACGATCGCCCTCGTAGATGCAGTCAACAGGACATTCATCGATGCACGCCTTGTCCTTTACGTCAACACACGGCTGAGCGATGATGTACGTCACGGTTCACATACCTTTCTGAGTGCCAAAACCTTCTAGTATCTTAGACCCCGCGCGCCCCTTGTGAGTAAGCTGGGCACGTGACATCCCCTACGCCCGCCGCCGCTCGCTTGCTGAAGCATGGCGCTGTGGGCCAGCGGTGGGTGGTTCGTTTTGCTCTTTCGGAGGACGACGACGCAGCTCACCTCGGTCACTCGCTCTCAGATGCGCTGGGGTTACTGACCGCGCTGAGTGAGGATGCGGTGGAGATCGAGACGCGTAGCGGGTTAGTTCGCGTGGAGTTATCCGCTGTCCGATTGGCGAAGCCGGTGCCTCCCCCACGGAAGCCGCGTCGTTTAGCGGAAAGTTAGCGCGTCACTGATCGGGGCGAAGTGATTGGCTTTGCTCTATGATTTAGTGCATGGCAACTGACGAAGAAGTTCAAGCACGAGCCCGCGCGTTGAGCTCGCCCGTTCGACTCCGCATCCTGCGCTTGTGCCTGCACAAAGCACGCACCAATAAGGAGATCGCGGACCTGTTGGGGATCAACCCGGCAACGTCTTTGCATCACGTGCGCACGCTGCTTGCCAACGGTTTTATTGAAGCTGAAGAGGAGCGTCGCGGAAAGCGGGGCGCCAAAGAAGTCCCCTACCGGGCCACTAAGAAGTCCTGGGGAACCCGAATTCCAGACGCCTCCCCTGTTCTCGTGGAGACGTTCTTGCAAGAGATCGACGGCCTAGCGCCGGATGAAATGCAGATCATGCGCGTGGGGCTCAAGCTCAGCGAAGAGGATCAGAAAGAGTTTCTGCAGCGCATGTCTGACCTCGTGACGGAATACGCCTTCCGGCCATCGGACGAGGACGGCTTGGCCACGTCGCTGTTTGTAGCCCATCACGTGGACCAAACTGCCAACTGATTAGCGTGAGCGCTTGAGGCGCCGCGCCACCACTATCAGAGCCACGAGCGTGGCTGCTGCCACGCCGTACACCCAGATGGCTCCTGCGATTGCAGGGCCGGGGAAATAGCTCACGTAGTCCATGGGGACGATGAATCGGTTGTTGGGATCCATCGCCGACCACGCCACCAGCACGTAAGCGATGATGCCAGCGACAGCGGTACTCCACACGCGGAGCGTCTTCAGACCCACGTAGATGAACAAGAGTCCGGCGGCCACGAGTGAAACTACCGCTCCCCAGGTGAGCGGGAAGTCGCCGAAGAAAATGATCTGGGCATGCAAAATGGTGCCTATGAACGCGGCTGCCGCGCCGCACACCACCGCATAGGCGATGGTGGCGGGCACGGAAGACGGAGTTTCCGGCCGCTCGCTAGTAGTGGCGAGCGGCGGTGTTGGAAACTGCGAAGTCATAGACACCAGATTAGTTTGCTTTCGCGAAACTAGTTGCGTGAACGCTGACGAGCTGCCTTAGCGCGCTCGTTGGCGTCAAGGATGACCTTGCGGATGCGGATGGACTCTGGGGTCACTTCCACACACTCGTCTTCGCGAGCGAATTCGAGGGACTCTTCCAAAGTCAGCTTGCGAGGAGGCGTCAGGCCTTCGAAGTTATCAGCCGTGGAAGAGCGCATGTTGGTGAGCTTCTTTTCCTTGGTGATGTTCACGTCCATGTCATCTGCGCGGGAGTTCTCGCCGACGATCATGCCTTCGTAGACCTCAGAGGTTGGTTCCACGAAGAAGGTGCCGCGCTCTTGCAGGTTGATCATGGCGAACGGCGTTGCCACACCGGCGCGGTCGGCGATGAGCGAACCGTTGATGCGGTACTCGATGTCGCCGGCCCATGGCTCGTAGCCACCGGAGTAGGAGGACGCGATGCCAGCGCCGCGGGTTTCGGTCAAGAACTTGGTACGGAAGCCGATCAAGCCACGGGCAGGAACAGCGAATTCCATACGAACCCAGCCGGTGCCGTGGTTGGTCATGGAGGACATGCGGCCCTTGCGAGCTGCCATGAGCTGCGTGACAGCGCCCAAGAACTCTTCAGGAACGTCGATGGTCATGTGCTCGATTGGCTCGTGCACCTTGCCGTCAACAATCTTGGTCACAACCTGTGGCTTACCCACGGTGAGCTCAAAGTTTTCGCGACGCATCTGCTCCACGAGGATAGCCAGTGCCAATTCGCCACGGCCCTGAACTTCCCAAGCGTCTGGACGCTCGGTAGGAAGAACCTTGATGGACACGTTACCGATGAGCTCGCGCTCCAAACGGTCCTTGACCTGGCGCGCGGTGACCTTGGCGCCCTTGACGCGGCCGGCCAGCGGTGAGGTGTTGATACCCACGGTCATGGAGATCGCAGGATCGTCCACGGTGATCAGTGGGAGTGGCTTGGGGTTGTCGAGATCCGTGAGGGTCTCGCCAATCATGATGTCTTCGATACCTGCAACAGCCACGATCTCGCCTGGTCCAGCGGATTCAGCTGGGACGCGGTCAAGTCCGCGAGTAGCAAGAAGTTCGGTGATCTTCACGGTCTTGGTGGTGCCATCCTGGCGTGCCCACGCAACCTGCTGGCCCTTCTTCAGGGTGCCGTTGAAGATACGGAGCAGTGCCAAACGGCCCAAGAACGGCGATGCGTCAAGGTTGGTGACGTGTGCCTGAAGAACTTCCTGCGGGTCGTAGCTAGGAGCAGGAATGTGCTTGATGATGGCTGCGAACAGTGGCTCGAGGTCTTCTTCGTTAGGAAGCGTGCCATCTGCAGGCTGTTCGAGGGATGCGCGGCCGGCCTTACCGGATGCGTAAACCACAGGAACATCCAGAACGGAGTCAAGGTCAAGGTCAGGAACTTCTTCTGCGAGGTCGGAAGCCAAGCCCAAGAGAAGGTCCATGGAGTCAGAGACAACGCCTTCGATGCGAGCATCGGGACGGTCGGTCTTGTTCACCACGAGGATAACGGGGAGCTTCGCGGCAAGAGCCTTGCGCAATACGAAGCGCGTCTGTGGGAGCGGGCCCTCGGAGGAGTCAACGAGGAGCACCACGCCATCAACCATGGACAGACCGCGTTCCACTTCGCCACCGAAGTCGGCGTGGCCCGGGGTGTCAATCACGTTGATGACGATGTTGTTGCCTTCAGCGGCAGGACCGGAGTAGAACACGGTGGTGTTCTTCGCGAGGATGGTAATACCCTTTTCGCGTTCCAGTTCGCCAGAGTCCATAACGCGGTCTTCTTTTTCTCCGTGATCAGAGAAAGCACCGGTCTGGCCGAGCATAGCGTCCACAAGAGTGGTCTTGCCGTGGTCAACGTGCGCAACGATAGCGACATTGCGCAAATCATTGCGTACTGCGGTATTTGCTTCCGAGGAGAAATCAGACATGCGTAAAGACTCAATTCGATGGGGAACGGGACACCGCCGCAAATGACGGCCCAACACACAATTCTAAACCCCTAATGCACCCTCCTCCTACCACACCCGCCGCGGCGGGGGAAGACTCGCCCAAGACAGTACGACGCCGCAGCTCGCGTTAAGAACGGAAGCTGCGGCGTCGTACTAGTAAAGAAGGAGCAAACCGGGGCTCAGAAAGAAATTACGAAGCGTTCGATTCTGCCAATTTCTGGCGCAGTTCGCGACGCTGACGCTGGATTTCTGGATCCGGCACCGGAACCGCAGCCATGAGTCGCTGCGTGTAAGCGTCCTGAGGGTTGCGCAGGATTTCATCGCGCGATCCCTGCTCCACGATCCGACCGTGACGCATCACCACAATGTGGGAAGCGAGTACGTCGATGACCGCGAGGTCGTGGGTCACGAAGAGGCACGCGAATCCCATTTCTCGCTGCAAGTTCTGGAACAAGTCCAAGACCTTGGCCTGCACGGACACGTCCAAAGCGGAGGTTGGCTCATCTGCCACCATGAGCTTTGGCTCGAGGGAAAGCGCTCGAGCGATGCCCACGCGCTGCTTCTGACCGCCGGAGAGTTCGTGCGGGTAACGGTTACGGTACGCGCGAGGCAGCTCCACCTGGTCCAGCAAACGCTCGATGCGCTTCTGGAGTTCGGCGCCCTTGGCTACGCCAGCGAGATACATTGGCTCGCCAATGGATTCGCCGATCGGCAAGCGGGGGTTCAGTGAGCTCGACGGGTCCTGGAAGACCACGCCGACGTTACGGCGGACGTCATGCATTTCCTTCGACGTTGACTTCAAGCCAAAGATTTCGCGTCCGTTGACTACCAGTGAGCCTTCGGCCACAGGCAGGAGGCCAACGGCTGCGCGGCCAATGGTCGTCTTGCCGGAGCCAGACTCGCCCACCAAGCCCACCACTTCGCCCTGATGAACAATCAGGTCCGCATGCTCCACCGCGCGGAACGCGGGAACGCGACCCTGCTTGGGGTACTCGATGGCAACATCTTTGAGTTCCAACACCACGGGGCGGTCCGTGAGACGGTGGCTGTCCTTTGCCGCAATCTTGGCTTCTGCCTTGATCTGGGCTTCGCGGCGCGCAAACTCTTCAGCATCAGCGGTCTCTTCGAGCTCAACATTGGTGGCTGCCGCAACGGCTGCCACGATGTCCACCTCGGAATCGCTCTCGCTACCCTGACCCAGCTTCGGCACGGCGGCCAACAAGTCCTGCGTGTAAGGGTGCTTCGGGTTCGCGAAGATCTCGGCCGAAGAACCGGTCTCCACGATGCGACCATGACGCATCACGGCGATGCGGTCGGACAGGTCCGCGACTACGCCCATGTCGTGTGTGATCAAGACGATCGCCGCGTTCAGCTTGTTTCGCAGGTTGCGCATGAGGTCCAGGATTTCGGCCTGAACCGTCACGTCAAGAGCGGTGGTGGGCTCATCGGCGATGAGCAATCGTGGATCCGTGGAGAGCGACTGCGCAATCATGGCGCGCTGACGCTGACCGCCGGACAACTGGTGTGGGTAGGACCGGAAGGCTTTCTTGGGATCTGGAAGTTCCACGAGAGCCAACATCTCCAAAGCGCGCTCTTCAGCTTGCTTGGGCGACATCTCCGTGTGGAGTCGCAAGGTCTCAATGATTTGGAAGCCCACGGTGTACACCGGGTTCAGAGCCGTCATGGGCTCCTGGAAGATCACGGCGACCTCTTGGCCGCGCACTTGGCGAAGTTTCGCTGGCGAAGCGTTGAGGATCTCGCGGCCGTTGACCTTGACCGAACCGCTCGTGCGAGCGTTCGACGGCAAGAGCCCCAAGGTGGCCATGGTGGAAACGGACTTTCCGGAACCGGACTCGCCTACGAGGGCCAGCACTTCGCCGGCGTTCACGTGGAAGCTCACGTCCATCGCTGCGGGGACCCATTCGCGGTCCACGCCAAAGTCCACCGAAAGGTTGGTGACCTCAAGCACCGGACCCTTCTTCGCGGCCGGCTCAAGCGTTGGCTTGTCCGTGTATTCGGCTTCGTTGTTCTCAGTCATGAGTCTGATCGTCCTTTGCGAGACGGAGAGGTGAAAAGGTGGTAATTCGCTCAATCGCCATTTTCTTGTCAGCATGGAGCGCATGGCTTCGAATGCAAACCGGTTCCCGGACTACACCTTCCGCCCTCGCAATGCGCTGATCTTGGCGATCGTCGCGATAATTCTGTGTGCCGTGGGCGTTGTAGCCTCGGTGCTGGGTGGAGTGCACTGGTTCGGCGTGCTGTTGTGGCTGACGGCCGGCCTTTTGGCCTACATCCTGTGGGTGCATCCGCGAGTGGCAGTGACCGATGATGCGGTGACGTTCGTCAATCCGTTCAGCGATGTCACCATCCCGTGGGACGCCATCATCAACGTGGAGACCAAGTACTCCGTCACCGTGAACACGCCCGGCAAGAAATACGCTGCGTGGGCTGCCCCAGCACCGGGTGCCACGAGCTCCTTGCGGGAATCGCGCCGGACCGAGCGTGAATACCAGCGCGCTGATGGCCGGGACAAAGCCAAGTTCACCACCATGCGTGCCGGTGATCACTTCACGACGGATTCCGGCATTGTCGCCAAGCAGATCCGAGATCGACTCGCGGACAAAGCGGAGCGAGGCCTTCTGGATATCGACCGAACCGAGACCGCAGTGGTCTGTCGCCGATGGAATCTTCTCCATCTTGCTTCCCTCCTTCTCTTGCTCGTGGCGACCGTCGTCACCGGAATCGCTGCTGTCTAAGTTCTGCTTGGTCCGAAGCTTCTGCTGAACTGATTGGATCTGCAGGATCTGAATCTTGCAGATCCTGCAGATCCAATCAGCGTCGGTTAGTCCTGACGGTGCTTTCCACCGCGGGATTCGCCTTCAGGATCTTCTGGCCTATACGGGCCACCGTCCGCCTCAAGTGCGGCCCCGGGACCGGAAACTGCCGGGCCTGAGCCGAGCTGCGTCGTCGGACTGGTACCCATGTCCTGAATCACCGCTGAAGCCGTAGGAGCGTGCCCCTCCGCGGTCTGCGCAGTCACCGCAGGAGCAGTAGCCGCGGCAGCACCGGACCCAGCCACGTCCGCGCGTTCCTTCGCGCGCTTAGCGCTGAACTTCTTCTGACGCGGGTCAAAAGCATCTCGCAAGCCGTCACCAATGAAGTTGATGCACAAGCAGATGATCACAATGAACAAGCCAGGGAACCAGAACAACCACGGACGCGTGGTGAACGCCTGCTGGTTCTCAGAAATCAAAGAACCGAGCGACACGTCCGGTGCTTTCACGCCCAAGCCCAAGAAGGACAGCGCGGTTTCCAAGAGGATCGCGCTGGACATCAAGAGCGTCACGTTCACAATGATCACGCCCACCGAGTTCGGCAGGATGTGCTTGAAAATGATGCGGGTGTTCGACGCGCCAGCGATGCGTGCCGCATCCACGAACTCACGTTCGCGAAGGGACAAGAATTCACCGCGAACGAGTCGCGCCAAGCCGGTCCAAATGGCCAAGCCAATGAACAAGCCCAAAGCGACGACTGCGCTAGTACCAGTGAAGGTGCCACCGGCAACGCGACCCAAGACGGCAGCGAGGATGATGAGCGGGATGATGATGACAACGTCAACCAGGCGCATCAGCACCGATTCGACCCAGCCGCGGAAGTAACCGGAAACGGCTCCAACGACCACGCCAATAACGCCGCCGACGATGCCGATGACCAACATGATGATGATGGACAGCTGAGCGCCACGCATCGTCATCGCGAAGTAGTCACGACCAATGCGGTCCTGGCCGAAGGGGTGATCGCCCCAAGAGAACGGTCCCGCGAAGGTGGGGGCACCGTTGTTCACCGTGCCACCGAAGTCCGTGTAGCTGTACTTCCACCAACCCGGAATTCCTAAGAACCCGATGGATGAGAAGGACAGCACCACAATGCCCAGCAGGACAAAGATGGAGATCACTGCCGCAGTGTTGCCGAAGAAACGCTTGCGAACAATGGCGCCCTGTGAAAGGCCCTTGGTTTCGCCCCCGCCTTGAGAGCGTTCATCAATTACTTGAGGAGCGGTTGTCATGCTTTCACCCTTACGCGTGGATCGAGGACCGAGTAGACCAGGTCAGCGATCAGGTTGAAGATCAAGGCCACGATGCCGATCACGAGGAACGTTCCCATCACCGGGTTAGGGTCAGGAATGGGCACCAGAGAGTGAACGAACAGATCACCCATACCGGTGAACGCAAACACTCGCTCGGTGACCACCGCGCCGCCGATCAGGCCGCCGATATCGAAAGCCACGAGGGTAGCCAGCGGAATCAGCGCGTTGCGGAAAGCGTGACGCATCACCACGGTGCGCTCAGGAAGACCCTTCGCACGAGCCGTGCGGATGTAATCCTGCTGCATGATTTCTAGCATGGACGCACGCGAGTAGCGGGAGTAGCCAGCCAAGGAAACGAGCATGAGCGCGATCGTTGGCAACAGCAAGTGGGTGAACGTGTCAGTGGTTTGAATCCACCAGTCACCCTGCAGGTTTGGCGTGTTCGAGCCGATGGTGGCGATAGGACGGCCACGCACTCGAGAGTTATCGAAGTAGTTTGGCCACTCGATCATGAAGCGGTCCAGCACCACCAAACCACCCATGAGAAGTGCCGTGATGCTGGCAGCGCGCATGGACTGACCGCGATCGTAGCCGCCCATGAAGTAACCCACGGCGCAACCGATGATGATGCACACGACGGCGCCGGCGAAGATGCCCCACCAGCTCATGTTGCCGAAGAGCGGGTTCAACGCGTAGTAGGAAATAAGACCCACCGCGACCATGATCAGCGCCGAGTACAGGGCACGGCGGTTACGGATACCGGACACCAGCTGAGTCACCAAGAAGGCCGCTGCAACTCCGAAGAGCACAATCAGTACTGGGCCCAAACCAGGGTTGCGGAACCAGCCGGTTGCCGACAGCAAGGCCATGAGGCCTGCAGTGACGGCCGCGCCAATCACGAAGCCGATCGCCCGGCGAACAAAGCCGCCGCGCATAAAGACCACTACGACGATGCCCATGAAGATGGAGGCGATCACGATGGCCGCCGGCGAAAAGACGGGGTTCTTCAAGAAGTCGTTGAAGCCGATGGCTCCGTACTCCTTGAGAAGAACGGCCAACCAGAAGATCGGCAAGGAGAAGAAGAGGAAGGCCATGAACGTCACGCCGTAATCCAGCGCGGAATACTGACGCAGTGCCGAGATGATTCCCAGGGCGATACCAATGAAGATCGCGAGGAAGGTTGCTGCGGTCACCAAGAGGATGGTCTGACCCATAGCCCTTCCCAGAGCTTCGGTTACCGGGGCGCCTACCAAGTTGACTCCGAGGTCACACTTGGCGGCAAAAGGAATAAGACATTGGGCGGCGCCACCAATCCACTTGAAATAGCGAAGCGGTGCGGGGGTGCCGAGGTCAAGCGCTTGGGCACGAGCGGCCATGAGCGCTTCTTTGTTGGGGTTGTTACTCTCGCGAAGATCGGCCAGCGGATCACCAGAAAGTGCGGTGAGCTGGTACACGATGAACGAGGCACCCAGCAGGATAAGAACGGCGGCAATGAGACGCCGGACGATGTAAGTCACCATGTGAGTCGGGAACCTTTGACTGGATTGCAGTTGAGGAGTTTGGAACGAAGAAGTGCCGGGACCAGGTAAGGTCCCGGCACTTCTTTAGACGCTGTAGGACGTCAGGAGGTGACGACTAGCTCTTGACGGACCAATCCCAGAAGTTCCACCAAACACCGGTCTGGTTTGGCATTGGCTTCACACCATCAATATTGGAGGAGTAAGCGTCAACGCCAACCGACTGGAACAGTGGCAGTCCGTACTTCGAGTCCCAGATGAGCTTGTCAATCTGGACCTGGAGCTTGTCCTGCTCTGCCTTGTCCGTGGTCTTGATCAATTCTGCGATCAACTTGTCAGCCTCTTTATCAGAGAACTTGTTGAAGTTGGAGGATGAGCCGGATCCGAAGATCTGTGGGACACCCGAGACACCAACACCGGAAGAAATCCAGCCGAAGATCACGGCATCGTACGTGCCGCCACCAAGAGCTGCACCCCAAGCGTTACCTGCAAGACCGCCGTCTACAACCTTGAAGCCAGCTTCAGTAGCGGACTTTGCGATCAAGGTGTAAGAGTCAACGCGGTTTGGGTTGTCCTTGTTGTACATGATGCGAACCGTTGGGGTTGCGCCAGCAAGAAGTTCCTTAGCGCCCTCAATGTCAGGCTCGCCGTATGCGGAGGATCCGTTGTTGGCTGCGGACTCTTCGTAGGCTGCGTTAGCAGGAACGAACAGCTGCGAGTTCAACGGAGTTGCATCTGGCTTGAGCTTCTTGATGATCGAGTCCACAATCTGCTGACGTGGAATGGTCTTCAAGAATGCTTCACGGACGTTCTCTTCCTTGAACGGACCGTTGAAGTTCAAGTCGAGGTGGTCGTAAGAAAGCTGATCGAAGGTGTCAACCGTTGCGGCGTCGCCCAAAGCTTCGAGCTGCTCCAGGGTGTCTGCGGATGCCTGAGGAGCGATGATGTCAACTTCACCGTTCTTCAATGCAGCGACCTGAGCCTGCGCATCGCCGATGTAGCGAACAACGATCGAGTCAACCTTTGGCATTGGGCCCCAGTTGTAGTCTGGGTTCCGCTTCAAGGTCATGGACTTGCCATCTTCAATGCTGTCCGCAATGAATGGGCCTGAGGACAAGTACAAGGACTTGTCACTTGGCAACGTGGTGGTGTCGAAGCCCGTGTTCCAGAAGTCAGCTGCCTTCTTGAGTTCAGCGTTAGGCTTTACCGGCTTCGCTGGATCGCCCTTTGCGGTTTCGGTGAAGATCTTCGTCAGATCTGCAACTTCAAGGCCGGCCTTTTCAGCAACAACGTGCGCAGGTGCCAACATCGTGGAGATTGCAAGCTCCCAGTCAGCGTAAGGCGTGTTGTAGGTCAAAGTGATGGAACGTCCATCTTCGCCAATCTCGGGCACCTTGGTGTCATTGAGACCGGAGGTGGAGCCGGCGTACTGGAAGTACTGGGTGCCCTTGGTGACAGCACCATCAGCATCAAGCGTTGCGTCATCGAAATAGCCCGAGGTGATGGCCCAGGTGAGCATCAAGTCGTCTGCGCCGATCTGCGTTCCATCAGACCACTTGACACCTTCGTTGATGGTGTACTTGATGGTCAACGGATCGTCAGAGACCTTCTCGTAAGTTCCGAACTTATCGTTCTTGACAATGTTGAATTCGTTGTCAATGTAGTTAAATCCGGACTGCGTTGCGTATGCAATCTTCGAGTTGATATCGACGTTGCCCTTGGCGCTGTTGGCGTTGAACGAGCTGAAGCCGTTCACCTCAACGACGCGAACTTCGCCACCGGTAGCGGCTGATTCGGAAGCGCTAGAGCTTCCCGAAGAGTTGCTTGAGCCCGTGGTTGCAGCGCAAGCGCTGAGGGCAAGGGTTGCTGCGGCGCCGAGCGCTACTGCCTTGGAAATACGCGAGAAACGCATTCCGCCTCCTAGTAGAGAGAGATAAACGAGTGTGTGATGCTTACCCAAGCTTCGTGGCTCTTATCAAGTCACAGCACCAAGTGGTGCGCCTCACATTCCTGAAACTTTAGACGTTTTCTCAGATCTCGCAATGTCAAAAGTCTGTTTCAGACCTAGTTGTTACACAGTCTTAATATTCGGAGACGCCCGTCACACTACCCAGCGGTAACCCTTCACGGCCTCGATTGCCGCGAAAACTCAAGGATTTCTTTCAGAGTGGTAATTCCCAATCACTACACCTCCGAGTTCTTGGGCGTTATCAAAAAAATATCCGCAATATTTCAATCGCTCGGCGCGTCTCTTCCACTGTCACGTTCAGCAATTCAAACTCACCGCCATCGGCGCCAACCGCAGGGTTTGCAAATTTGAGTGATTACTACCCACCAGTAGGTGAAGTTGACAGTGGAATTATTTAGGTGCATTTAGTGCGAAGAATTACTCCAACTGATATCCTGAGCGTAGGTCACGTTATTGCGGCCCGATTTCAACCAGGTTGAGGCCTACCTAGGCTTCTCATGGAGTCCCATGGTTTCGACTATCGGACATCACACACCGGCCCGGTAGAAGTTGGTTTCCCAATGCAATAACGCACATCCAACGGACCGTTACCAACCAGGGGGCATCATGACCGACCACAAGACGAACGGCATCTCTCGCCGTTCAATCGCCAAGGGAGCAGCTTGGGCTGCCCCCGTTATTGCCGTCGCTGCGACCGCGCCTTTCGCGGCAGCTTCGCACCACGTGCCACCACCACCGGTATCTGTGCCGGGTAACAGTTGCAAGACTTCGGGCAATAGCGGCACAATCAAAAAGGGCTTCTACGGCCAGTTCAAGATCACCAATAACACTGGTGCTGATCTGGTTTACACCATCACGTCATTCGCTTCATCCTCGATGATTCTCAGCGATGTTCAGGTAATGCCGCTCTCCAGCACCGACTGGAGCACCGCGACTAGCACATTCACCGTTCCAGATGGTGGCACCACCACGTTCTGGATTCGCGCAGTCGGTGACGACTCTGGAAACACGTCTTTCACCATGACATACACAGTTGTGGGCTACGGAGACACTTACGACGAACAACTCAACTACATCGACATGCCGGTTTGTTGCGATCCAGCTCCTCTGTGCCCTCCGGGCGCCTACCCTGAGGGAGTCACTCCGACGACTTCCTCGGCACCTGTCGAAGCCAAGACGTCGGCAGCGCCAACGACAGAGGCTGCGCCGTCTACTGCGACTGAACAGGCTGCACCGACTTCCGAGGCCGCTGCGCCTGTCACCGAGACTGAGACTGTTAAGGCGACCGAGTCCGCTGTAGCAACTGAGGCACCCGCCTCGTCCTCGAACTAGTCTTCAGTTCTAGATTCGTAAGAATTAGTGGGTCCTTCATCGAAAGGTGAGGGACCCACTTTTTTTGCGTTCCGACGACGGTAAGACAATCTCTGAATTCCCGTAAAGGTAACCCCCGCTAGGTCTGCGTAGCTAGATATTGAGAGCTTCCAAGATCTCTTCGACCGCTCCGTCGAGAGTCAGATCACTGACATCGATTCGAACGTGGGCGTCGTTCCACGAGGCATAGGATTCCTTACGAGCCTGGACATCAGCCCACGAGGGTTCTTGAACATGGGCGAGGTTTCGGCGACGGTTCTCGAGCCGCTGTCGGTGGACTTCAGGATCAGAAACTTCAAGCACCACAAACGAGAGCATCGCGCCCGTCGCTCGAGCAGCTCGTCTCCACGTTTCCCGCGCCGGCTCACTGTCATTCACCGCGTCAACTATCACTCGTCGCCCCGATTCCAGCTCCGTTTCGGCGTTAGCCCGCGCGGCTTCATAAGCCGCCACCCCGGTTGACCAGCCCCGCTCGAATCCCTGCTCCAGAAGATCGTCCTCTACGGTATCGATGGAAATGTGCGTTGCGCCCAGCTCCTCCGCTAAGCGTTCAGCAACCGTGGTCTTTCCGGTTCCCGGAAGACCCGAGATGACGATGAGGAGCGGAGACTCGTCCATACATTCAGGCCTTCTTGTAGTGCACAAAGAGCGTTCCGTTGCTGAATACCCGCTGCTCGACGAGGGCGAGGTCGAGTTTTGCATTCGCAGGAATTGCCGCGAGTCCCCCACCGACAGTCACGGGGACCACGAAAAAGCGATAGTCATCCACAAGATTTCCCACGATGGCGTCCCGAGCAACGGTCGGCCCAAATATCTCAACCTCTCCGGAGGCATCCGCAACGATTCGACGGAGAAAGTCCAGATTCAGGCGGTCGACCAACGTGGTGCGCGGGTCAGCTACGTCGGCACTCTCGAGAGAGCCCGACGCAACGAATAGCTTCACTCCTTGCCACAAAGCCGCGAACTCGCGTTCCTGCTCACCCCAATCCTCCCCCGCTGGCTCAGTGTCCCAATACTTCATGAGTTCATAGGTCTTACGTCCCAGCACCTCCGCCGATACATCCCCGACCCTTTCAATGTGAAATCTAAAGATCTCCTCATTCGGCGCCGCCCACTGGAAATCTCCATCAGCATCCGCAACGAAACCGTCCAGTGGCATGGCGGTGGTGTAGCTCAGGGTACCCATGGGCACAGACTAGGCGTCCCGTTGCCTTTCCACAAGGGACGCTGACGCAACGATGATGCGCAACCCAATTTGCGTCGTCGTACCAAAAATTGGCGGCACTATGCTGGTGAAAAGTTCTGAATTGCGGGTCAAGGAGGCAATTTCCAGTGGTCGCGAACGTCAGCACCGTGGGCTGGGAAACGTATGAGGCATTGCGACGCCACCCGGTGAGCCATCCTGAAGTTACTGAAGCTATGGCCGCGCGTGGTCTCCCTGTGGGTGAACCAGAAGGCGGCTGGCGTTTGGGGCATACGTCGTCTTGGGCGCGTTGGGGACCGCGCGGAAATTTGTTGGAACCCATCACCGCCAGGTCAAAGGAAGAGTTTCAATCTCTGCCTCCGATGACCCCGTCGATCATGTTCTTCGGCCTGAATTGGGGCGGGGAGTCACCGCCCGTTCACGGTCAGGACTGGGAAAATTTTCACACTCACGGCCACCGCGGTGATACCTCGTTGGCGCGTGCTTTCGCTGAAGCGACAGAACAAACTGGCTTCACGGCTGCTTCGTACATGACCGACGTCTTCAAACTGTTACCCACAAAGAATGCGGCGAGCCTAGACCTTACCGTGCGATCCGAAGAGGCGGCCACCGTGGCCGTCCCGGGTTTCCGAGGCTATGAGCGAACTACTCCAGGACGACGCCGCAGCTGCAGTTCGTTGGGCACCTCACTACACCTTTGGGTCAGCTAAGCACGTTGACCGGGTGGCTGCGATATCGTCAATATTTCGCGGGGCCGAGTACATGTAATGCTGAGCCGGCTAAGTCCGGGGACGCAAGGCTGCGTCGTCGTACTGAAAATCTTTAGAACGTGGTGGCCGCGACGACTTCGTTGACTAGGTCGTGATCCACGGTTCCTTCTTTACGCATGCGCGCCACGAGATTATCCAGCCAAGCGCCTACGTTCTTTCGGGCCTCCGGCGTATCAGGGAAACGGCACCGCAAGTGGATTCCGGCGTTGTCGGTGATGAACCAGACCATTACGCCATCGGTTCGGATTCCGGCGCTGATGTACTGCGCATCGATGTCTCGAGAGTTGATAGAGACCGGGAGCCTGCGCATGTCCAGCCAGGAAATCGCAAGCATTCCGGGAACAGCGGGCATTCCGCTCCATGGCTTCATGATCTCGGCGAGTGGATGAGAACCGAGCCTCAGTGATTCCTTCACCGCCGCCGCACACGCCGCGGGAGCAGGATCATCAGACTCGAGCACCGAGTTTGTAATAAACCAGCCCACGGAATCATGCCAGCGCTCTTCGTAACGACTGTGCACAGGGAATACCGCCCGCAGCGGGGAATCGGCGAGCTCGCGAGTGGTGCTGGTCATCGCAGAAATCGTCAGAGCTAGCGCGGACACGCCATACTGCCTCGCTCGAGCTGAATAGGCCTCCAGCCCTGCGCGGTCAAGCACATCGCGAACCACCACGCGTTCGGGCTGAACACCGGGCGAGCCCACGGACAGCGGAAAGCGCGGCATAGCTCCGCCGCCCGCCTCAATGACTTCACGCCAGCGACGGTGAATTTCTTCGGGGGCGGCCGGACGGTCAAGAAGTGCTTGGGTGTGTTCGGCAAACGCCGGAACATCCTTGATCCGAGGCTGCTCTCCCTGTTGCACCTGCGCCAAAGCGTCAAGAAGATCGCGAACAATGAGCAACATGGACCACATATCGACGTGCGAGTGATCGGCTGCGACCACCAAAGACGGCCCATCAGCTGTCTCAATGACGCACAGCCGATGAGATGGCTTCGCGTAAGACCGGCAATTCTCATCCAGCACCGACTGCAACGCGAGGTTCATTGTTTGACCAGCGGGAATGTCGTGCTCAACCCACGATCCCTGGCCCAGAGTCACCTCACGCAACAACGGTGCGCCGTCGTCCCCCGGCACGAATGCCGTCCGCAACGTGCCGTGAGTCGCTACCACTGCTTCCCACGCCGCGGCGAGATGCTCGCGATCAACCGGGGCAGACAATCTGAAGGCCAGCGCCATCCACGAGCCCGGCCGATCACCGATGCCCACATGCCGCTTCTGATCAAACGACACCGGGAGCGACTGTCCCAGCGACGCTGTCCCAAACTCATAGCTGAGTAACGGACCGAATGGCAGACTCAAATATGAGATGTGCGTAAGGCGCATGGTGTTATTGTAAGCGCAATCACAGCACTCATAGAGACGGCGTTCACATGCACAGATTCGAGGTTCCGGGCGCCAGGATCGCCTGGTCATTTAGTGACGAATCCGGTCACCCTGTTGTCCAGCTGCACGGGCTAACGTCAAGCCGCTTCCGTGATCGCGTGCTGGATCTTGATTTGGGGCGCGGGCTCTCAGGAACGCGGCTACTTCGCTATGACGCGCGCGGGCACGGTCACTCGACGGGCAGGCCAGTTCCGGAAGATTACCAATGGACCGCACTCGCGGAAGACCTTCTGCGGTTGCTTGATCTGTGGTTTCCGGACGAGCAAGTTCATGGCGTAGGGCCATCCATGGGCGCGGGAACATTGCTGCATGCTGCGGTCCGCGAGCCTGATCGATTTAGCGGTTTCACGCTTCTCTTGCCGCCAACAGCATGGGAAACGCGCGCCGTTCGAGCTTCGGATTACGTGCGCTCAGCGGAGTTCATCGAGACGTATGGTTTCGACCGTTTTGTGGAGGCCGGACGTAATGCTCCCCACCCTCCGGCATCCGTGGGTCACCCAGACAGCGTGCCGCATGTGAGCGAAGAGTTGTTGCCGTCGATTTATCGTGGAGCGGCTTTGAGCGATCTGCCGCATCCGGATCAGATTGCCACCTTGGATCACCCAACGAGCATCTTGGCGTGGATTGATGACCCTGGGCACCCGATTTCAACGGCGGAAGCTTTGGTGGAGCTCATGCCGAATTCGCAGCTTCAGATAGCGTCTACGCCTTCGGATGTGCAGGGTTGGCCTGCTGTGCTTGCCGCGGACGTTGTTCGTCACGAACAGTGAAAGCCTGTCAGCGGCGCAATCGCTGACAGGCTCCCCCTGTGTTGTTCTTCTATCTCGCTACTAGAACGGCCAGACCCAGCCGCCCTCCTCTTGCGGGGAGTAGCTCAGTTGACCTGTCTTCAGCGGGGAGTCCAGAACTAGATTGCCCTTGGCCGTGTGTCCGCCCTCAACCTGGAAATCCAGTGGATTCTCCACATCGCAGGAGAACGCGGCATGGCTACTCAGATCCATGGTCGCCGCCGCATCCACGGACGAACTCACCCCAAAGTTCTCAGCACCCAAAGGCATAACTGCCTTTTCCTTGTCCACGAGCTTATTGGCGCTTTCCGGCATGGACGCAGTGATGTTGACAATCAAGAAGGTGCCCTTTTCCGGCTTCATGGTGCCACCGAAACCTCGCACGACGCACTCGGACGCCGTCTTGACGGAGTTCACGGTGATCGAAAAGACTTCCTTGCCCGATTTATCAACAAGGGTTCCCGCTTCTCCCTTGTTTTTGATGACCTGATCTTGTCCGCTCGTTTTGACCGGCTTTCCAACATCATCCGTTGGCGCCGAATCGATCGCGTGCTGTTGCGCTGGATCCGTGGAACTCGCTGCTGGATCCGATGACGATGCGCATCCAGCCAAGGTCAGAGACGCTGCCAGCAACGATATTGTGCCGCCCAGCAATAGAGCCTTCTGCTTCTTCGCGTTCTTGCTCATCTCTCCTACTTTCCTAAAGCTTTGAAACATACCCATCACAATGACCACCAACTCAGAATCGCTTGAGGAAGTCGGCTTCTTCGATCAGTCGACCAGACTGCTTTGCAACCTGCTCGCCCCAGGCGCTTGTGCGGTATGTCCAACTCTGTGACCCGTCCGCGGTGGGCATCATGGTGCGCCGGTACATGTTTTGACCTTGGTAGTTAATGACTTCGTACTCATCCATCGCCGCGATTTTTGCTGGCGCCGTGGACGTTGGGTAAATGTACTGTTCAGCGACCACTGCACGATATCCGGTGGTGACGAACGTCCAGTCCGGCTTCCACAGTTGGTACATGTCCGTGCGAGGAAGCATGGTCAAGAAGTAGTTTCTGTAGCCAGCCATAAATTCGTGAGCGACCTGACCGGAGCGGAACGTGCCATAAGCCATGACCGTGTTCTCGCCACGTGATTGGAGCGCAGTGCTCAACACGTAACCCGTTTTACCGGCGTAACTGATCTTCTTGTACGTGCCGGCCGTATGAGTTACCTTGACCTTCGCTCCGGCGGGTGCCGTGAGAAGGATCGAGGATCCCGCATACGCTTGGGAACGCACTGATGTGGATCCAATGGTGAACCGCCCATAGTCAGCCACGTTCACGTCCGCCGGAATGGATTCGGCGGCCGTAGGAAGTCTCAGGTAAGACGTCAAAACCCAGCCGTGATACGTAGAAGTCTTGATGTGGGTCCAGCTGCCAGAAACTTCCAATCGCTGCACCCTGGTACCAGCATTTACACCGGCGATGCGGAACCGATCGGGACTGATCGGATGACTCATCATGCTCGTGTAGCTCTTAACGTAACGAACCGACGTATCGGTGCTGACCGTCCTCAGCGTCAAGTAGCTACTGGGAGCCCAGCCGATCTTTGTGCCCCACCTCAGCTGGCGCCACGTGACCGAACCAATGACCTTTACTGAACCCGTCGCAGTGGTCACGGTGCCGCTCGGCATGATGCCCAGCGAGGTTGATGTAGTCGATGCGCTGGAGCGCAAGTGCAGGTTTACTTTGGTGATCGCTTGAGTGGTAGTGGTAATGAAGTCAGAAGGAGGAGCGTACGCCGCGAGGAACGGCGTGAGTTTGTTGACTGTTGCCGATGGTGGCGTGAGGCTCACGAAGGATGCCTGAACCCACCCCTGATATTTATCCGTCTTGATGAGTAGCCATCCCCCAGAGTTGTCTAGGAGCTGCACTTTGGTTCCGGCGTTGATCCCGGAGATCCGGTAACGCGTAGGGCTCACGGGGTGACTCATGATGCTGGTGTAAGCGTTGATGTAGCCAACGGAAGTATCGACGGTGACAGTTCTGAGGGAAAGATATTTCGCAGAGGACCACCCCGTTTTAGTCCCCCACCGCACTTTGCGCCACAATGTTGTGCCACTCAGTTTTGTCTCGCCGGTCGCGATTGTCACGGTCCCGGTCGGCATAATCCCCAGCGACTCCGTGGAACTTGATGCCGCTAAACGTAGATGCAAATTCATGGTGGTGGTCGCATATGTAGTGGTGAGGAGTGCTACTGAAGGCGAAAGCACTGATGCCAGTGGACTAGCGGGAACCGCAATCTGCGCCTGCGCTGAATGCGCCGCCGCACCTCCGGCTATGGTGGCAACGGCGCCAACCATGATTGCCGATGCCGCCGCTAGAAACCTCGTTGTTGCTTTTTCGGACTTGATCATGGCCATCGGCCTTCCCTCGTTGCAATTGCGGATATCCGCAATAGTGTTCGGGTAACCGAAGGAATCTGGCGACCCGCTTGGAGTGCAAGCTAGAAGGGTTTTCCCAGACGTCGAAGCCGCTCAATCTCAGACTTTTCAGTAGCGAGAATCCGTCTAACTGTTGTCGTTACATTGAGCGTAACCCTGATTACGCACCACGTAAAGAGGTCTGGACAAATCGTTGGACAAACTCGCTAAAAGAAATCCACTGTTGAAAGATCGTTTCAACAGTGGATTTTGCCAGCCCCAGCAAAGCCTCGAGCGGGGCGTTAGGCCTTCTTGACTACGGAGGATTTAAGATTCATCCGTCCGAAACCCGAAACAGTTGCGTCGATGTCGTGGCCATTCACAGGCTCTGCGAGAAGGCGGATTCCTTTGACTTTGGTTCCGACCTTAATCGCACCGCCACCGCCGCCGGAGACTTTCAGACCTTTGACGATGGTCACCGTGTCACCATCGGAAAGCACGTTACCCACGGCATCGCGCACCACGGAATCCGCGGTCAAAGCGTCCTCGGCTACTGACGAATCAGCTGACCATTCGTGACCGCACATCGGGCACACCAACAGGTCGCCCTGCTCGTAGGTGTAGCTCTCGGAACACTGCGGACATGCCGGTAGGGTCGCCTCGTTAGACATTGAAACGGAACTCGACCGGGTTCCGTCACAGACCAACCTCTAGCCGCCACCGACGAGCGAGACTCGACGCAAGCGCAAATCATGGCTGCGGGGCCGATCATAAAGCAGCGGGCACCGCGGCTACCGAGGTACGCGGCAGAAGATGCTTGCGCGCTTCATCCATCATCATTTCGTAGTGACCAATATGAGCGCCACCAGAGTTTTTCTCGAATACCCGAGCGAACGCTGCCAGCCATCGGCCGTTCGTCGCGACAGGTTGGGTGTAGGTTTCCGCATCCATGATCGTATGAGAACCACTGTGAGACCACGCAATCAACGCATCGTGGAATGCGCGTTCATTGATCGAGAGGTCCTCTCCGAGTTCGTAGAGATTCCCCTTACCACCAAGAGTCGTGAAGTAACTCTCAAGGATTCGCCGAAGCACGTTAGGGAGCCACGGCATACTTCCTTCGGGTCGGACCTCAGCGGCGGCCACCTCGTCCCATAGCTCTTGGTACGCCGTTCGAATTGGGTTCCTCTGCCCACAGTCCTCTACTTGATTGGGGTCCGGCGAGAATTTCCTGATGCGATAGAACTTTACCGCGGGCGACAGCTCACCTTGATGTTCATAGCAGACTTCATTATGGAAACGGCTGTTATGCGTGAGCAGGATCATCTGGCTTACACGGGAATGCGCGTCACTCCTGACCTCTTTGACTAACCTCCGAGTCAGCGCCGAGACCACAAACATGATGTCGCCGTCGAGGCTTGAAATGGGATCATCTATGACAGCGGTTATCCTCTCTGTCTCGCCGTCTTGGCGGACGCCGGACAGTGAGTGGTAGAAGTAGAGGAACGTGATGAAGGTTCGTTCACCCTCACTTAGGGTCTGAATATCAGCGGGTTGCCCGTTGTCGCGAATGATCCGATAACCATCTGACTTGCTCAATGCCACCTCAAGTCTAAAACTGTGGAACTGGCTCAGCGCGAGCAAATCGTTGATCTCTTGTATTGTCCGGGCACTTGAGGTTGTTCCCTTCCTCAAGTCACGCAACTCGTGCTCAACTCCGGCAAGTCGCTCCCGCTGCTTACTCATGGCGTCTTTGACGCCATCAATTGACTTCTTTTTCCGCTCGCTTTTCTGATTGAATCCTTCAATGAGGTCGTTCAGGTGCCCACGCGCAAACTCTTGCCACGCTGCGTCAACAATGATGCTGCGTTGCTCGCGACGATCCGCAACGATCGCGTTTGTCGTCTTGACCATTTCGTTTGCTGAAGAAATAAGTTTTTCGAGTAAGTCATAGTCAGTTTTTATCGTGTTAGTCATGATCTTCTCGGATGACTTGACCACCTTCTGCTGGATGGCCTTCCCGACACCATCTATGGCGAGTTCCAATGCGCGGAATACTTGGGCAGGATCCTCTATGGGAACCAGCGCCTTGAGTCGATCAAGGTGAGTAGTCTTGTATTCCTTCAGCTCCAAAGCCGCGTTGCTCAGGGTCATCTGAAATTCAAGAACCTCATCACGTTTATCTTGGTATGTAGCGTCAAAGATGCTCGCGAGTTCTTCCGCCAAATCCTTCGGTACCGACCGTTGACAGAACGGACAGAGTTTCTCTGCGTTTTCCCCCTTGTGGAGGTGCTCCAATCCTTCTCGCACCCAGTCCGAGTTGGAAAGACGTTCAACTAGATCAGCGAGCGGCACATCCGCGCTACCCACAATCGGGGTCATCAGCACCGCCTGAACTGCCGCTTCGTCCCATTCGGGCTTCGGCGCGGGTGGCAGGAGCGAGGACTCCAAGATCGTCTCATCAAACGCAGTCTTCGCTTTGGCTTCAAGGGTGACGAAGGTGTCCGTTCCGCGTTCTGGATGGGTCTGCGCAGCCGCGAGAACCTTGTCCAAGCACCCCTCTTTGCTACCTTTGATGCCTGGCATCTTGTCCTTGAGCGCCACCGGAATGACAGCACGGCGTTCCCATGCTGTCTGAGCAAGAGCGGAGCGTTCGGCATTAAGCTGATTAAGAAACCTGTCGAGCGTCTCCTGTTGTTGTGCAAGCTTATTGTTGATCTTCTTCTGCTCGTCTTCTAGCGCGCCAATGCGCTGGAAGGTCTCGCGGCTGTCGTCACCCAACAAGAAGACCCCAGGCTCTTCACCGTCAGCGCTGGTAAAGGAAGCGCGAACATAACTTCGGTTATAGACCTTGACGCTGTTCGAATGCTGTTGCCAGCTGACAGAAGAGCTGCTGACGGGGTCGTACGAAGCCAGGTACTGACTGATCGTGGTCTTGCCGGAGCCGTTGGGACCGAAAATATAGTTGATTTGGCTGAGTCCTGGGAGCATTGCTTCTGCCCCAAAGCAAGGGAGCCCTGCCAGTCTGACTTCGGTGATCACGGTGTCCTCCTCGACTCCGATCAGTAGTCTTACACTAATTCTGAATAGTTATTCCGTCCAGCAAGTTGTCATTGGACGCGGATCTTTAAAATCCCAGCTTCCTACACGTTGAAGCGGAATTCGACCGCGTTTCGCCGCTTACGACCATCTGACGTAAATACTCACCGCCATCTTGGCACTCGCCAGATCCACCGAATCTAGAAATCCAGACCGAGGTCGATGCTAATCCATCGCTTGATCTCACGATTGATCGAAGCATCAATATCGAAGATGTCAAACTCCTTGTACAGACGGTGGACCACGTCTGAGGGGACCCGCGGCAAACGTTTCTCCTTTAAGAGCAACGTTCGCTTACCTCGGCCCATTAGATAGCCGAGTTCCAGCGACACATTAGGGTTGAAGTCGCGCTGCTCGATGTCCTCAAACACCGCGATGCCGTACTGACAGCCGGTTAAGTACACCTCGATATTGGACCACAGCTCCCCGGTATAGTCCCTGTCGTCAGCTCGCACAGCAGTCATCCCCAACTCTGCGAGTGCGGCCTTAACCGAATCGTAGATCTGGTTCATCTGTAAAGTGTCGGCGAAGCGCATCATGACGAAAACATTGCGGCTCGGCTCTGGGTGGTCTTCTAGAAAGCGGCGGAGGTCGCTTTCAAGGTGTCGAACATGGCTGATATCACCGAGCTTGCCGAGCGTATTCATGGTCTCCATTTCGTGTGCGTGCTCTGCCGCGACTCGCCGCACGACGCCAGACTGCTGCGGGCTGCCGGGGAGCGGCAACGAAACCACCGCCGCAACTGGCCAACCCTGTTGGTTCTGGAGTAGGTCGGCCATAGCTGAGAGCGGATAACGGTCGTTCGGGCGGTCCAGCCATCTGACCTGCGGCATACCTGTGGCCGGACTAATCCCAACCAAGATTTGCGAATTGTCTCGTACGGCAATGAACGAGAACTGTCGATAAAACGGGGAGGCATGAGGTGGCAGCCCGCGAGAAGCCAATTCGTCCTTCAAAGCGTCGCCGAACTCATCGACGACTGCTCGGCAGATCTCCTGTTCCGGTTCCGGTAGCTCGTTTCCGCCCATGAATGCGCCCGGCCAGTTCAACCCCATGGTGATTCCTTTCGTACGAGAGCATGTCTATTTGGATCTTAGCCGCGGCCGCCGACAACGACAGATGCGCGCGGACGCGCGGAAGGCATATCTGGACCTGCTGCCAGACGTTATATCGGAACGCTCGACCCCTTTGGCCGCAGGAACCCAAGCATCAAAGCCCCTGATCAGACTGATTTCCTACACGTTAAATCTAAACTCCACCACGTCGCCGCAGATACCAACCTCACGGACAACCGGCATATCGCTCACTCCTCGACTGCACGACGACCGACCGAGCTCTGGAAACGGATCAGGTAGCCATCGGGATCGATCACGAGGAATTGCCTTACGCCTGCCTCTTCTCCGTCGCTCACGCGGTACCACTTCGTCTCCGGTTGCATGAACAACGACCAGGATGCATCAGCGAGCGCTGAGAGGATCGGCGCAAGATCCGGCACTCTGATCTGGAAGTTGATCCCCCGACCGAACGGCCGCTCAAACTCGTCCGTCAGCCAGTTGCGGCCAACTCCGCGCTGCTCAAGCATGACGTGCGCAAGCCCGCGCGTAACGTACGCGAACCCCTCAGCTGGACGGTCGTACAGGATCTTAAAGCCGCAGAGACCGCACCAGAACTCAAGGCTCTCCGCGACGTCTGTGACGAGCAGTTCGGGAACGAGATCGGGTTCGAAGTCAGAAGCAACCATCAAGCCATCCTCTCAGCCTATGTGGTGGCAGATTCGGATCCGGCGATAGGGCGCGATGCCCATCGCCGAGAGGTTGAACCGGAACGCGACTAGACGTTGAATCGAAACTCCACCACGTCGCCGTCGCGCATGACGTATTCCTTGCCTTCCATGCGTGCTTTACCGGCGGAGCGAGCGTTCGCCACGGATCCGGCTTCCACGAGGTCGTCGAAAGAGATCACTTCGGCCTTGATAAAGCCGCGCTGGAAGTCGGTGTGAATGACGCCGGCAGCCTGTGGTGCCGTCCAGCCCTTCTTGATGGTCCAGGCGCGCGTTTCCTTGGGGCCGGCGGTCAGGTAGGACTGCAATCCCAGGGTGTCGTAGCCAACGCGAGCCAGCTTTTCGAGGCCGGATTCGTCGTAGCCAGCGTCGGCCAGCATTTCGGCTGCTTCATCTTCTTCAAGCTCGGCAAGCTCCGATTCGAACTGCGCATCCAAGAAGATTGCTTCAGCTGGCGCCACCATGGCGGACAGTTTCGAGCGAAGTTCTTCGTTCGCAAGCCCAGCCTCATCCATGTTGAACACGTAGATGAACGGTTTGGACGTCATGAGCTGCAAGGAGGCGATGTCCGCCAGATCCAGCTTGGCTTCAGCGGCGCCCGCGTAGAGGGTCTTGCCCGCTTCCAGAACGGTCTGGGCCAGTTTCACGTTCTCGATGAAGGAAGCTTCGATCTTCTTTGCGCGAAGTTCCTTCTCCAAACGTGGGAGCTGGTTTTCGATGGTCTGAAGGTCTGCGAGGATCAGTTCGGTGGCGATGGTTTCGATGTCCGATTCCGGATCGACCTTGCCATCCACGTGCACCACGTCGCTGTCTTCGAACGCGCGGGTCACCTGGCAAATTGCGTCGGCTTCACGAATGTTGGCGAGGAACTTGTTGCCAAGGCCTTCACCTTCGGAGGCGCCTTTGACGATGCCGGCGATGTCAACGAAGGACACGGTTGCGGGAAGAATGCGCTCCGAACCGAAGATGCCAGCAAGCACCTTGAGGCGGCTATCCGGAAGCGGAACCACACCCACGTTCGGCTCGATCGTCGCGAACGGATAGTTCGCCGCAAGCACTTGGGCGCGCGTCAGCGCGTTGAAGAGGGTCGATTTACCAACGTTGGGGAGTCCCACGATTCCAATAGTCAAAGCCACGGGAGGTAATTCTACCCGTGTAACGGAGAGTTGCGGTTCTAAGTGTCATACCTCGCTGGCACAGTGGAGGGCATGAACGATTTCACGTGGCTTTTTGTACTCTGCGCTTTGCTCGCGGGCGCGCTGATTGGCGGGTTGGCGGTGGCGGTGTATTCGCGTCGTGCGTACGGTCCGCAGTTGGATGAGTTGCGTCACGGTGTGTTCGTTGAGCAGCAGAAGGTGAGTGATTTGCAGGCGTTGAATGCGGGGTACGACGCCGAAGCTCGCCTCTTGCGCGAACGCTGCAGTGAGTACGAATTGCGTGAGGAGAAGGCCGCGGAACGGCAGTTGCAGGATCAGTCCGTGTTGCGCGCGCTTGCGCCGGTGGCTGAGCAGTTGCATCGGGTTCAGCAGCAGGTGGGGCAATTGGAACGAGACCGTTCAACCCAGTTTGGTCAGCTGAGCGAACAGTTGACGCGGGCGGCGTTGCAGGATGCCGAGATCCTCAAGAGCACCACGCAACTCACGGGTGCTCTCAAAGCTGGCCAGGTCCGTGGCACGTGGGGCGAAGTGCAACTCAAGCGCATTGTTGAGGCCGCTGGCATGTTGCCGCATGTTGATTTCAAAGAGCAGGTTGTCACTGATCAGGGCCAACGTCCTGACCTTGTGGTGACTCTGCCGGGTGGTAAGTCGATCATCGTGGATTCCAAGGTCCCGCTTGATTCGTACATGCGTGCCCAAGATCTGGATCCGCATGCGTCGGTCGAAGAATTGGAGCATTACCAAAAGCTCCTTGCGCAGCATGCCAAGGCGCTTCGCAATCACGTGGACACGTTGGGTTCCAAGGCCTATTGGAACGCCTTGCCGGGAAGCCCCGAAATGGTGGTGTGCTTCTTGCCGGCCGAGTCCTTCTTGGCGGAGGCTTTGCGCCAGGACGCTACCCTGCTGGAGCACGCGTTTTCGAAGTCGGTGATTCTGGCCTCTCCTGCGTCGCTGTTGGCCATTTTGAAGGGTCTTGCGGTGGCGTGGCGACAAGAGCTTTTAACGGAGAACGCTCGCGAACTATTCGAGCAAACTCAGGTTCTCTACGAGCGACTAGGAACTATGGGCACGCACGTGAGCCAGCTGGGACGTTCGCTCAAGTCCAGCGTGGAAAAGTACAACTCCTTCGTGGGCGCATTGGAGTCCCGCGTCCTGCCGTCCGTGCGACGTATTCGAGACCTAGATCCAGGGCTGGGCGCGGAGTCTTCCACGTCCGCGGAAGAACGCCGAGCCCTGCTGAATGTCTCAGCCCTCGAGAATGCGCCGCGGCCTTTGACCGCCACGGAGCTCATAGAGGAGCGACACCTCAGTGACAACGCTTCACAACCACAGCGAGAATCTCGAAACGATCTCTCTGAGTCCGCCTAGTTGCCACATTCAGCATTGTTGTGAATGTCGATAGAAGCTTCACTACTTAGAGCTGTGGCCCGTCAAAGCTGAGCTTTGACGGGCCACAGGTCTATAAGTAACAAATGGGCGGGGTGGAGATTAGCTACCCTTTGCCGGGCGGGAGCCGCGGCCGCCGAGGGAACGGGATTCATCGCCGCGCTCCTTGAGGGTGGCACGAAGTTCCTTCGGCAGCGAGAACAAGATGTCCTCTTCCGCCGTCACAACCTCGGAGACATCCGCGTAGCCGTAGTCGGCCAAGAGTCGAATGACGTCCTGAACCAAGATCTCTGGGACAGAGGCACCAGAGGTCACGCCAACGGTTCCCACGCCGGTGAACCAGTTCTCGTCCACTTGGTGCGCGTAGTCAACGCGGTACGCTGCCTTCGCACCGTATTCGAGGGCTACCTCAACCAGTCGCACAGAGTTCGACGAGTTGGCGGATCCCACCACGATCACCAGATCGGCCTGCGGAGCAATCTTCTTGATGGCCGCCTGACGGTTGCTGGTGGCGTAGCAAATGTCATCGCTGGGCGGATCCTGAAGGTTCGGGAAACGCTCGCGGAGGATCTGGACAATCTCCATGGTCTCGTCAACTGACAACGTGGTCTGAGAGAGCCAGATCAGCTTGTCCGGGTTCTTCACCTCAATGGTGCGAGCCTCTTCCGGGTTGTTCACAATGGTGGTGCTCTCCGGAGCCTCACCATAAGTGCCTTCAACCTCTTCGTGCCCTTCGTGACCAATGAGAAGTATCTCGTTGTCATTCTTGGCGAAGCGGACGGCTTCGCGGTGCACCTTGGTCACGAGCGGGCACGTGGCGTCGATGGTTCGAAGTCCGCGATCTTCAGCGGACTGCACTACTGCCGGGCTCACGCCGTGCGCGGAGAAGATGACGAGTTCGCCCTCTGGCACCTCGTCCGTTTCCTCAACAAAGATTGCTCCGCGCTCTTCGAGCGTGGAAACCACATGCTTGTTGTGCACAATCTGCTTGCGCACATAGACGGGAGCTCCGTAGTGCTCAAGCGCCTTCTCGACAGCGATCACGGCACGATCTACACCGGCGCAATAACCACGAGGGGCGGCCAGCAACACTCGCTTCTCCCCCGCTACGGGAGCGGCAGCTTCGATCTCGGCGCGGCTCTTGCGTTTGCGTGGCATCGCCGGCAGTGGCAAAGAGACAGGAGTGGAGGTTGTTGTGGTCATAGGTTCAAGTTTACCGGTGATCCACCGGCTGGCTGCGAGCCCTTGAGAGAAGGATCATGATGACTAACACCACGGCACCCACGCCCATGGTCACGAGCCCTGCACTCCATAACCACTCAGCGCGCTGATCGATGTGCACAGAGAGGCCCGCCAACAGCCGATCTCGCACTAATGAGGCCAACGGGTCAAGCTCCCCACCAAGACCCAATGCTTCTCCCCCGGATCGAGCGTTCGCCGCCACGGATCCTACAAAACGAGACAACAACATCAGCGCGGCCGCGCCCGTCAACAGTGCAATAGCCCGCCCACGTCCACGAGCGACCACCACTCCTGCGAGCCCCAGCACACCAGCGCCAACGAAGAACCACAGCCAGCTTCTAGACACCGCTAGCCACTGAGCCATGGTGCGCGGCGAAACCACGGTGGGATCAGGAAGATTGAGAGGAATCTCTACTCGCGCTCCGTTGCGAAGACCATCGAGTAGCCCTTGTAGTCCTACGGGACTGAGAACTTCGTCGAGTTTTTGGAGACCCAGTGCTGCGAACGGCTGAGCCTGCAGCACCATGGTGGGCCCCTCAGTGTCGGTCGCCCCGAAATTCGGTGGCGCAATGGCAATTTCCCCGCTGGTGACCATGTCCAGTCGGGTGACGTAGTCGGTCCGGGTGAGATCGATGGACTCATACCAAGCCTGTTTAAGGTCAGCGTCCTGCAGTGCGGTACTGATGGCAGTATCCATTCCGTTGCGCAATGACTCGCTCAAGAAGTCTGGGATGAGATCAAGAAGCTCGTCGTCATTGCCAAGAGCCGCCCCGATGATGCGGTCAGGAAGCATGTCCAGGATGCTTCGATCCTCCGCGAGCGGTCCCACTATTTCTCGCGCCGGTTCCGGAGTGTCCGCCAGCGCTTGCGCGTAGTGAAACATCACACCGGCAGCCGTACACAGCGCCGCCAGTGCACACAACAATGCGCCAACTAGGTTCCTCATAACCGCTTTCCCCTCATTCGTCTTAGCGACGGCTCATATCCACACTTGCACTCAAATGGTCCGCCCGGGAGTGTGACTCACTGATACAAATAAGAAGTGACCGAATTTCCCACTGAACCACCTAGCGCGTCCATTCCCGAAAGAGCCGGGGACACCACGCCTGAATCGCCGTGGCCGCTGCGAGTTCTGTCGGAGAATCTCAAACGATACTTTGAGCGCGCTCCTGAGGCGTGGATCGAAGGTCAGCTGATTGAAGCGAACATTCGTGGCGGGCACGCGTACCTGACCATGCGAGATCTCGACGTCGAGTACTCCTTGAGTCTGACGGTGTGGAGCTCGGTCCTGCGCGGTCTTGACGCCAAGCCCGAGGTCGGCTCCCGAGTGGTCGCCAGGGTCAAGCCAAGCTTCTGGCTCAAGAACGGCCGTCTCAGCATGAACGCACTCGACCTCAAGCCGGTGGGAATCGGCGATTTGATGGTGCGCCTTGAAAAGCTCCGCCAAGCCCTCTTTGACGAAGGACTCTTCGCCCCGGAGCGAAAGAAGAAGCTCCCCTTCTTGCCGCAACGCATTGGACTGATCACGGGCCGGGACTCGGACGCTGAAAAGGACGTTCTGCGTAACGCCGCACTGAGGTGGCCTGGCGTCACCTTCGAAGTCCGTCACACGGCAGTTCAAGGCGTCAACGCTGTCTCCCAAGTCATCGCGGCACTCAAAGAGCTGGACGCCCACCCAGATGTTGACGTGATTGTGATTGCCCGCGGCGGCGGTTCGTTCGAGGATCTTTTTCCGTTCAGCGATGAACAGCTTGTCCGAGCCGTGTCTGCCGCGAACACGCCAGTGGTTAGCGCTATCGGCCACGAGGCTGACCGCCCTATTTTGGACGATGTGGCGGACCTGCGCGCGTCGACGCCAACGGATGCCGCCAAACGGATCGTTCCCGATTTCCTGGAAGAGACTTCCAGAATCAATCACGCTCGGGACCGTATGGAGCTAGCGCTCACCCGATTCCTTGAACGTGAAGCTCGAAGCCTCGAGAGCCTCCGCACCCGCCCTGTCATGGCGGCCCCCGAAGGAATGGTCAACGTTCGCCGCGAGGACCTCGAGCGACTCACCGCCCGTTCGTACTCGGCAGTGACCCATAGGTTGCGCCGGGACACGGATGCCATCACGCACTTGCGTACCCAAGTCCGCGCGTTGTCGCCCCAAAAGACTTTGGACCGCGGCTACTCCGTGGTCCAGCGAGCAGAGGATCTGAGCATCGTCCGCCACCCCGAAGATGCACCATCAGGAGCATCACTACTCATCCGCCTCGCCGGCGGAAAGATCACTGCCGTCAGTGAAGGAGAACCACCTCATGGCAACTAATGCTTCTGAAGCATCGAATACACACCCAGACATCGCCTCGTTGAGCTACGAACAAGCTCGCGAGGAGCTCGTAGCTGTTGTCTCCCAGCTGGAGGCCGGCGGGACCAGCCTTGAGCAATCATTGGCTCTGTGGGAGCGCGGCGAAGCGCTTGCTCAGCGCTGTGAAGCATGGCTTGCTGGCGCTCAGGAGCGTATTGATCGCGCTCGCCAAGCAAACAGCGACGCTGAGGACTCCGAAAGCTAATAGCTGACGGAGGCATCAACGCCGCTGTTTAGGTCAGAACTCCTCTGTGGCAGTGACAACTCCCCTGTGACACTAAGAAGGCTGACACTGAGAAGGCCGCTGTATACGCGAGAAAGTTGCAGTCACGATCTAGCTAGCTAGCTGCGAGCCGCTTCTTTTCTTCTTCCACGTCAAAGTCAGCTGGCGGCCACGTGGGATTGATGTCCTTGAGCGCGTTGATCATCAGGCGCTGGACCGCCGCCCGGGCGTACCACTTCTTGTTCGCAGGAACTACATACCACGGGGCGTCGTTGAGGTCCGTCTGACGGATCGCGATTTGGTAGGCCTCTTGGAACTGATCCCACAAAGCGCGGTCTTCAAGGTCGCCTGGGTTGTATTTCCAGTACTTGTCCGGGCGTTCCAGTCGCTCCAACAAGCGTGCTCCCTGCTCCTCTTTAGAGATGTGCAGCATCACCTTGATCACGCGCGTGCCTTCGGCAACCAGACCTCGTTCGAAATCCTTGATGGCCGCGTAGCGGCGCGTGATCTCCTCGCTCGGCGAAAGGGACTTCACGCGGTGCACCAGCACGTCCTCGTAATGCGAGCGGTCGAAGACACCAATGATTCCGGCACCGGGAAGCTGCTTCTCGATGCGCCACAAGAAATCGTGGCTCTTCTCTTCGTCCGTCGGCGCTTTGAACGCGTGATGCTCAATGCCCTGCGGATCCACTGCACCCACCACGTGGCGGACAATTCCGCCCTTACCGGCGGTGTCCATGGCCTGAAGAATCAGCAACACACGCTCAGGCGCGCCCTCGCGGGATGATGCAAACAGCCGCTCTTGAAGTTCGGAAAGCTCGGTTGCCTCTGCTGCGAGAACGGCTTGGCCATCGGCCTTTTTCCCGTTGAAGCCCGGCGTCGAGTTGGGATCAATCGCGGACAGGTCCACGGATCGTCCCCCTCGAAGGAGTGCCTGTGGGTCTTCAACAAAGCCGATTTTCTTAGCCATCGTTAGTCCGTTCCGTAGCGCTGTCGGTAATTTTCCAAAAATTCTGCAATACGGTGCAGGGCCTCATCAAGCATGTCTACGCTTGGGAGTGTCACGAGTCGGAAGTGATCCGAGCTCTTCCAGTTGAAGCCCGTGCCCTGAGTGATCAGGATCTTTTGCTCTTGCAACAGCTCGAGTGCGAACTGCTGATCATCCTCAATCGGGTAGATCTCTGGATCAAGCTTCGGGAACAAGTACATGGCGCCGCGGGCCTGTTGCACGGAAACACCTGGCATGTCATTGAGTAGTTTGTACGCGATGTTGCGCTGTTCCAAGAGCCGACCGCCCGGGAGGATCAAGTCATTGATGGACTGGTAACCGCCCAACGCCGTCTGGATGGCGTGCTGCGCGGGCACGTTGGCGCACAAACGCATGTTCGTGAGCATGTTGATGCCCTCGATGTAGCTCTTGGCATGGAATTTCGGACCGGAAATGGCCATCCATCCGGAACGGAAGCCACAGACTCGGTACGCTTTTGACAAACCGGAGAACGTTAACGTGAGCACATCGTCGCTCAAAGCTGCAACGTTGTAGTGGACCGCGTCGTCGTACAGGATTTTTTCGTAAATCTCATCCGCAAACACAATGAGCTTGTGGCGGAACGCAATGTCCAGCATGCCCTCAAGAATGTGCTTGGGGTACACAGCGCCCGTGGGGTTGTTCGGGTTGATGATCACCATGCCCTTGGTGCGCTCCGTCACGAGGGACTCAAGCTCTTCAAGGTCTGGCAGCCAGCCCTCTTCTTCCACGCACGTGTAGTGCACCGGGCTACCGCCAGCCAGAGAGACCGAAGCTGTCCACAACGGGTAATCCGGTGAGGGGATGAGCACTTCGTCGCCGTTGTTGAGCAACGCGTTCAGGCTCAACGTGATGAGCTCGGAGACGCCGTTGCCCAGGTAGACGTCGTCGACGCCGATGGTTTGGATGCCGCGCGTTTGGTAGTACTGGGAGACGGCGGTGCGGGCGGAGAGAATTCCGCGCGAATCGGAGTAGCCCTGCGCTTGTGGCAGGTTACGGATCATGTCCACCAAGATCGCGTCCGGCGCCTCGAAACCAAACGGCGCGGGGTTGCCGATGTTCAGCTTGAGGATCGAGTGACCCTCCGCTTCCATGCGCTGCGCTTGCTCCAAGAGCGGCCCGCGAATGTCATAGAGAACATTCGAGAGCTTGTCTGATTTTTGGTACCGGCCGGCGTTACTCATTCGACTATTCTCTACCTTCTTGTGTGTCACTACTGATCTGCCGTTACTAGACCTTGCGCCGTCAACCATTCGCGGGCCGCTTCTTGCGCTGACACCGCACCATCACCTGTGGTGGCGCGCGTCAGTTCTGCCATGGTGTTTTCGGTAATTTTCTCTGAGACACGGTTGGCGATGGATTC
This sequence comes from Neomicrococcus aestuarii, assembly GCF_014201135.1. Classification (NCBI taxonomy): domain Bacteria; kingdom Bacillati; phylum Actinomycetota; class Actinomycetes; order Micrococcales; family Micrococcaceae; genus Neomicrococcus; species Neomicrococcus aestuarii. The sequence continues at coordinate 2,463,494 of NZ_JACHDR010000001.1, read as the reverse complement.
AATATCCGTCTCTTGCAAGTCCTCGGAGAGGAACGGCGTGACCTTTTGCTCGGGAAAAAGATTGCGCGGGTCTTCCAGAATCACCAGGCCGTTGTCATACAAGGAGGGGTCGGTTTCCGGAACCACGGCCAGCTGGATTTGATCGGTGAGTAACGCGGAGAGCAGTTGCCGGCGAGAGTCCAAAGAATTCACGGTGGACACCCGGCACGAATAGGTGCTCTCTAGGCTCTTTTTGAACGCTTCGGCAACCTTCAACGATTCGCTCACCGCTGCGCTGAGACCTTCACATTGCGGTCCCGCGTATTCGAGCGAGGTCACGGCGGTCTCTTGTGACTTCGCTGCTGTCATGACTACCACTTGGCGATCGCTCGCGTTCGTGGTGTTGAGCGCGAGGTCGGAAACGGTGTCGGTGGGAGCGGTTGCGGAGGCTGAGCTGGAACTTTGAGGCGCTAAGAGGTTGCCGGACTCGTCGAGGACGGGGATGAGGGCAAGCGTGTTTCCGGTGCTTTGCACGGCCTTCGCGGCGGCTTCCGGGGTGCTGGCCGCTGCCGATTCGGCGGGCACGGTGACGGTGTGGCCGGCATCGCGCAGGGCTTCGGCATAGAGCTCGGCCATGGCTTGCGGCACCATCGACGTCGCGGACACCACGCTGACGGAGAGCGCCTCGGACGGTGACGGGGTGGGCTGGCTGGAGGTTCCAGTACACCCGCTGACAGCTAGTACGACGGCGCAGCTCGCCACAGTGCCCCGCAAGAGTGCCGCGCGGCTTGAGCGAGTCATGTGGCTCCGTCCAGGGGTGAGGGAAAGCATGCGAAGCACGCACTGTTAAAGATCCACCCTAGTAGGATCGGTGCACGTTGGCCGCGATTGGCGTGGACGTATGGTGCAATATTGTTATGAGTTCCTCCGATGCAGCGCCGGTTCAACCCGCTCCACTCGATGCCGTAGATCAAAAGATCCTCACCGAGCTGATTGCCGATTCCCGTTTGAGTAACGCGGCTCTGGCACAGCGAGTCGGCGTTGCGCCGTCCACCGCACTCTTGCGTACGCGACAGCTTCAAGAGCGCGGCGTTATCGAGGGTTTCACGACGCGCTTGTCACTTTCCACGATTGGACGCACGGTTCAGGCGCTCATTGCCGTCAAACTGCGTGTGCACGATCGCGAGCAGATTGACGCCTTCACCACCAAGATCCCCCAGCTTTCCGGTGTCTTGTCCATGTTCCACGTCTCCGGTGTCACGGATTACCTCATTCACGTGGCCGTAGCGAGCACGGATGACTTGCGTGACTGGGTGCTCGATAACCTCGCGACCGACGACGCCGTGGCCCACACCGAAACCACTCTGGTCTTTGTCCAGCACATGGGGCAGTCTTCCCCGCTCGAGTAGATGAGAGTGCCGCCGCAACGGCTCTCATTTTCATCTCATGCGGAGTTGGTGAAATAAATCTATGGATCGACCACGCTCAAAGCTCCTCATTCCCAGCATCGCGCTTGCCTGCATTCTGATTGTGGGCGGCTTCATCATGTCGGCCTTCGCTCAGCCGCGCACCGCGGATCTGGGTCCCGGGCTGCAAGTGAACGCGAATACCTCGGCCGAGCAGTCTCAGGATTCCTCAAACCGACCCATCGATCCGCAAAGTGCGGCACCGACGGAAGCTGCGTCGTCGTCCTCCACTGCGTCTTCTAGAGCTTCAACTAGCTCTTCCAAGGCCGGCGCCACGTCCTCCAGCGCAGCAAAGGCAACCAAAGCAACGCAGACAACAAAGGCACCGGTAGCGGCTAGCCCGTCCACCACGAAGGCGAAGGCGGCCGCGCCGAGCACCACCGTCCCCAAGGTAGCCGCCCCCACCGCCGCGGCGTCGACGCCGAAGAAGGCTGCAACTACCTCGAAGGCCACCGTAAGTCCGGTCAAGCCGGTGGCGCCGAAGTCCGCACCAACCAGCGCCTCGGACGATGATGACGACGACGACAGCGACGACAGTGATGACGACGGCGAGGATAGCTCTGACGACGATGATTAATGGCCGCTAAGGAAACCTCCGCGAGCCCAGAAGCCGCGGCACCCACAGCACGCATAGCCCCCGCCTTCTCCAAGGGAACGGTTGGGGGCCGCGTCCTCGTGGCCATCATTCTCTTGACGCTGACCACGCTGGTGGCCGCCGGCGCTTCCATGTATCTGATTCAGCGCGGGCAGACCATTGCTCGACTCGATGATTCGCTCACCCGCAGCGTGGACGAATTCCGCGCACTGGCTCAAGAAGGTGTGAACCCGGAGACCGGACAGCGCTTCACAAAGGCCGAGGACCTGGCCTACGTAGCGATGCAGCGCACCATGCCCTCAACGAACGAGGGACTCGTGGCGCTGAGCGAGAATCGTGTCCGCTGGGTGGCGCCCGATCACGTGGAGCTACGCCTTGAAGCAGATCAAGAACTCCTGGATTTCATCAACGCATCCGCGGACTCGGGCCGAGTTTCCCTAGCCACGGTGACCACCGCCCAGCGCGAGTATCGCGTGGTGTCCATCCCGGTGAAGTTGGACGGTGACTCCTCCGAGGTGCGGTTCGCGCTCGCCTATGACATGGGCGCCGAGCTGTTCACGCTCACGCGGGGGTACGTGGTGTTTGGCGGTGTGGCGCTCGGGATTTTGGCGCTTGCCTCGCTCGCATCCTGGATCTTGGTTCGGAGGCTCCTGGCGCCGCTGACGAAACTTGAACAGACATCCGCACGCATTACCGAAAACCAGTTGGACGAGCGCGTTCCCGTGGAGGGTACGGACGATCTGCGCGCTCTTGCGGGTTCCTTCAACGAGATGGTGGATCACCTACAGTCCTCGCTGCAAGCGCAGCGGCAGTTACTCGACGACGTAGGCCACGAGCTACGCACGCCCATCACCATTGTTCAGGGCCACTTGGAACTTCAGGACAACGACGATCCCGATGACGTCCGGAACACCCAAGAGCTCTCGCTCGATGAGCTCGCGCGCATGAACCTACTGGTGGATGACATCGTGACCATCGCTCAGGCCAACCGCAAGGGTTTTGTGCACACCGAGACCGTCGACATTTCTTCGCTCTTGGATGACATCCTCTCCAAGGCGCACGGTCTGGGACAGCGGCAGTGGGAGATTCGCGAGCGAGTGAGCGGCGAAGTCACGCTGGATCCGCAGCGCATCACCCAAGCCATGCTGCAGCTGTGTTCCAACGCGGTGAAGTTCTCGCCTCGGGACTCGCGCATTGCGCTCGGCGCCGCGATTTCCAACGGCCTGCTGCGGTTGTGGGTGCGCGATGAAGGAATCGGCATCTCCGAAGAGGACCAATCACGCATCTTCACACGCTTCGCCCGCGGCACCAACGGCTCCCGCCACGAAGGTTCGGGCTTGGGACTGTCCATTGTTCAGGCCATCGCTACCGCCCACGGCGGCCACGTCAGCGTGTTCTCGCACGAGGGCGAAGGCTCCATCTTTTCGATCTACCTGCCATTGCACACGGCACCATCCACACTGACGGAATCCACGGGGGAACATTCCTAAGTCATGAGCAAGATACTGATTATTGAAGACGAAGAACGCATCGCCCAGTTCGTTGCCAAGGGTCTCACGAAGCAGGGCTTCCACCCCACGGTGGCACTGACGGGCCGCGAGGGCCTGCACCTTGCCCAGACCGGAGACTTCGAACTGGTCCTGCTGGACTTGGGCTTACCGGACATGGACGGCTTTGGCGTCCTCCAGGAGATCCGTTCAGCCCACAACGATGTTCCGGTGATTGTGCTGACCGCCCGCACCAGCATCGAGGATACGGTCTACGGGCTTGAAGAGGGCGCCGACGACTATGTGGCCAAACCGTTCCGCTTCGAGGAGCTGGTGGCCCGTATTCGGCTCCGTCTGCCCAGCGACACCAACGGCGCGGACCTCAACGATCTCACCGGCGGCAACATCACTTTGGAGCTTCGCACGCGACAAGCGCGCGTCGGCGATGACATTGTGGAGCTCTCAGCTCGCGAGTTCGCGCTCGCGGAAGCGTTCTTGCGGAATCCCCGCGTGGTGTTGAGCCGTGAGCAGTTGCTTTCACGCGTGTGGGGCCAGGATTCTGACCCAGCATCCAACGTGGTGGATGTGTACGTGCGCTATTTGCGGAAGAAGCTGGGTGCCGAACATTTCGAGACCGTGCGTGGTCTCGGGTATCGCTTTGTAGCGTGAGAGGCTCTTGGCAACCGCGCGTTAGGCGCGACGGCGGCGAAGGACCTTGTCAATGTCGATGCGGCCGGTTTCCAGGGACTCTGCGTATCCCTGAATTAGGGCATCGGTTCCGGCGCGATGAACTACGCGAGCCAAATCTTCTGACTGACGGATGCTGGGCGCTCCGGGGGTCGCTTTCTTTTCTTCCGGCTTTGGAAGTGGTTCCGCGACGTCGCGCTTGATCACTGGCGCTTCGGTGTAGAGCGGCTTAGGAACGTTTACTGGTTCCCATTCTTCGCGCGCGAGCTTCGAGGTCAGCGTGCTGTCCTGAGTGCTTTTCTGGGAGGACGACGACGCCTCCGCGGCTTCCTCTTCAGCGGCCAGTTGCGCGCCGGTTACGGCGTGTGCCGTGCCCCGCGAGGAGGAGTTCGTTGCGGTACCTTCGGCCGGTTCGACGGCCTGTGCGTCAAAAGGGCGGCTTGGTCCTTTGTAATCCGAGGCAATGGCGAGCCGTGGGCGGTCATCTTCGTCAATGGAATTATCGAAGTGCGGATTCATGGCGTCAGCAAACGCTTGCTGCACGCGTTCCATGGCGCGGCGCTGGCGTGCTCGCAAGGCAAGAGCCCGCAATCCGACGAAAGATGCAAAGACGATCAGGAGCATGGAGAAGCTGAGGCCACCCGTTCCTTTGCCTGCGAGCGCAAGGATGCCGGCGACCAACATCGTGACGAAGGCAAGGAGACCAACTGCGGCGACAGCGAGTCGCCCATAGTTGATCTTGAGTGGTGCCTGGTCTGCCATGGAAGAACTCCGAAAATCGCGGTCAAAGGAAGCTTGTTTCGAGATTATCGGGTGGGTGGGTATTCACATGGAGCTTGGTCGGTGTGTCCCGAGTCTGTCGATCATTCGAGTTTGCACTTCTTCGCGCGTGAGTGCAAAAGAGCGGTGGTCCGTCCAGGCTCCGTTGATGTGTAGGTAGGACTTTCGAAGGCCCTCGTCCCGTAGCCCAAGCTTTTCCACGATGCGAAGGCTCGGCTGGTTCTCGGGTCGAATATTGATCTCAATCCGATGCAAGTCACGGTCAAAGAAGCAATAGTCCATCGCCAGCGCTACCGCGGTAGGCATGATTCCCAGGCCCGCCCACTGATGACCAATCCAGTACCCGATCTGACCGCTCCGAGCCGCGCCCAGCATGATGCCGGAAACGGACAACTGGCCCACCATGCGCCCTTCGTACGTCACAACGAACGGAAGGAGCCTGCCTGCTTTAGCTTCGGCGTCGTAATTCTTAACCATCTGCCGGAAAGTCACGAAGGTGGCCTCCTCGACCGGGCGCGTGGCCTCCCACGGGCCGAGCCATTCTTCGTTCGTGCGGCGCAGCCAGAGCCATTCCTCCTTGTCACGAAGGCGTAAGGGTCGCAACCCCACGCTTTCGTGCTCCATTGTTTGGGGCCACTTCGCACTCATCACAGTCGGTAGCCTACTCGTCTAGGATGTGGCAATGGATACCAGCGCCTCCTTCTCGAGTGATCAGCACAAGCACGAACTTCGTCTCGCGGCCCGTGCCGCACGAAAGAACCTGACCGCCCCGGTTCGCGAGTCGCAAATGCAGGCAACCAGCGCTCACATTGCCGAGTGGCTCCGCGCGAACGCGGAATTCAAGGCATTCACCGCAGTACTCCCCTACGGTTCTGAGCCGCCGTTGCTGCCGTTTCTCCAAGAAATGCACGCGGAGGGATTCAGGATCCTGGTTCCGGTGACAGAGCCCGATCGCCGCATGAGTTTTGTGGAGTGGACGCCCGGAGTCGCGATGGAGCGTTCGCCCGTGGCGCCGATCGACGAGCCTGTGGGTGAACGGCTGGACTTCACTGAGATGGGCCGGGTGGACGTCATGCTCGTTCCTGCCCAGCTCATTGACACGAGCGGTGGACGCATGGGCCAAGGTGGCGGCTACTACGATCGTTTCCTCGAAAAAGTACGAACGCTTCCTACTTCCCCGAAGCTTTACGCGGTGGTGTTTGATCATGAGCTTGTGGCGCCAGGAATGTTCCCTGTGGAGGCCTTTGATCAGCGCGTGGACGGCGTTTTCACGTCGGCAGGGTTGACACGTTTCGACCGGTAGAATAGTAAAGGCTATTTTCTGGGAGGACTCATGCCTACTTATTCTTACGCGTGTAAAGACTGCGACCGCGAAATGGATATTGTTCAGTCATTCGACGAGGACACGTTGACCGTGTGCCCCGAATGCGGTGGACGATTGCGCAAGAAGTTCAATAGCGTCGGAGTGGTCTTCAAGGGTTCCGGCTTCTACCGCAATGACTCTCGCGGTAGCTCCACGAGCTCTTCTGCCCCGGCCGCGCCGGCAACTCCGTCCAGCGGAGATTCTGCGTCTTCGGCTTCGACAACAACCTCGACGCCTTCAGCACCGTCTTCGCCTGCGTCTCCTTCGACGCCTAGCGCAACCTCATAAGTTCTTTCGGGGCGTGACCCCCGTGAGATTCACCCACAGACTGGCTCTTGCTGGTCTGTGGGTTTTTCTTTTCCACATCCGAAGGCTTTTCCGCTGTAGTTTTTGATGCGCGGTGATGTGCTGGAGCGGTGAATAGGAATACGCCACACCGCTCAACACTCCCCCGCTCCGGCTTGGCAGCCCGCAAGTCGGAGCGAAGCACCCTCGCGCCGCCAAGAGTTTCCGCTTCATCCCGGCCTGCACGGCGGCGGCAACGGCGTACCTTGACGGAGTGGAAAGCTCGATACCGGCGCCCGCTAGCCGCACTGTTGGCCGGCGCTGCTGTCGCGTTAGCCCTATTGCACTTTGGACCGCGGATTGAACCCACCCGGTCCGTGCTGACGGCGGTGCGGGATCTTCCCGCTGGTCACCACCTCGCCGCTGGTGACTTGGTGACGGTTCAGTTGGCGTCTGATGCTATTCCTCCGAGCTCTACTCGGGAGCTGACGGAGGTTGTGGGACAGCAGCTCGCGGTTCCCCTTGAACGCGGAGCTCCGGTGCCGGCCGCTTCGTTGGTGGGACCGGGTCTGCTCACCGGTGCACCGACTGGAACGTCTGCCGTTCCGGTGCGCGCCGCCGATGCGGAAGGAACAGCAATCCTGCGCCCGGGCATGAGAGTGAACGTCATCCTGACCACCGGCAATGGGTACGAGGCACCCACGCAGTCACGGGTGATTGCACGCAACGTCACGGTTCTGTGGAATGGCGACAGCTCAGAAGGTTCTAGCTCATGGCTCTCCAGTGGCAACAGTCAGCCAGGGACCATCATTGTGGCGGCCCCGGAAGCCGATGCTGCACAGCTCGCCGGGGCAACAAGCGAAGGAAAAGTGTCCCTCGTGATTAGCCCCAATGCGGAGGACGCTGCTCCTTGAGCCACTGGTCATGGTTCGAGTCTTCGCGATCGCCCCACGCTCGAGGATCATCTTCCTTAGCAACGCGCGGAAGTACCGCACTCGCCGGAGGAATGTCCTTGATAGTGGTCGGCTTCGGTGGGACTACCGTGACGTTCATTGGCTCCGAATCCGATTGCTGCGCAGCGTCTTCCTGCGCGGTGCCGGAATCCGGTACAACAGCGTCCGACGCTTCGACGTTGCCAGCTGCAGCTGCTTGTTGGTCTGGTGCCACGCTGTCCTCCTGAGAAGTCGACGGAGTTGGTTCCGATGCCGTGAACAGGCCCAGGTACTCGCCCAGTCGTTGCGATACGGTCTCTGGATCGCTGAAGACGTCAATGGTCCACAACGGAATGTAGCGCCAGCCCATTGTTTCGAGGCGCTGCGGTCGAAGGCGGCTGCGTTCGCGCACGCTCAACGAGCGGTAGCTCTGGGTACCGTCGGACACCACGGCTAGCGGGTGCTGACCCTTGGCCACTTCGGCGTCGCGCGACGCCACGGCCATATCCAGCACACCTCGGTAGGACTGCTGAACGCGAGCGCCCAACATTTCCAAACGCTCCTTGAGATCCCGCACCAACGGGTCCTCAATTGCTTGGCCCTCGCCCTTGAAACCGGATTCACCGTCAAGCAAACGTCCCATGAGCGTCAAGAAGAAGCGCGGAGCGGAGCTCAAACGATCCCAGTCCACGTCCCCCTTACGCAGGGAGGAGACCAGCTGAAGTGACACTCGTGGGCGTGTCAGGGCGCTGACCAGGTATTCGTCGCCCTGCGGCTCGCTGAGCAAACCAAATTGGTGGGAGACCTTGCCATGGGTATTGCGTGCGAAACCAAGAGCGAAGATCACGGCGTCACGTTCTACAGAATGTGCACGCTGAACGCTCGTGACGACGAATGGCTCCTGCTGGGACTTGAAGAATTCGCTGGCCCAACGGTAGTTCGGCAGCTGGATGCGAATTGCTTCGGCGATCTTGCGGGCATGCGCCTCGTTACCGGCCACCACGGCAAGCGTGTGCTGCGGACGGCGGCGAATGTGCGCGAACACCAAGTCCACTACGCGGTTCACTTCGGCGATCGTGGACTCAACTGGCTGGGTGGGGATGCTCGGCACGCCGGTGCCGTCCTGGACATACTCCGCGGACAGGCTTGGGAACGCACCAGAGAAGGCGCGAGAACCAGGCAGACGTTCCAACTCAGAGTTGTAGTACCACTCGCTCAGCAAGGCGGTGAGGCGCTCGTCAACGCCGCGGTATACCTTCTCCAGCGAGCACGTAGGCAACACGGTGCTCAGCTGTTGCAAGGCGCTGCGCGGTTCGTCTGGTTCGCGGCTCGTTGCCGTGGGGTCCACAGATACTTCGAAGCCGCGAGGTGCGCCTAGCATCTTGTCGCCGAACGCGATGACCTGGGATGACTTAGAGATCACGCCGATTGCCGAGCGCAAGGACAGCGAGTATGCGTCCAGAAGGATAACGGCGTCAAAGACCATGGTGGATGGAATGTGCGAAGCCAAGTGCAGTGGCGAACCCACCAACACAGGAACCATCGAATTCACCAAGGCAGTGGGTAGCGCGGCGAACTGATCGAGGGTGGGGTCCCCGATCTTGATCATGGTGCGCAGATCGCGCGAAGCCGCGCGGTGGTCTGCGAGGGCGTCTCGCCAGTTCTTGGCAAGGCTCCAGCGCAAGCGATCCGCACCGGAGTGCACATGAGCGGCATCTGCCAAGCGGTACTCGGCTTCGATCTTGCGCAGCATGTTGCCGTCTGACATGGCCAAGAAATCGTCGCCGCTGATCATGGCTACCAGGGCGGAGCGCCACCATGCCAGGTTGAGCTCGTCCTTGACCAGATCAGCGCGAACTTCGCGAGTGCGCAAGTCATCGACGAACTCGGAGAGTCCGCGCTCCTTGAGCTGGTCTTCAAGGATGTTGCGCTCTGGCAAGATGCGCAAGGTGTCCGTATCAGCGGCCAAGTCCTTGAGTCGTTTACTCAGGTCCTCGATGCTTTGCTGTTCAACGTTCATGGACTGCTGATCCGGCAGCAGTTCGGCAAGCTTCTGGAGTCGCTCTGCCACAGACTCAAACTCGCGCTTGAGTTCGCCCAGCCCCAACGGCACGGACGGGTGGCGCTGGCTGGTGGCGTACTTCTGCCACCGCTCGCGCTGTACTTGAACGTCGATGAGTGCTTCGTGCAGGTCCGTGAGGTGAACACCCGGACGCACGAATTCCTTGGCGACGCGGCGCAAGCGCGAGCGCGTCATGGAGCTCATCTCCACCTTGTTAGCACGGCGCCAGGCGGACGTGCTGGTTGCCGCGATGAGGTCTTCCACCGAGTGGTCAAAGATATCCGGCTCAAACTTGTCCAGTGAGCCACGCACGGTGATGAGCATGTCGAGCTGTTCGCGCCACTGCTCAAACGTGTTGCCGGGGCGAATCTGGGATTGCTCGGCCGTCCTGGCAAGACGGTCCTTGAGCGGATCGAAGTCCTTCTTGAGGCTCTCGACGAGTTCCAGCGCGGCCTCTGCCGACTGGCGGTTACGCACCTTAGCGCCGTACCACGGCTTATCTGCGGCAGTGCGAGAGAAGGAGCCCAGCTCAGCGGCTCGTTCTAGCTTCGCGGCAACATCGGTCCGCTCCAGCAACGTGTCCAGAACTGAACGCTTGAGTTGCACTTCCGTTGCCGGGGCTGGATTCAATGCCGTGAGGGCCGCAAGTTCTTGCATGGCCTGGTACGGCGAGCACTGCCAGCGCTCACGAACCGTGTGGAGGGAGGCCACATGATCCACTAAGGCGTGGCGGTGCGCCACGAGAGTCTCGTGGAGCTTTTCGAGCTTTGGCTCGGTGGCTCGCTCGTTACGCAGAATGGCTTGAGTGAGTTTGGTGCGAAGTTCTTCGACCCCAAACTGAGGCGTGAGGTGGGCGGCAATCGAATCGAGCTTGAGGGATTCGAGGCGCTCTACAAAGCCACGCGCGGTGTTCTTGCGCTCGGCCACCACCAGCACGCGCTTACCGTCACGCACCAATTGCGCCACGGCGTTGACAGCGGTCTGTGTCTGACCGGCGCCGGCAGCCGCATTGACCACAATGGATTCACCGGCGGCAACATAATCCAGGACGTGCTGCTGGCTTGCGTCAGCATCGAGCACCAGGAATTCATCCGCGGGGTGCCGCTCATCGGAAGAGGGGTGCTCCACCTGCGGTTCCGGGAATTCAAAGGACGACGACGCAGCTGCGGTCTCGCTGGCTACTTCCGTAACTTCGGGGTCGTTTGAGGCGGGAGTGTTCGCATCTGCAGGATCCGTAGATTCAGGTGCGGCGACGGAGGCTCCCAGCAGCGGTGCCGAATCCCCCTCGAGTTCTTGCGCATGGGCTGCGATGAGGCGGCCGATCACAGGGTGCGTGGGGTCCACGTGGTCTGGATCTGCGGGGTCAACCAAATCCGCAAAGGTGGAGATCAGAATCTGGTCCTGGGCATAGAAGCCAGGTAGCTCGGTGGTTTCGCGGCGAACCACAGCCAGCGCTGCGTGGGGGTCGAAACGGGCCGTGGTGTAAGCGGACGCGTTGAGCTGCTGAGCGGACAAGTGGACGTCGAGCTCGCGAGCCAAGTGTCGCAACAGTGCCGGGTTGGCGCTTGCGCGTTCGGTGATCTGAACGTCGTAGTCGTCATCTTCTTCGCGACGAACCAACGTGATTTTGCCCAGCATGACTGGTGCACCGAACTGCTCGCTGCGACCGTTGACGATGGCCCGCCACGACGTCACGCCAGCGGCAACATAGCCAACGTCGATTCCGCGGTCTTCGCTGAGCTCGCTGATCTTCGCTACGAGGTGCGCTGCTACAGTGGCCGCTTCGAGATACGTTTCGCGGTCACGTAGCAACATGGACAGTCGCGTCTTGCGACCCATCAAGAACTGCGAGAGGCCCGAGGGATGGGCGTGCGTCAGGTCAATGCTGTTGGACTTTGAGCCAGCGAAACGGATGAGCGTATCGGTTCCCGCCCCCGTGCCCAAAGATTTCATCCACGACGAAAACACGTCCTGGTGTGAATCTGTTGTAGTCACGGATCAGCGTCCTCTCTCAGTCAACTCAAATCGGCGATGCGCGCAATTCGCCTTAAATGCCGCGGCGACTCGGCCGCAGAAGTTTTCACTTCCACGTTAGCCGAGTCGCCGCGGTTCAGACCTGAGTGAAACACCACTACCGGGTACTCTCAACTACTGCCTGAAGGTTTGCGGGGAGGTCAACGACCTACTCCCATTCGATGGTTCCTGGTGGCTTGCTGGTGACGTCGAGAACCACACGGTTCACTCCGTCGACTTCGTTCGTGATGCGGTTGGAGATGCGAGCCAACAGATCGTACGGAAGTCGTGACCAGTCGGCCGTCATGGCGTCTTCACTGGAGACGGGGCGCAAGACAATCGGGTGACCGTAGGTACGGCCATCGCCTTGAACACCCACGGAGCGAACGTCTGCCAAAAGCACAACAGGCATCTGCCAGACTTCTTGATCCAAGCCTGCTGCGGTCAGCTCGGCGCGAGCAATCGCGTCCGCTGCACGCAGGGTTTCGAGTCGCTCTTCGGTAACTTCACCGATGATGCGGATACCGAGGCCTGGTCCTGGGAACGGTTGACGCTGCACAATTTCGCTTGGCAAGCCCAGCTCTGCGCCAACGGCGCGAACTTCGTCCTTGAACAAGGTGCGCAGGGGTTCAACGAGCGCGAACTCGAGATCCTCGGGAAGACCGCCCACGTTGTGGTGGCTCTTGATATTGGCGGCGCCTTCGCCTCCACCGGACTCAACCACGTCCGGGTAAAGGGTGCCCTGTACCAAGAAACCGACCTTCCCACCGCTGGCTGCGGCGTCGTTCAAGACAGCAGCCTCTGCAGCCTCAAACGCGCGAATGAACTCGCGGCCAATGATCTTGCGTTTTTCTTCGGGATCCGTGACGCCAGCCAGCGCGCTCAAGAAGCGCTCTTGCTCGTTCGCAACGTAAAGCTTTGCACCGGTGGAAGCCACGAAGTCGCGCTCCACCTGCTCAGCCTCGTCCTGACGGAGCAGGCCGTGGTTCACGAACACACAGGTGAGGCGATCGCCGATGGCGCGCTGCACGATTGCGGCAGCAACGGCAGAGTCAACGCCGCCGGACAAACCACAAATGGCTCGACCGTTCTCGCCGATCTGTTCGCGGATCTTGGCGACTTGCTCTTCAACAATGTTGCCGGCGGTCCACACGGGCTCAAGGCCTGCCTCGTTTTTAAGGAAGTTCTCGATCACACGCTGTCCGTAGTCCGAGTGCTTCACCTCTGGGTGCCACTGCACGCCGTAGAGCTTGCGCTCAGCGTCAGCGAATGCAGCAACTGGGGCGCCTGCCGTGGTGGCAAGAACCTCGAAGCCTTCGGGAGCCTCAGACACGGAGTCGCCGTGGCTCATCCAGACGTTCTGCACCTCTGGCAAACCAGCCAGTACCGAACGGCTTCCACCCTCAGAGGTGGCATCCGTAGCGCCGTATTCGCGCAGACCAGTCTTTGCAACAGTTCCACCCAAAGCCTTCGCCATAGCCTGGAAGCCATAGCAAATACCGAGGACAGGAACTCCTGCTTCAAAGAGGTCAGCGCCCACGCTAGGAGCTCCCTCGGCGTACACCGAAGACGGTCCGCCGGAGAGGATGATCGCGGCTGGATTCTTAGCCAGAATCTGGGCCGTGGAGTGGGTATGAGGAACAATCTCAGAGTAGATGTTCGCTTCGCGGACACGGCGAGCGATCAGCTGCGCGTACTGTGCACCGTAATCAACAACGATGACAGGGCGCGCGTCCGGGGTCGCTGCCGAGTTTTCCGAGCTATTCAGGGCCGGATCCTGTTCAGATGCCTGCGATGTCACCGCTACAGCCTATCTTTTCTATGCCACCTTGTGGTGCCGAGTGATGGAGAAAACGTGGGATGGTGCCCGCTGCTAGTAACGCAGCAGAGCTTCCGGGTTGGCAGCGAGCTCGCGCTCAACTTCCTTGTGAACCTTGGTTTCCATGATGAAGGACAACAGTGGAACCACGCCACCGAGCGCAATCGTAATGAAACGGCTAAACGGCCAACGCATGAGGGACCACAAACGGAAGTCTGCAATGAGGTAAAGAACATACATCCAGCCGTGGACAATGAGTACGGCCGTGGACAGGTTGAAACCTCCGGTGTAGTCGCCGTCGTGCAGGAATCCCAGAACGGAAGTGGAACCATCCGCCAAAGTGGCGCCGGCGACAATTTCCGTACCGAAACCGTACTTGGCCACCATCTCAACCACCACGAGCAGCAGCATCACACCGGTCGCGTAAGCGAGCACCTTGTAGAAACTGGCTGCTGAGGAGATCTGAGCCTTCGTTCCGGCGAACCGGCGCTTGCGAGGCGGGACGTTCTGGGTCACTGCATTATTCCTTTGCCGAGGGGCTGTGTGGGGTTGGTTCACGATCCGCGTGTTGATCATCGCCGTGCAACTGGTTATCCGGCTGGGCTAGACGCTCTTGCTGGGCCTGCCATTCTGCTAGATCGGCCTCGTCCTCTTGCTGACGGCGGTAGTCGTCGGCGACGAGGCGCCACCACATGAAAATAGCGAAGCCGGCGAAGACTACCCATTCGAAGCCGTAGAAGATGTTGAGCCAGTTGATGGGCGTCTCTTGAGGCTGCGGATCAACGATGGCGGGAGTGAGTCCCGCGACAGTCGAATTGTTCTGGGTCACGAATCCGGAGTAGGTCACGCGGTCCCACTGGTTCGTGAGCTGAGCCGGTGAGAGCGAACCCATGTTGTTCACGTCGGGGTGCTCGTCAACGGGAGCTTCCGGCGGGAGCAGTCGGCCTTCAACCGTGATCTGACCAGCGGGTTCCGGATCTGCGGTCTTGTCGAGCCAATCATTGGTGGCGGTCCACCCACGAACTACGGGCATTACGGCGTTCTCTGGAGCGCCATCGACGGCAATCGCGGAGACCACCCAATAACCTTTGACGCCCTCATTGAGGCGATCCTTCACCAAGAACGTGGAATCAGGGACAATCTCGCCGGTGAACTCCACGATCTGATCGGCGACTGTGCCGAACATCTCTTGATTCGGAACGAAATGTTGCGTCAATGGGACGGCGTTTTCCGTGGTGGTGGGAGCTGGCGGTGCGGATTCGCTTGATCGTTCAAACTGCCATTGGCTCAACAGCACAAAGCCTGTGGCCACTGCCAGCGCAAGCACCAAGGAGAGTATCCAGTTGAGTTTGAGGGCAGTTCGGAGCACCCAACTATCCTACTTTGAAGCGTGCGAAGTCGCGAAACGGGGCGTGCTGGACCAATCCCGCTCATGCTTGCTCAATCGCACCGCGTCCGCACCCTCGTCGGTGAGCTGTTCTTGCGACTCGCGCTCTGCTTCCACGCGGGCGGTATACGAGTCGATTTCTTGCTGCGTGAACTCGTCCGACCACCCCAACAGCGGCTGCATGAGGCGCGCAACCTGTGGAGCGGCGCCCAGTCCGCGATCCCACGATTCGATGCTGATGCGGGTGCGCCTGGTGAGCACATCCGTGAGGTGACGTGCACCTTCGTGGGTCACTGCATAGACGGCCTCCGCGGCAAGATAATCTTCGGATCCGTCCAAGTCCTCTGCGAGCGCTGGGTCCTGAGCAATCAAGTCCAGCAGCCCATGGATCATGGATCCGTAGCGGTGCAAGAGGTGCTCAATTTTGGTGTCTGAAATCCCGGATCTGTCAGCTAGCCGTTCACGCTGATTCCACAGAGCCTGGTGGCCTTCGGCTCCCACGAGAGAAATATCATTCGTCACCGAGTCCGGCACGGTGAACGGCAGCATGTTCGCCACTGCGTCGATCGCATCCTTCGCCATGACCCGGTACGTGGTGTATTTTCCGCCGGCAATGACAGCCAAGCCGGGCTCTGGATGCGTCACGACGTGTTCGCGAGAAAGCTTGGCGGTGGATTCCTGATTGCCTTCAACGAGCGGGCGAAGTCCCGCATAGACGCCCTCTACGTCATCGCGCGTGAGCGGGGTGATGAGGACCTTGTTGATTTCGTTGAGCAAGTAGTCGATGTCCCGGCTGGTTGCCGCGGGGTGTGCTTTGTCGAGCGACCACGGGGTATCCGTGGTGCCGATGATCCAGTGGCGTCCCCAGGGAATCACGAACAACACAGAGATGGCCGTCTTCAAGATCAGGCCAGTGGTGGCGTGGAAGCGATCCCTCGGAACCACCAAGTGGACGCCTTTGGACGCTCGCACTTTGAGTTCGGGAACGCCGTCCGGAATTTTTCCGCTGGCGTCGGCTTGAACGTCGTGGGTCCACACGCCGGCTGCGCTGAGGACTGTCTTGGCGCGGATCACGAATTCTTCGCCGGTTTCTTCAACGCGAACTCGTGCGCCAACTACTCGCCCGTTCTCGCGGACTAGTTCAGTGACGCTCGTGCGGTTCACTGCCGTGGCGCCGAATTTCACGGCGGTCCGCACGAGTGACATGACGAAACGCGCGTCATCCACTTGGGCGTCGTAATAGCGGATGGCACCTACAAAAGCGTCCGGCTTGAGCGATGGCGCGCCGCGGAGCATGGCTCGACGTGACAAGTGCTTGTGGACGGGCAGTCCCACGTTGCGCGATCCCACGAAGGACAGCGCATCGTAGAGCCCAATTCCGGCACCCACATAGGGGCGCTCGAAGTACTTCGTGGTCAGCGGGTACAGGAACGGTACGGGACGGACAAGGTGCGGCGCGAGGCGTTCCATGAGCAAACCGCGCTCTTGAAGCGCCTCACGCACCAACCCGAAATCCAGCATCTCGAGGTATCGCAGACCGCCATGGATCAGCTTGGAGGAGCGGCTCGAGGTACCGGCGGCCCAGTCACGAGCCTCCACAATCCCCACGGTGAGGCCGCGCGTGGCGGCGTCCAGTGCCGCACCGGCACCTACAACACCGCCACCAATGACCAAGACGTCCAGTTCCGTGCTGCGCAGCGTTTCGAGCGCGCGAGAGTGAACTGATGGGCTGAGTTCCCCTGAATCGCCCATAGGTCCTAGCGTCCCCCGATGGAATCGTTCACTAGCACGTCAACGCGCTGGAATTCCTTGAGCTCCGAGTAGCCGGTGGTGGCCATCGAGCGGCGCAGCATTCCCATGAGGTTGCTGGTGCCGTTGGAGTGGTGGGACGGTCCGTAGAGGAGCTCGGACATTGGTCCTACGCGTCCAATACGCACGCGGTCTCCGCGTGGTACGGATTCGTGGCTTGCTTCCATGCCCCAGTGCCAGCCTTGACCTGGTGCTTCATCCGCACGAGCCAGCGCTGTGCCGAGCATGACAGCGTCGGCGCCGAGGGCGATGGCCTTCACGATGTCGCCGGACGTTCCCAAACCACCGTCAGCGATGACGTGAACGTAGCGTCCACCGGATTCGTCGAGGTAGTCGCGGCGAGCGGCTGCGACGTCGGAGATCGCTGTCGCCGTTGGGACGTTGATGCCCAAGGCGCGGCGGGTGGTGGAGGTGGCACCGCCACCGAAGCCCACCAGCACGCCAGCGGCACCGGTGCGCATCAAGTGCAACGCCGGGGTGTAGCCGGCCGCGCCGCCCACAATCACGGGGACGTCGAGCTCGTAAATGAACTGCTTGAGGTTCAGCGGTTCTTGGTTCTGGGAGACGTGCTCGGCAGACACCGTGGTGCCGCGGATCACGAAGATATCGACGCCCGCTGCGAGCACGGTCTTGTAGTGCTCTTGGGTGCGCTGTGGCGTGAGGGAGCCAGCGACAACAACGCCGGAATCACGGATCTCCTTGAGGCGAGCCGAAATAAGCTCAGCCTGAATGGGCGCCGAATAGAGCTCCTGAAGCTTGCGAGTGACCTTGGTCTCCGCAGCAGCGTCCGCAAGATCGACTTCCAGGTTCGCGATCTCGTCCAGCACTGGCTGCACGTCCTCGTAGCGCGTCCAGAGACCTTCGAGGTTCAGCACACCGAGGCCGCCGAGCTTGCCGAGAGCGATGGCGGTTGCCGGGCTCATGACAGAGTCCATCGGCGCACCGATTACCGGGGTGTCAAAAGTGAAAGCGTCGATCTGCCACTTGGTGGACACATCTTCGGGATCGCGCGTGCGACGGCTGGGGACAATAGCGATGTCGTCCAAAGAGAACGCGCGACGTCCACGCTTGGCTCGACCAATTTCAATCTCATAACTCACGCATCTAGCCTACCGCTCAACCGCGGGATGGGCCGCGTTGTGTGAGCTCGGCGAAACTTTCGGGCCAGCGCGTCAATTGTTCGCTTCCGAAACTGCGAGCGCCGCGGCTTCCTCAGCGTCGGCGATGCGGTGCAGTTGCGTTCGTGCGGTGTTCAGAAATTCTGAGTACGACGACGCTGGATCGGTTTGCGCCGTCGTCATGAGGTCTGTGAATTCCTCCCATAAGGCACCAATGTTTCGGTAGGCGCTGGGATCGGCGCCTGACCGTTCCACGATCTCAGCATACTGGTACCGCAGTCCCCCACGGCCGCCGTGAGCGGTCCCGGTAAGAAACTTCTGCGCCATCTCAAAGCCCACCGCGCGCCGTGACGGATCCGCGAAGAGCTTGGCCCACCCGCGTGCCGAACCATCGGTGGTGGCATCGGCAAGTTTGCGAATCCCGCTGACGCCGAAGTTCTTGGCGAAACTCGCCGGTACGCCTTCAGGCTGCGTCTTGTTCAGCATGCGCAATGCACTTTCGCGAGCAGCCGCCGCGTACGTCTCGTTGGCGATGGTCGGAGGTTTCACCGCTCCATCCTGCGCCGGGATTCGTGCGAGCCAGTATTACTTCTTCTTCGTGGCTTTCGCGAGTTCGAGCTTATTGTCCGCAGTCAGCTCACGAAGAACCGCTTCTCCCCAGTTCTCACCGGACACCATCACGTAGCCCAGCACCCGCTCCCCCACTTCAAGCGCGGCACTCAACTCACGTTGCGCTTTCGCTGCGGACGTCGTCGTAATCACTGAAGCTCCCACGCCGGAGCCCTCCAGCACGGCGTCCACGAACGGAACGGGGTGCGCCCGGAACACAAAGGTGAGGGTGGTAATTTCGGCGTAGTCGAAGGTCGCCGCCATGAACCCGATGCCGCCACCCAAAGACAGCACCGCGGGTTCGTCAATACCTAAAACAGCACCCAGTAACGCGAGATCGGTGTTCCCGCTCGCTGTTACTGGGTGCTGTGAAAAGTCAGTCATGTACCGAGGATAAAGCCCTCGGTGACGGTTAGCGACTCTTGTAGTTAGGTGCCTCGACGGTCATCATGATGTCGTGCGGGTGGCTTTCCTTGAGGCCTGCAGCCGTGATGCGGACAAATTTGCCGCGGGCCTTGAGCTCAGGGATGGTAGCGCCGCCCACGTAGAACATGGTCTGTCGCAAGCCGCCCACCAACTGGTGAGCCACGGCGGACAAGGGGCCGCGGTAAGGAACCTGACCCTCGATGCCTTCGGGGATGAGCTTC
This sequence comes from Neomicrococcus aestuarii, assembly GCF_014201135.1. NCBI lineage: Bacteria > Bacillati > Actinomycetota > Actinomycetes > Micrococcales > Micrococcaceae > Neomicrococcus > Neomicrococcus aestuarii. The sequence goes on along the minus strand of NZ_JACHDR010000001.1, from coordinate 2,444,456 downwards.
TCGTCGCTCGGAACGTCAGCCTGGAAGTAACGGTCCTTCGAGTAGGACGTGTTCTTGCCACGAGTCTGCATCGCGCCGAGGGAACCCATGCCGCGGTACGCCTTGAACTGCTTTCCGTTCATGAACACGAGGTCACCTGGTGACTCAGCGGTACCGGCAAGGAGCGAGCCAAGCATCACTGAATTCGCGCCAGCCACGAGGGCCTTTCCAATGTCACCGGAGTGCTGCAAGCCACCGTCGGCGATCAGAGGGACGCCTGCAGGGATAGCTGCCTTGGCGGCTTCGTACACGGCGGTGACCTGTGGGACACCGACGCCAGCGACGATGCGCGTGGTGCAGATAGATCCTGGGCCAACGCCCACCTTGATAGCGTCAGCGCCGGCGTCAATGAGAGCCTGAGCGCCTTCGCGAGTAGCGGCCTGTCCGCCGATCACATCAACGTGTGCGGCAGCCTTCTCAGCCTTCAAGCGAGCGATCATGTCCAGCACGCCGCGGGTGTGGCCGTTGGCGGTGTCAACCACCAGCACGTCCACGCCGGCTTCGACGAGGGCCATGGCTCGGTCGAATCCTTCGCCGAAGAAGCCCACAGCTGCACCGACGCGCAAGCGGCCTTCGTCGTCCTTCGTAGCGAGCGGGTACTGCTCAGCCTTGTCGAAGTCCTTGACCGTGATCAAGCCCTGAAGGATGTCATTGTCATCAACGAGCGGAAGCTTCTCGATGCGGTGCTGGCCCAAGAGGTCAATGACTTCCTGGCGGGAGATTCCCACCTTTGCCGTGATCAGCGGCATGACGGTCATCTTTTCGTAGACCTTGGTGGTGGCGAATTCTTCGCGCGGCACAAAACGGATGTCGCGGTTGGTGATGATGCCCAAGAGCTTCTTGTTCTCATCCACCACGGGAAGGCCCGAGACGCGGTACTGGCCGCACAAATCATCGAGTTCCTGCAGGGAAGCATCCGGAGTGATGGTGACCGGATCCGTGATCATGCCGGACTCGGAGCGCTTGACGCGGTCCACTTCGTAGGCCTGATCTTCAATTGAAAGGTTGCGGTGAATGATGCCAATGCCACCCTGACGGGCCAAAGCGATTGCCATCGGGGATTCCGTGACCGTATCCATTGCAGCGGACACAATAGGAATGTTCAGCTCAATACGCTTGGTGAGCTTCGTGGTGGTGTCCGCTTCGGATGGGATGACATCCGTAGGGCCAGGCAAGAGCAGTACGTCGTCGTACGTCAGACCTTCAAATGCGAACGGGTTGAATTCGGTCACGTCTGTGCCTTTCATGCATGAGGGATGCTTTCATCCTAGAACGCTGAGGCGCTAGGAACGATTCCTACAGTCATATGTGGGATTCGTCATGTGGATTAGCCCGCGCTTGGGAGTGTTTGCGCAGTACTGGTGCCCGGATGAGGATCTCCGGGTGAAGTACTTGGGATGCAGAAACAGGTTGGGGTGGAGCACCCTTTCGGATGCCCCACCCCAACCTGCGTCAATCCTGGAGATCAAACCACGTGATTAGTGGTTGTGACCTGCGTGATCATCTTCGTCTTCTTCTGGCTTCTCCACCACAAGGGTTTCCGTGGTCAGCACGAGCGCTGCGATGGATGCAGCGTTGCGCAGGGCCGAACGGGTGACCTTGACTGGGTCGATGACGCCAGCGGCCAAGAGGTCCTCGAAAACACCGGTCTTCGCGTTGAAGCCACTGTTCACAGGAAGCTCGGCAACCTTGGCAGCAATGACGGAACCGTCGTGGCCAGCGTTGATAGCAATCCAGCGAAGTGGCTGCACCAATGCGCGGCGAACAATTCCAACGGCCGTAGCGGCATCGCCGGTCAGAGCCTTGACGGACTCGTCCTCGTCGAGAGCGCTCAGCGCGTCAACCAAAGCGGTTCCGCCACCGGCCACGATGCCCTCTTCAAGAGCAGCGCGGGTTGCGGAAACGGCATCCTCAATACGGTGCTTGCGCTCCTTGAGTTCAACCTCAGTTGCAGCACCTACCTTGATGACACCCACGCCGCCGGCCAGCTTCGCGAGGCGCTCCTGGAGCTTCTCACGATCCCAGTCGGAGTCCGTGCGGGAAACTTCAGCCTTGATCTGGGAGACGCGATCCTTGATGTCCTCTTCAGATCCGCCACCGTCAACAATGGTGGTGTTGTCCTTGGTGATGGTGATGCGGCGAGCCGTACCCAACACCTCGAGTCCCACCTGATCCAGCTTGAGGCCAAGATCAGGGGAAACAACCTGAGCACCCGTGAGGATGGCGATGTCCTGCATCATGGCCTTGCGGCGGTCGCCGAAGCCTGGAGCCTTGACGGCAACAGCGTTCAGGGTGCCACGGATCTTGTTGACAACGAGCGTGGACAAAGCCTCGCCCTCAACGTCCTCAGAGATGATGAAGAGTGGCTTCTTCTCCTGAAGAACCTTCTCCAACAGTGGCAAGAACTCTGCAACCGTGGAGATCTTGCCGGAGTTGATGAGGACGTAAGCATCCTCAAGAACGGCTTCCTGGCGCTCTGGGTCCGTCACGAAGTTCGGGGACAAGTAGCCCTTGTCGAACTGCATGCCTTCGGTGATCACCAATTCGGTGTTCGTGGTGTTGGACTCTTCGATGGTGATGACACCCTCGGTGCCCACCTTGCCGAAGGCCTCAGCCAAGAGTTCGCCGATTTCTTCGGACTGTGCCGAGATCGCGGCTACGTTTGCAACCTGCTGGCCCTCAACCGGACGAGCGTTGTCCTGAAGACGCTGTGCAACAGCCTCAACAGCAACCTCGATGCCGTGCTTGAGCTGACCCGGAGCGGCGCCTGCGGCAACGTTGCGCAAGCCTTCCTTCACGAGTGCCTGAGCAAGAACGGTTGCCGTGGTGGTTCCGTCGCCGGCCACGTCGTTGGTCTTGGTAGCTACTTCCTTGGCGAGCTGAGCACCCAAGTTCTCGTACGGGTCATCAAGCTCGATTTCGCGAGCGATCGTCACACCATCGTTCGTGATGGTGGGGGCGCCCCACTTCTTGTCCAGAACAACGTTGCGGCCACGTGGGCCGAGCGTCACCTTGACGGTGTCAGCCAAACGGTCAACACCGGCTTCTAGCGCTTTGCGGGCGGCGTCATTAAACACCAACTGCTTTGCCATGTGTATCTTCTTCTTTCAGTAAACGTGGCAAGAGCCCCGGCAGATCGCCAGGGCTCCGTGCTCAAAAACTACTTGACGACGACTGCGAGAACGTCGCGAGCGGAAAGCACCAAGTACTCCTGGCCGCCAACCTTAACTTCGGTTCCGCCGTACTTGGAGTAGATCACAACGTCGCCTTCGGCAACGTCTACAGGAACGCGGTTGCCGTTGTCATCAACGCGGCCCGGTCCAACAGCTACGACCTTGCCCTCTTGTGGCTTTTCCTTCGCGGTGTCAGGAATGACAAGACCGGAAGCGGTGGTCTGCTCAGCTTCGAGCGGCTGAACAACAATACGATCCTCGAGAGGCTTGATAGAGACCGACATTCGGTTCTCTCCTTTGCATGAGTTACCAATGGTGTCTTGGGCCTCAAGGGCTACCAACCGTCGTCGCGGTGCCAGCTGGCAAGTACCTCAGGCTTTAGCACCCGAAGGCATCGAGTGCTAACTACGACTCTAGGAAATGAATTAGCACTCGGTCAAGGCGAGTGCCAATGAATGGGATGCACTCCCAGCGAAGTCTAGGCTTGACGCATGCCCATTTCAGATGCCGAACTCCTCGAAGCGGTCTTGACCCCCGAAGGTTTCGCGCTCCTCGAATCCACCGATCCAACCTCCGCAAACACCGAGGATCAGGGCATCGCGCTCAATCTTGCCCTACGGAAAGCGAGCTATTCGCCGGAGGTGAGCAGCGGCGTCGTACACCAAATCCGCTTGCGGCACCTCGCTAAACCGAAATTGGGTGCGTTCGCTGAGCGCATGATTTTTACCCGCGCCGGGCTCGAGCAAGCCACCCGCCTCCAAGTGGCCGCGCACCACGCCGAACGATTCCGCGCCGCGGGGTTACGCCAGATTGCGGACCTCGGCTGCGGGCTGGGCACGGACGCCATGGCGCTAGCCGCGCTGGGAATGAACGTGACGGCCGTGGAGCTGGATGAGACGACGGCGGCTGCCGCAACGATCAACCTCATGCCGTTCGATAACGCGCGCGTGGAACTTGGCGACGCCACGGCCTTTGATCTTTCAGGTTTTGACGGCGTCTGGCTGGATCCGGCGCGACGCACGCACGCCGGCGGCAACACGCAACGCATCTTCGATCCCGAAGCCTTCAGCCCTCCGCTGTCCTTCGTCGAGCGGCTCGCGGACGCTGGCCTTCCCGTGGGCGTGAAGCTGGGACCCGGCATTCCGCACGGATCCGTGCCCGCAAACTGTGAAGCACAATGGGTCAGTGTGGACGGGGACGTCACCGAAGTTGCGCTGTGGTTCGGTGCGCTGCGGCGCGCGGACGTGCGGCGCTCGGCTTTGGTTCTGGACGACGACGGAGCCCACGAACTTCACGCTGCAACTGATTTCTCCGGCGCTACCGGTGTTGGGTCGCCGGTCTCCCCAGACGATATCTCCGGGTACATCTATGAACCTGACGGCGCCGTGATCCGGGCCGGATTGGTGCTTGATGTGGCTGAATCCGTGGGCGGTTCGTTGCTTGATCCGCACATCGCGTACTTCATGGCGCCGTCCTTGGTTTCGACGCCTTTCGCCCGCGCGTACCGGGTGGTGGCCGTGCGGCCGTATCACGTGAAGTCGCTGCGTTCTTGGGTGAAAGCGTCTGGAATAGGTGTCCTGGATATCAAGAAGCGCGGCCTCGATGTGTCACCCGAGGAGCTTCGGAAGGTGCTTCTTGCCGGGTCCGGCTCGAAGAAGAATAAGACCAAAGCGACACTCATCTTGACCCGCGTGGGCGATGAGCGAGTAGCGATCGAGGTAGAGCCGGTTTAGGAACTACAGCCCGTTCCGATCGGCAGATCGCCGACCTCCACCGGGAGCTTTCCGGTCGCCTCTGCGTCACCCGTGAGGACGTCAACGAGCGCGTCGAACGCACCCTCCGTTCGCCCGTAAAGCGCCACTTTGGTGGTTGCTTGCGAGTTCGCGAGACCATACGGGGCATCCAGTGCGACGACGACGTCTGCGGTTGCGTAGGCGCTTCCCGTTCCTAACAGGGCCACCGAGGTTCCGCTACCAACGCTGAGTCCGGCTTCCTCTGCGGCGCTCACTAGTCGTGCCCGGTCCGTGGCGTTTCCGCCAGAAATCCTGATCCCGCCCGTGACCAAAGGGCCGCTGCACTTTGAGCCGAAAGCGGTGATGGCCGCGGCGGAGATGGCCTGGCTTTCAGCGGCAGGATCAAGGTCGGAGGAGGCAGCCTCCAACTTTTGTTGCTGCATCATCTGCAAGGTAACCACTCGAGCGGCGGCCTCATCCAAACGCGACTCTTTCAAAGTCCCATTCTTCACAGCCGCCACAATCGCCGCATGAGCGGCCGAAACATCAGGCGGCATGATCAGCAGATCAGCACCGGCTTTGAGCGCGGCAACAGTTTCTTGGCCCGTCGAAAAGGACTCCGTCAACGCCCCCATGTTCAAGGCATCGGTCACCACTACACCTTCAAAGCCCAGATCCCGCAACGCTTTGTAGGACGCAGAGGACACCGATGAGGCCACGCCCGGGTCCAAAGAAGTGACGGCAATATGCCCCATCATGATCATCGGCACACCGGCAGATATGGACTCTTTGAAGGGCACCCAGTCGCGCGCTTCCAACGCCGACACGGATACGGATTGCACAGGAAGCCCCACGTGAGAATCGGTGGTCACAGAACCGTGTCCCGGAAAGTGCTTCAGTGAAGGCATAACACCGGCTGCCACGGCACCTTTCCACGCGGCCTCGGCGTTTGTGGCGACGAGCGAAGGATCGGACCCCATGGATCGCGCACCAATGACAGGATCAGCGGGACCAATGGTCACATCCGCGTCCGGCGCAAAGTTCATGGTGAAGCCCAGGTCCGCAAGATCCTGGTTCAGGGCCTGCGATGCCTTTTCAGTCAATACTGGATCGTTCGCGGCGCCGTAGGTCATGCCGGTGGGCCACTCGGTCAATGGCGCCTGAACACGCGCCACCTGCCCGCCTTCTTGGTCCACGCCAACGATGCCTGGCCATGAACGTTCGCTCGCCAAGGCGGAGCTAAGTTTCTTGGTGGCTGCTTTCAAAGCGGCAGTGTCAACGCCGGCAGCGCCCCCGGTCGCTCCCCCGGAATCGCCGGAGTTGGAGTTGGACCCTCCAGAGGACACCGGAATGTTGTCCCCCATCATGATCACTCCACCGAGGTGCAGCTTCTTCACAAGAGACGCCTGAGACGAGTAGTCCTTCCCGGAGAAGAACGCTACGAGCACCTGCCCGGCTTTCTCCTGCACCGTCATCTCAGCGACCTCGGCCTGAGCGGCAGAAATGGTGTCCACGGTTGGGCCCCAAGACGAAACTTGGGGCTCTGCCGGGGTGGCACTATCTGTTGCCGAACCGCCGGAGCCGGGCTGCGTCGTCGTAGTGGAAGAACCGCCACCAGAGGAACCGGATGACGGCGCAAAAGTGCACCCCGCCAACGCCACGGAAGCGGCACACGCCGCGCCAACCACGCCCACAAACAACTTAGAATTCACCTCACTAACGGTACCGCCGATACGATAAAGCGATCCGTTTTAGTCGAAAACCCGGATACTAGGAGCCGCATGCGCATCGATTTCGCCCAAAGCCGTCAGTCAACGCTCGGGGTTGAGTGGGAAATTGCCCTCGTTGACCGCGAGTCGGGCGATCTCAGAAGTGTGGCTCAGGAGATCCTGGACGGCGTCCACGCGAATCACGGGAACCTCGGCCCGGATGATGAACATCCCCATGTCAAGCAGGAATTGTTGCTGAACACGGTGGAGATCGTGACGGGCGTGTGTGACACAGTGGCGCAAGCGAAAAAGGAACTGCATGACAACATGCAGGCCGTTCGCGAGATCGCAGATCCCATGGGCGTCGAGCTGTTTTCGGCTGGCTCGCACCCTATCGCACAGCCGTCCACGCAGCCGGTCACGGACAAGGATCGTTACGGCAAGCTGATTGATCGCACGCAGTGGTGGGGCCGTCAGATGGTCATTTACGGCGTGCACGTGCACGTGGGTGTGGATCATAAGAGCAAGGTTTTGCCGATCGTTGACGGACTCATCAACTTCCAGCCGCACCTGCAGGCACTCTCCGCGTCCAGCCCGTATTGGGGCGGCGAGGATACCGGTTACGCGTCGCAGCGCGCGCTCATGTTCCAGCAGCTGCCCACCGCGGGCCTGCCGTACCACTTCTCCCAGTGGTCCGAGTATGAGAGCTACGTCGCTGACATGCTTCACACGGGCGTGATTGACGATATTTCCGAGATTCGCTGGGACGTGCGACCCGTCCCTCGCTTCGGCACCGTGGAGATGCGCATTGCCGATGGTTTGTCCTCGCTCAAGGACGTGGGTGCTATGGCCGCGCTGACGCAGTGCTTGGTGCAGTCCATGTCAGACCGCCTTGATGCCGGCGAGCGCATCCCTGTGATGCCACCGTGGTACCGCGTGGAGAACAAGTGGCGCGCGGCCCGTTACGGCCTCGACGCCATCATCATTCTGGACAAGGCCGGCAACGAAATGCTGGTCACGGATCACTTGACCGAGGTCCTGAACGAGCTCGAACCCATCGCGAAGCGCTTGGACTGCGAGAACGAGTTGCGGGACGTCGAGCGCATCATGCGCGGCGGCGCGGGCTACCAGTGGCAGCGCAAAATTGCCGCCGAGAATGATGGAGATCTGCGCGCTCTGGTGCGGGATAACACGGCTCGCATGCGGCTTACGTAGGTCGGTACGTCGTATTTTTGAGTACGACGACGCAGCTTACGCCCGCAGGGACACTTCCGTCACGGGCTGGCCGGTATCCGTACCAAAGGTGATGCCGGACGGCTCGATGCCGGCCATCACTACCTGAGCTCCGAGAGCCGCGACCATCGCGCCGTTGTCCGTGCACAGCGAGAACGGCGGGATGCGAAGCTCGATGCCAGCTGATTGGCAGCGGGCCGCGAGGAGTTCGCGGAGCCTCGAGTTAGCGGCCACGCCACCACCCAAAAGCAACGTCGTGAGCCCATGCTCTTGGCAGGCGAGGACGGCCTTCTTCGTAATGACATCCACGACGGCTTCTTGGAAGCTTGCTGCGACGTCCGCGACCGGGACTTCTTGGCCGTTCTTGTCGAAGTGCTCGACCGCGCGGGAAACGGCGGTCTTGAGTCCGGAGAAGGAGAAGTCGTAGCGGTGCGGACCGGGCTCTTCGACGGTGCCCATGAATTTGGGGACGCTGAGGCCGCGCGGGAAACGGATGGCTTTGGGGTTGCCTTCTTTGGCCGCGCGATCAATCGCCGGACCGCCCGGGTAGCCCAAACCTAAGAGCCGAGCGACCTTGTCATAGGCTTCGCCGGCGGCGTCGTCGATGGTGGCTCCGAGCAACGTGACGTCGCTGGTCAGATTATCGATCTTCAAGATCTCGGTGTGGCCGCCGGAGACCAAGAGCGCGCCGAGGTCTTTCGGGAGTTCTCCACCGTCCAGCACGCCGACGCCCACGTGAGCTACCAAGTGGTTGATCGCGTAGAGCGGCTTGTTGGCCGCGAAGGCGAGAGCCTTGGCCGCAGCCACGCCTACCATGAGCGCTCCGGCGAGACCTGGTCCGCTAGTTACGGCGATCGCGTCCACATCATCGAGGGTGAGTTCGGCGTCTGCGAGCGCTTTTTCGAGCGTGGGAATCATCGCTTCGAGGTGCGCGCGGGAGGCGATCTCAGGGATGACGCCGCCGAAGCGCACGTGTTCGTCCATCGAGGAACTGACCGCGTTGGCGAGCAGCTGGGATCCGCGCACAATGCCGATGCCAGTTTCATCGCACGAGGATTCGATACCCAACACCACGGGTGCTTCGCGATGAGTCACTGACTGCATGTTCTGGTCCTTTGGAAATCTGGAAAGTGTTGTGTGGTGACGACTGGTGCGCGTCTATGCGGTGGTTACTACTTCTGGGGCGAGTTCAAGGCGCATGATGAGCGCGTCCACGCCGTCCCGGTAATACTTTTTGCGCACGTGAATCTGTTCGAAACCGTGGCGCACGTACAGAGCCTGAGCGCGCGGGTTGTCCTCGCGAACTTCGAGGAGCACGTCGTGCGCGCCGCGTTCACGGGCGGAAGTGATGAGCCTCCGCAAGAGCGCCGTGCCGAGTCCCTTGCCTTCCAGCTCAGGCACTACGGCGATTGTCTGCACGTCCGCGATCGGTTCGATGCACATCAGTCCCGCGTAGCCCACGATCATCGCGGTCTCCGGAGTCCCAGCGTCCTCGGAGTGTGGGGATGCAACCTCCACCACCCAGTACTCGCGGGTTTCCGGCTGCGAGAGTTCATCGTGGAACATCTGGAGCGGCCACGCGTCGATCGGGAACAAACGATTCTCCAACGCAGACACCGCCGGGATGTCGGCCTCGGTCATGCCCCGCATCGAGGCTCCTGCTGAAAGGTCTACCTCGCCGCTCATGCGCCCTGGCCTTGCGTTTGGGCCTGTGCCTGCCGCGGGTTCAGGGTCATAGCGTCTGGCACTTTCGCGTCAGACTCGCGCAAGTACAGGGGCTCAAGTCCCAAGAGCTCTCCCCCACGCTCCACGACGCTCGCGCCATACGCACCCAGGGACTCGGCGGACGGCTGATGGTGCGCAAACTCCTCGCTCACTGAGATTCCGGCCGCGGACAACGCTTCCTTTTGTGCAGAAGCTCCGGCTCCAAAAACTGTGATTCCTGCCGGAAGTTCCCCCGGCGCGGAAACGTGGGGTCCGTCCAGAAGGGCGCCTTCGGCGTCGTACTGCGCCCAGTAGAGCTCCTTGCGGCGCGCATCAATCGCCACCACGAACGGTTCTCGCGACGCATCCGCGCGGTGGCTGACGTCGTAGGAAATCGCGTCGAGGCTCATGACGCCGTGCAGCGGCTTGCCCCATACGAAGGAGAGCATGTGCGCGGCCATGATGCCCACGCGCAACCCGGTGAACGGGCCGGGGCCGACGCCCACGAACATCACGTCGAGCTCGGACGGCTGGATCCCGCCCTCAGCGAGTACCTCCTCCACGAGCGAGACGAGGACCTCGGCTTGCGTATTAGTGGCCTCGGTGTGGCGGGCGGCGAGGGTGCGGCTAGTGCCATCGGTGCCGTGTTCTTGGAGGGCAACGGAGGTCACCGCGGACGTATCGATGGCAAGACTGAGCATCCCTCTATCTTACGTTTGCTACGAAAATCGTGGCGCTTCGAGCGGGCACCGTCACACTTTGCCCGTCCCAGTTCGCTCCCGGGAAGTCACCGAATTCGTGCGGTTCCGCGCTCGAGATCAAGAGTTCCCAGCCGCGGTCTGCTTCGTTGGGTGGGGCCACGTAAGTCACGGCATCGGCGGAAGCGTTAAGCATCACGAGGACGTCCCGCGAATCCCCGTGGAGCCCGCAGGCGTCGGCGGATCCGTTCAGGACATAGACGATGCTGTGCTGCCAGGTGTCGTTCCAGTCATCGTGTTGCATCGCGTCGCCGTCACGGTCCATCCAGACCACGTCCGGTTGGAGATCCCCGTCCACTGCCGCGGCTGCGGTTCCTTCGAAGAAACGACGACGACGCAGCGCGGCTAACGCTGTCCTGGCCTGTACCGCTCGGCGAGCGAAAGCCCAAAACTCGGAGTCCGCCTGCGCCCAATCAATCCAGGACACCGGGCTGTTGTGACAGTACGCGTTGTTGTTACCGCCTTGCGTGCGGCCTACTTCGTCACCGTGGGAGATCAGCGGGACGCCTTGGGAGACCATGAGCGTTAGGAAGAGGTTTTTGCGCTGCCTCAGCCGCGCCGCATTGATGGCCGGATCATCCGTAAGTCCCTCGACGCCGAAGTTGAGGGAGCGGTTGTCATCGGCACCGTCGCGGTTGTGTTCACCGTTGGCTTCGTTGTGCTTGTGTTCGTAGGACACGAGGTCTTGAAGCGTGAAACCGTCGTGGACCGTGACGAAGTTGACCGAGTTCGTGGGTCGCGCGCCAAGTTGCCGGAACACATCCGCCGAGCCAGCCACCCGTGAGACCAAAGGTCCCACCATTCCGGCGGTGCCCCGCCAGAAGTCTCGAACATCGTCCCGATACTTACCGTTCCATTCAGCCCACCTAGGTGAAAAGTTGCCTAGTTGATAACCGTCCGGTCCAACGTCCCAAGGTTCGGCGAACAACTTAGTGCGAGCAAGTGAGGGGTGAGCTTCAAGCTTTTGCATGAATTTGTTGCGAAGGTTCAACCCGTCCTGGATGTCCACCTGCCGTGGGCGAGGCCGCTGGTCCCAGCGCCAGTAGCCATTTGATCTGGCTAGTACCGGCGCCAAATCAAATCTGAAGCCGTCCACATGCATCTCATCCACCCAGTACGCGAGCGAATCCAACACCAGCTGCTGCGTGAGCGGGGACTCGAGATTCAGACTGTTTCCGGTACCTGTGAAGTCCACGTATTCGTGCGGCGCGTTGGGGTCTAGGTGGTAATACTCCTGATTCGCGATGCCTCGCATGCTCAGCTGCGGACCTAGGCGGTGTGTCTCGGCCGTGTGGTTATACACGACGTCAAGAATCACCTCGATGCCATTGCGGTGGAGCTCTTTCACCATGGACTTGAACTCATGTACTTGCTGGCCGGTGTCCCCACTGGCCGCGTAACCGCCGTGAGGGGCGAAAAATCCTAGGGTGTTGTAGCCCCAATAGTTGGAGAGCCCCAGTGACGTCAGGCGGGCATCATCGACAAAGTGGTGCACGGGCATCAGCTCAAGGGCTGTAACCCCGAGGCCTTGCAAGTGATCAATAATGGCCGGGTGCGCGAGTGCGGCATAAGTTCCGCGCAGATGCTCGGGAATCTCCGGATGAGTTTTCGTCAGTCCCACCACATGCGCTTCGTAGAGAACGGTCTCATGCATGGGCCTTCGCAAGGGAGCGTCATTGCCCCAATCAAACGTGGAATCAACCACCACGGAGAGTGGAACCTGCCCCAGCGAATCCTCATCGCTGATCACCCAGCCTGCCTCCGGCGGAACCTCGAGCGCCTCATACGGCGTCAACGTCATAGTGCGCTCACTGCGGGATCCGGACTCGAGCGACTCTGAGTCAGCAGACACAGAATCCAGGGAGAAACCAAACACTGAGCGATCCCACGTCACGACCCCGGAAATCGCTCGCGCGTACGGGTCAACCAAGATCTTGGACGGATTGAACCGTGAACCGTTGCGCGGGTCCCACTCCCCCTCGACGCGATACCCGTACCGCTGGCCCGGGTTCGCTCCCACCACGTCGCTGTGCCAGACCATGCCCAATGAATCATCGCGTGAGCCGCGCATAGGAAACTGACGCTCGCGGCCGTCGTCGTCCAGCAGGCACAACCAGACCGCTGATGCTAACGGCGCTGCGACCGCGAAGTGCGCCCCGGAATCGCGCAACGTGGCGCCTAATTGCCAGCCAACGGTGGACTCATGAACTAGCGATCGCGCTACGGAAGTCACGCTGTCAGCCTATCCGAGTGTGCGACTCGCGCGTTGCTTGACGACTAAATCCGCACTTGCTGATTACACTCGCTTTAGAGAAACACCAACGATGATGTTCTTCTCGAAAAACGTGGGCGTTCGCGCCCCACACTGGCCCGTTTCATACCTCCCCCAGGTGAAATGTTTGGGCCAGTGGAGGATCGGCCCCCCGACCGATCCAGAGCCCCTCGTGCGACGCCCCCTAGCCGCACGAGGGGCTCTCTCTTTGTACTAGTCAGACCGTGAACTGCGGCATGCCAGCTCAGCCCAAACGGCGCGTTGCCCAGGCGGGGCCAACGGCGCGGATGCTGACAGCGCGAGCCGGCTCTGCGGCGTCGTCCTCAAAACTCAGAATCTCGCCCTCGACTGTAGCGTCCAGCTCAATCTCCGGGCGCACCAACTCAATATCGAGGTAGGAATCGCTGAGCTGTTCGGCTTTGCCGCGGCCCCATTCAACCACCACGACCCCGCTTTCCAGCTGCGAATCAATGTCCAGGTCCGTGAGTTCTTCTGCGGAGTTCAACCGGTACGCATCAACGTGGATGAGTGCCGGGGCGTCGCTGGCGTCAGTGCGCTCGCTGGGGTGCACGCGAGCCAACACGAACGTGGGCGAAATAATCCCGGACCGCACGCCCAGTCCTTCGCCGATGCCCTGGGTAAGTGTGGTCTTTCCGGCGCCAAGCGGGCCGGTCAGGATGAGGACATCTCCGCTAACAAGGAGCTTCCCCAATTGGACGCCTAGGGCATGCATGTCCTCGGCGGTCTCCGCGGTGAGCTCTTGGGACCACTGTTCTGGCGATGACTCGTCTGTGGACGTTTGATCCGTGTGGGTGTTAGTCATCGGTGCGACCCCAGGCTCCGTCAATATAGCGACGAGGAACGCGGCCCGAAATGCGCGTCACGATCTCATAGTTAATGGTGTTGCACGCCGCCGCCCACTCATCCACGTGTGGACCGTTCTCGCCAAACAAGACGGCGTACTGGCCAATGAGCGCCTCAGGATCCTGATCCGGGCCAACGTCCATCATGAACTGGTCCATCGCGATGCGGCCAGCGCTTCGGAATTCGTTGCCGTTGATCATGACGGGCGCGTAGGTCGCGGAGCGCGGAATGCCGTCGGCGTATCCCAGAGGGACGTCCACCAGGATTGATTCCTCGTTGGTTTGGTAGCTCAGGCCGTAAGAGACGCCTTGGTGAGCAGGCACTCGTTTGGCGTTGGCGACGCGCGCTTTGAGAGTCATAGCTGGCTTGAGGCCCAGATCTTCCGAGCTCTGATCCGCAAAGGGGCTGAGACCGTAAATTCCGATACCGCAGCGCACCAAATCAAAGTGAGCGTCCGGGCGGCTCAGCGTGCCCGGGGTATTCGCAATGTGTCGGGCTTCCAAATGGAACCCGGCAGCTTCCGTGAGGGCAATCGCTTCGCGGAACACCTGAATCTGGTCATCCGTTTCCGTCCGATCCGGTTCATCCGCCACAGCGAGGTGAGAGAAGATGCCTACGACGCGAATCTTTCCTTCGCTCTGCAGCTGTTGCGCTTCCACAAGCAGGCTGGGAAGACGCTCCATGGTGGCGCCATTGCGGCCCAATCCGGTGTCCACTTTGAGGTGGATGCGCGCGGTCTTCGCGGCCTTTTCCGCTGCCTCAGCAATCACCGGTAGTTCCCACCCGGAAACGCCGAGATCAATGTCCGCTTCAATGGCAGCTTCAAATGGCGTGTCCGCTGTGTGCAGCCACGCCAGCAAGGCCACATCAATTCCGTGTTCGCGAAGCGCGAGCGCCTCACGAACGTGTGCTGTCCCCAACCATGCCGCCCCGGATTCCAACGCAGCCTTCGCGACGGGTACCGCACCGTGACCATACGCATCAGCTTTGACCACGGCCATGAGCTTCGCGGGAGCGGCCAGCTCCGCCAAGCGCTTCACATTGTGACGAATATGGGACAGATCAATCTCAGCGACGCGCTCAAATCCTTCACGGGATTCGGCAGTCACAGGAATGGCCTCGACGGGTTGGGGGGATTCAAAACTCACCCGGTAAGTATCCCACTTTGGCACTTACCGAGAGTGCTCATGTCAGCTTTCTGTGGAAACCCGAAGATTGCTGGTTACGGTTCGTTCACGTGGTATTCACGCGGGACTTGAACGGCATTCATTCTGGCCTCCTATGGTGCACGCAGTAGCCGATGAAGGTTACCGCGTACCGGACATCACTCAGGAGGCTTACCGTGCCATTGCGAATCACAGTGATTGGGACCGGATATCTTGGCGCCACCCATGCGGCGTGCATGGCTGAACTTGGCTTTGAAGTCCTCGGCGTCGATATTGACGAGCGCAAGATTGAAATGCTTGCCGCCGGCGAACTCCCCTTCCACGAACCCGGCCTGCCGGAGCTGCTGAAGAAGCACACGCAGAGCGGACGGCTCCGCTTCACCACGTCCTTTGAAGAAGCTGGCGCTTGGGGCGACGTGCACTTCATTGGCGTAGGAACACCTCAAAAGCCCGGCGGTTACGGTGCGGACATCCGCTACGTGGACGCCGCAGCCACCTCCCTCGCGGAGAACATCACCAAGGACGCCCTCATTGTGGGCAAGTCCACGGTTCCGGTCGGAACGGCCCGCCGCCTCGCCACACTGGTCCAAGAACGCCATACAGGGCCTGGGAGGATCAGCTTCGCGTGGAACCCCGAGTTCTTGCGCGAAGGCTTCGCGGTCAAGGACACCCTGACTCCGGACCGTTTGGTGATCGGTTTGGCCGAAGGCGATCTGGACGCGGAAGTGATTCTGCGCGAGGTCTACGCGAGCCAGCTGGCCGCCGAGACGCCCATGATTGTCACGGACTATGAGACGGCCGAACTCGTCAAGGTGGCCGCGAATGCGTTCTTGGCCACCAAGATCTCCTTCATCAACGCGTTCTCCGAAGTCACCGAGAGTGTGGGAGGAGATATCCGTACCTTGGCTGACGCTATTGGCCACGATGCACGCATTGGCCGACGCTTCTTGAACGCCGGCGTGGGCTTTGGCGGCGGTTGCTTGCCCAAGGATATTCGCGCGCTTCAGGCCCGCGTGAGCGAACTCGGTTTGGACCGCACCATGCGCTTCCTCACCGAGGTGGATGAGATCAACCTACGCCGCCGCGACCGCGTGGTCTCCCTTGCAGAAGAAGTACTGGGCCGCCTCAACGGGGCCACGGTAGGCATTTTGGGTGTTGCTTTCAAACCGGATTCCGACGACGTTCGGGACAGTCCCGCTCTCGATGTTGCGGCCCGCTTGTTCAACTCCGGCGCGGATGTGAACGTGTATGACCCGCAGGGTAACGCCAATGCCGCGAAGCGCTTCCCTCGTTTGAACTACGTGGATTCCTACGTGGCCGCTGCGACCGGCGCCCAAGTGGTCATGCTCTTGACCGAATGGAAAGAGTTCAAGGAGCTACGCCCAGAGGATTTGGACGGGTTGGTGCAGAACAAGGTCATCATCGATGGCCGCAACGTTCTGAACGTGCGCGAATGGGAAGACGCCGGCTGGACCGTTGCGGCGCTTGGCCGCAAGTTTGATCCAGCCCGCGACATGGTGGGCCTGAACGCCGGTGTTTAGACCAAAGGCGAGCCGATGTGTTCTGCGAGCGCCGTTGCCCCGAAGGAGGAGCGGCGCTCGAGGTCGATTCCCACTTGCCCGTGAAGGAACGCGGCGGCAGCTGCCAACTTCGCGAGGTCGTTCACGGGACGCTGTGTATCCCACGCGCTCAACAGCGCACCGATGAGTCCGGTCAGGACATCCCCGCTGCCAGCGGTTGCAAGCGCTGGGGTGGAGTTCGTGTTCACCCAAGTGAAGCCTTCCGGCGAGCACACGATGGTGGATGGACCCTTGAAAAGCACCACGGAGTTGTAGCTCACGGCGGCCCACCGCGCCCAGCGGACAGGGTCAGCTTCAATGTCCTCGCGGGACACCCGGAGGCCGGCGGCCGTGAGCATCCGTTCGAGCTCGCCCAGGTGTGGCGTGAGGACTACGTGGGATCCGCCGGAGGCCGGGGTGACGTACGGTAGCGCGGAAGCGTCCGCCACCGCTGGCAGTCCGGTCTTGAGCGCTGATTCCACGTTTGCTTGCTGTTGCTTGTCCTCACCGATTCCCGGCCCGAGCGCCCACGCGGTGATGCGGGATAAGCCGTTATCGCGAGAACCGCTCCCGTTGAGGTTCGCTGGAAGGGCGCCGTGGTGCGCTACGGATTCGGGAACTTCGGTGGCTAGGAGTTCAGCGGTGAGTCCGTCGGCAATCGTACGAAGCATGCCTACGCCGGCGTTGACGGCAGAGCGTGCGGAGAGGATCGCGGCCCCGGGGTACTGCGCGGAACCGGCAACAAGGCCCAGAACGCCGCGCGAGTATTTGTTGGCGTTACGCTCCAAACGAGGCAGCACGTCGGCCACATCCGCGCTTTCGATGACGTATAGGTCCGGTGCACCCAAATGCTCGCCTAGACCAATGTCGATCACTTCGACGCGCCCGGCGTACTCTGGCCCGCGGCCCACCACGAGCCCAGATTTCAAGGCGCCGAAGGTCACCGTGAGATCGGCTCGGATGGTTTCAGGCGCTACTCGCCCGGTGCCCGCGTGCAGCCCTGAGGGCACATCACACGCGATAACCCGGGCGTCGCGCGGCACTTCCGGCAGGCTCATGCCGCCGGTGGCGCCCGTTCCCAGCGCAGCGTCAATAATGACATCCGCGGCGGCGATCGCTCGCTGAGCTTCGGGGCTGTCCTTTTCCAGTACGACGCCGCCTGCTCGCTTTAGTTCCGCGGCTCCGGCTTCGTGAATTCGTTGGGTCAGTTGAATTGCGTGGGCGGCTACCCCGCGGGCCGCTAGTTTGGCGAGCGCAAAGAGGGCGTCACCGCCGTTGTTGCCGGGGCCGATCAAGGCTACGACTCGGGTGCCGTAAGTGCGCCCGTTGCGTTCGCGCAGTGCTCGGAGGGTGTGCTGGGCGAGGCCGTAGGCCGCTTTGGCCATGAGCCGATCGCCTTCGCCGCGTTCAAGCAAGGGCGCTTCCGCAGCACGAATCTGTTCACCGGTGAATGCAGGAATCATGTTGTTTTTCCTTATTTCTCAGCAATGACCATGGCTGTTGCCAAGTCGCCGTCATGGCTCATCGACAAGTGCCACGTCGTAATTCCTTTACGGGCGGCCACCTCGGCCACCGTACCGTCGACGAGGATGTGTGGGTCTCCGGCGTCGTCTTTGACTACCTGGCAGTGTTGCCAGTTCATGCCAACGGGGGCTCCAAGGGCCTTTGCCACGGCTTCTTTTGCCGCGAATCGGGCCGCAAGGGAGCGGACTGTAAGATCCCGCTCGGCGGGGACGAAGAGACGCTCAATCAGGCCAGGCGTCCGCTCTATTTGCTCTTTGAATCGTGAGACCTGCACGACATCAACACCAATGCCGACAATCATGGATTCCACTCTAGTAGGCGCTTCCCGTGTTCGCGGGCTCAGTCTGTCTTTCACGAAGTGACAAAGTTAACCTTGCGTTAATCACAACGACTAGTCTGGTGAGTTATGAGCACACAAAGAAAAGTACGTAAGGCCGTCTTCCCAGCGGCCGGGTTGGGTACGCGCTTTCTTCCGGCAACGAAGGCGATGCCCAAGGAAATGCTTCCCGTAGTGGACAAGCCTGCCATCCAATATGTGGTGCAGGAAGCCGTTACCGCCGGACTCACGGATCTGTTGATGATCACTGGCCGTTCCAAGCGTTCGCTCGAGGATCACTTTGACCGGGTTCCCTCGTTGGAAGCGCGCTTGCAGGAAAAGGGCGACACCAAGAAGCTCCGAGCCGTTCAGCAGGCCACGAGCCTCGGCGATATCCACTACATCCGTCAGGGCGACCCCAAGGGTCTTGGACACGCGGTGCTGTGTTCTCGCAGTCACGTCGGCGATGAGCCATTCGCTGTTCTCTTGGGCGATGACATCATCGACGCTAATGAAACGTTGTTGGCTGACATGATCGCCGTTCAGGAAAAGACCGGCGGCTCCGTCGTCGCCTTGATGGAAGTGGACCCCAGCGAAATCTCCGCTTACGGCTGCGCCGCAGTGGAAGCCGTCGACGGCGAAGACTTTGTGAGAATCACGGGCCTCGTTGAGAAGCCAGAACCTGCAGACGCACCATCTAACCTCGCCATCATTGGCCGCTACGTGCTGCACCCAGCCGTCTACGATGTGCTCGAGCACACCGAGCCAGGCCGTGGACACGAAATCCAACTCACCGATGCTCTCCAGACCCTCGCAGGCACGGACGCCGAGCAGGGCGGCGGTGTGTATGCCGTGATCTTCAAGGGCCGTCGTTACGACACCGGCGACAAGCTCTCCTACCTCAAGGCCGTCATTCAGATAGCTGCAGAGCGTAAGGATCTGGGGCCGGATCTGGTGCCCTGGCTTCAGGAGTACGTAAAGACTGCGCCGGCGTCTTGGGATGGTAAGCAGTAATTCACCCCTGGCGGTAGCCACGGAGCAACCCAATAGAGCAGGTTACTAGTTGAAAAATCTTCTAGTAGCCTGCTCTTTTCGTTGGTTGTAATTCTTGCTGATCGCGGGTCTGGTTGGTTGGAGCTGCACTTATGCTCGGGAGCACTCTTCTTATTCAACACCGCACACCAGTGGTTGCGGCACACTCTTGTGGCTAGCGGCGCGTGATCTTCTGGAGAGAACGTGTTGCTGGCCCTGAAGATGCGCTCTTCCGAATAGCTTCCGCTACCGACATCAAGTGCTGTTGCATTGCTAGAGCCGCGCCATCACCGTCCCCTGCACAGACAGCTTCAATGACGGCCAAGTGCTCGGGTAGGGACACTTGTGGACGTCCAGCCATGGTGGAGAGACGGAACTGATAGCGAACCGCTTGACCCTGCAAGCGGGCGATCGTAACCGCAGCTGTTTGTTGGTCAGCAAGCTCGATGAGGCGAGCATGGAGCTTTTCGTTGCCTCGCGTAAAGGCCTCAACGTCTCCGCGCTGGACGGCCTCTTCCATGTCACGCCCGAGGCCCTTCAATTCGGCGGCGCTCTCCGGAGTGATCTTTTCAGCAGCTTTTCGGGCGCAGAGAGACTCGATGGCTCCACGGACTTCTACGATCTCAATGGCTTCTTCGACGGTCACGGAGCGGACCCGGGCGCCACGGTTGGGAATGCGCTCGATGAGTCCCTCGACGGAAAGCTCCGCCAGTGCGGCCCGGACATTACCGCGGCTAGCACCGAAATCGTGGGCGATGTCCGCCTCGACGAGTCGTTGATTCGAGACGAAGTCACCGCGCATGATGGCTGCGCGCAGTTCTTGGGAGAGCTCGGCCGCGGACTTGCCACGGCTTGCCGAGTTCTCGCTGACTACAGCCACGGTGTCCGTCTCCTCTCGAATGCACTGCAAACGCTCTTCTGAGCGCGCGTTAAAAGACCATTGAATTGTTGACAGTCTAGTGAACAATGCACGAAAAAGGCGGCCCGCCACTGGGCGAACCGCCTTTTCCTTACAGCACTACGTGCTCAACGCTGTATTACTCGACCGTGACGGACTTGGCCAGGTTACGTGGCTGGTCAACGTCGTAGCCCTTCTGACGAGCAAGCTCGCAAGCGAAGATCTGCAACGGCACCGTGGCCAGAAGCGGCATCAACAAGGTCTTGGTTTCAGGAACGTAGAAGACCCACTCAGCGAACTGCTGGACCGACTCATCGTTTTCTTCAGCAATTACCAGCGTCTTGGCGCCGCGAGCGCGGACTTCCTGGATGTTGGAAACAACCTTGGAGTGCATCGAGTGGCGGCCGCGTGGGGATGGAACCACCACGAACACTGGCTTGCCTTCGTCGATCAAGGCAATCGGACCGTGCTTGAGCTCGCCAGCGGCGAAGCCCTCAGCGTGGATGTATGCCAGCTCCTTGAGCTTGAGAGCACCTTCCATTGCCACGGGGTATCCCACGTGACGGCCCAGGAAGAGCACCGACTCAGCGTCGGACATCGAGCGGGCAAGTTCCTTGATCTGCTCCGAACGGTCAAGAACCTGCTGGATCTTCTGCGGGATGTCCGCGAGATCAGCGAGGATGTCCTTGATTTCGCCGGAGAACAAGTTTCCGCGAATCTGCGCCAGGTAGAGTCCCAGCAAGTACGTTGCCGTGATCTGAGCCAAGAAAGCCTTCGTGGACGCCACAGCGATTTCCGGGCCGGCGTGCGTGTAAAGCACGGCGTCAGACTCGCGAGGAATCGTGGAGCCGTTGGTGTTACAGATAGAGAGGGTCTTTGCACCCTGCTCCTTGGCGTAACGAACAGCCATCAAAGTGTCCATGGTTTCACCGGACTGGGAGATGCTCACAATAAGGGTGGATGCATCCACAATTGGATCGCGGTAGCGGAACTCGTGGGAGAGCTCAACTTCTACCGGGATACGGCACCAGTGTTCGATGGCGTACTTGGCTACCTGGCCTGCGTAAGCGGAGGTACCGCACGCGAGCACAATGATCTTGGAAATCTTGGCGAGTTCTTCCGGGTCAATGCGCAGCTCGTCGAGCGTGAGCTTTCCGGTGGAATCAGAGCGACCCAGTAGGGTGTCTGCCACAGCGTGTGGCTGCTCGTTGATTTCCTTTTCCATGAAGGACTCGTAGCCGTCCTTTTCGGCGGCTGCAGCGTCCCAGTCCACGGTGAATTCTTTACCGGATGCTGGGTTGCCAAAGAAATCGGTAATGGTGTGGGATTCCGGCGTGATGGTCACGATCTGGTCCTGACCCAGCTCCACAGCGCGACGCGTGAAGTCAATGAAGCCGGAAACATCCGAGCCCAAGAAGTTCTCCCCGTCGCCCAGGCCCACCACGAGTGGCGAGTTACGACGAGCGGCAACCACGACGCCTGGCTGATCCGCGTGGATGGCCAAAAGGGTGAAAGCACCTTCGAGCTGCTGGCAAGCAAGCTGCATGGACTTCTGAAGGTTCTTCTCGCCGGCACCGTTGTAAATGTCGCCCAGCAAAACAGCGGCAACTTCGGTGTCGGTTTCGGACTTGAAGGTGCGACCCTTCTCTACCAAGGACTTCTTCAATTCTGAGAAGTTCTCGATGATGCCGTTGTGAATCACGGCCAACTTGTCACCATCAGCCAGGTGAGGGTGAGCGTTTGAGTCCGTAGGACCGCCATGAGTGGCCCAACGAGTGTGGCCAATGCCCGTCAGGGAATCCTTGAGCGGGTGAGATTCAATTTCTCCGGCCAGGTTGGCGAGTTTGCCCGCCTTCTTACGCATCTCAATGTCACCATCGGCGACAACAGCTACACCAGCGGAGTCGTATCCGCGATATTCCAAACGGCGCAACCCCTCCATCACTACATCGAGAGCTTGGTGCTCACCGACAGAGGGCAGACCGACATATCCAACAATTCCGCACATGCGCTCTAGATTACCTGTCTTTAGTCTTAACTATGGTTCTCACCGCTGACGGTGAACACGTGATTGCTCACATTGAATAGCAATTAATGAGCAACTGTAGTGGCAATAGGTGGAACCGTGACGAGTCAAAGAAGGAACCATGACGCTCTAAAAGCGCTTATGGCGACCCGACTCACCGCCTCAAGTGGCACCAGCCGCGAAAACTCGGCACAATTGCCCGAATGAGTGAATTCCCCACCGTGCCAACTCGCCGCGCTCCACAAGGTAGCAGCGGCGGTAGCTTGTCACCGTTTGTGGAATTGGATCGTGAAACGTGGGCGCGCCTGTCCGACCAGCTCGAACAACCCCTAAACGACAATGACGTTCAGCGGCTATCCGGTCTCGGCGAAGAACTAAACCTCGCTGAGATCCGCGAGGTCTATCTCCCACTCTCCAGACTTCTTAATCTGTACGTAGCGGCCGCCGGGCATCTACATCGGGCAACAAACACCTTCCTCGGTGAATCGACCAGACGCACCCCGTACGTTA
This sequence comes from Neomicrococcus aestuarii, assembly GCF_014201135.1. Taxonomy (NCBI): domain Bacteria; kingdom Bacillati; phylum Actinomycetota; class Actinomycetes; order Micrococcales; family Micrococcaceae; genus Neomicrococcus; species Neomicrococcus aestuarii. The sequence goes on along the minus strand of NZ_JACHDR010000001.1, from coordinate 2,421,940 downwards.
TTGGTGTTGCTGGTTCCGTGGCAGTAGGAAAGTCCACGACGTCGCGCGTTTTGCAAGAGCTTCTTCGCCGCTGGCCCGGAACTCCGAATGTAGAGCTCATCACCACGGATGGATTTTTGTACCCCAATGCCGTCCTCCAAGAACGCGGCATCATGAACCGCAAGGGATTCCCGGAATCCTACGATCGCCGTCGTCTTCTGAAATTTGTTGCCGACGTGAAATCTGGGGCAGAAGAAGTAACCGCACCTTGGTACTCACACCTCTCCTATGACATCGTTCCGGGCAAGCAGGTTGTCGTTCGCCGCCCCGATGTCCTAATCGTGGAGGGCCTCAATGTTCTCGCGCCGGCCAGGACGCGCGGTGATGGAACCGCCGGACTGGGTCTTTCCGACTTCTTCGACTTCTCTATCTACGTGGACGCGCGCACCCAGGACATCGAAAACTGGTACATCGACCGTTTCATGAAGCTTCGCCAAGGAGCATTCGCCGATCCCGCATCCTATTTCCACCGTTACTCCACGTTCACCGATGCCGAAGCTTTTGAGACTGCGGCCGACATTTGGAAGCGCATCAACGAGCCGAACCTGAGGGAAAACGTCTTGCCTACTCGTGGCCGAGCCACACTGGTTCTAACCAAGAACGCGCAACACGCTGTGCATCGCATGTTGTTAAGAAAGATTTAGCCCCAAGTTATAGATATGACTTATCGCACAAAAAGCATATAGTGTAAGCTTTTCCACTTTCGTGACCTATCTGTTACATTGGGAACATGCTTCAGGGATTTAAAGACTTCATCATGAAAGGCAACGTCGTAGATTTGGCCGTTGCCGTGGTTATGGGTGGCGCTTTCGGCGCCGTAGTGACCTCACTCGTCGACAAAATCATCATGCCGCTCATCAGCATGCTGGTGGGCTCGCCTAACTTCGATCAGTTCTTGGTCTTCGGCCAGGTTCAGATCGGCGCATTCTTGACCGCAGTGGTCAACTTCTTGCTCATCGCTCTCGCAATCTACTTCGTCATCGTTCTTCCAATGAACAAGATGATCGAGCGTCGCAACGCTCGTCTTGGCATCACGCCAGAAGAAGCAGCTGCAGACCCAAACACCGTTCTTCTTACCGAAATCCGCGATTCCCTCAAGGGTCGCATCAACTAGTCACTAGTTAGTTTCGAATGGCTCCGAACCTCCGGGTTCGGAGCCATTTTTTTGTGCCCACGTCTTTGGACCCAATTCTTCACGCCCGCCCCTTCCAACCACGCAACTGTGGCTACAGACTGACCGAGCCCAACGTCGTCGTGCTGAATTGCAGGTAGCCGAAACTCTCTGTACCCTTTCTCGACCTCATCTCGCGCCCTGTGAGGCCACTTCTCTACAAGCCGCTCCCCTGTGAGAACACTTTGCAGCTAGGAAACGCGAAGAACTTGTAGCAAAGTGGCCGCGCATGGGGTGGGGTGGCTATGGATGTTTGGGAGGTTGTAGCTTTGTGGCCGCTCGGATTGGATCTAACCTGGACGAGGGGTTCAGCACAAAGAAAAACCGTCCACTCGATGCTAAAAGCACGAGTGAACGGTTTCCCGAAGCAAATTCTTCTTAGATTAGAGGGCGAGCTCTTCGCTGACGACAGACGCGAGCTTGGTGCAGACCTCGCGAGCGTGCTCTTCAGTAGAGGCTTCCACCATGACGCGGACAACAGGTTCGGTTCCGGAAGGACGGAGCAACACACGTCCGGTGTCCCCCAGCTCTGCCTCCGCAACCGCGATCGCGCGCTGAACGCCCTCGTTAGCCGTCACTTGAGCTTTGTCGACACCCTTGACGTTGATCAGCACCTGCGGGAGGACGTTCACGACGCCGGCAAGGTCCTTCAACGTTGATCCGGTAACCGCCACACGAGCTGCCAGGTGGAGGCCCGTAAGAACGCCGTCTCCGGTGGTGGCGTGGTCCGCCATGATGACGTGTCCGGACTGTTCGCCGCCGAGGTTGTAGCCATTGGCGCGCATAGCTTCCAGCACGTAACGGTCCCCCACGCCGGTTTCTACGACATTGATGCCGTTGTTCTTCATGGCGATCTTGAGGCCCAGGTTGCTCATGACAGTGGCCACGAGCGTGTCGTCCTTGAGCTTTCCGGCTTCCTTGGCTGCGATAGCCAAAATTGCCATGATCTGATCACCGTTGACAACATTGCCTTCGTGATCCACGGCGAGGCAGCGGTCGGCGTCACCGTCGTGCGCGATGCCGAGATCCGCACCAAAGGACACCACTGCTTCCTGAAGCTTTTCGAGGTGGGTAGATCCGTAGCCTTCGTTGATGTTGAGGCCGTCCGGTTCTGCACCGATCACCATGACGTCTGCGCCGGCTGCTTTGAACGCTTCTGGGGAGCAACCAGAGGCTGCGCCGTGCGCGCAATCCAGAACCACCTTGATGCCGTCAAGGCGGCTTGGCATGGACTGCAGCAGGTGAACTACGTAGCGGTCCTCTGCATCAGCGAAACGGGCCACAGTGCCCACTTCAGCACCAACGGGACGCAACGGGGCAACGTTCAGCTGCGCTTCAATGGCGTCTTCTTGCGCATCCGTCAGCTTCTCGCCACCGCGGGCCAAGAACTTGATGCCGTTATCCGGTGCCGGGTTGTGCGAGGCAGAGATCATGACACCAAAATCTGCGCCAAGATCAGCCACGAGGTACGCCGCGGCGGGGGTTGGCAACGTGCCGGCATCCTGAACCTCGATGCCGCTCGAGGAAAGTCCCGCTTCAATGGCAGCCGAGATAAACCCACCCGAAATGCGCGGGTCCTTCGCTACGACAGCCACAGGGCGGCGGCCCGGTTCGCTTTCGTTGAAGCCCAATACGACGGCGGCGGCTTGCGCCAGCTGCATCGCCAATTCAGGGGTGATCAGTTCGTTCGCTTTTCCACGGACACCATCCGTGCCAAATAACCTAGTCATTGCTTCCCCATCTTATGCCCGAGACCCACATATATCCGTTAGGAAGGGTTAACAACAGGGAAAATTGCGCCGCCAGATTCGCCTTCTTCAAATACTCGTGAAGCCGGACCCACAATCAGCGGGTCGGGAGCGCGCACCAAACGCGCGTCCTTGTTGGGGTAATCGACGATGTGGAGCACGTGGCGCATGGCTTCTAGACGAGCACGCTTCTTGTCATTGGACTTCACTACGGTCCACGGGGCGTCCGCGGTATCCGTGTAGAAGAACATCGCCTCTTTGGCTTCGGTGTAGTCGTCCCACTTGTCTAAGGACGCGAGGTCAGTGGGCGAGAGCTTCCACTGCCTCACCGGGTCCGTCTCGCGACTCGCAAACCGGGATAGCTGTTCTTCACGACCCACCGAGAACCAGAACTTCACGAGATGAATCCCGGAATTGACCAGCATCCGTTCCAAGAGCGGCGCTTCCCGCATGAACTCCAAGTATTCTTGCGGCGTGCAGTAGCCCATGACCCGCTCAACACCGGCACGGTTGTACCAGGAACGGTCCATCATCACGATCTCCCCACCAGAGGGCAGGTGCTTGATGTAACGCTGGAAATACCACTGCGTCCGCTCTTCATCCGTGGGCTTCTCCAAAGCCACAATGCGGGCACCGCGCGGATTCAGGTGCTCGTTGAAGCGTTTGATGGCGCCACCCTTGCCGGCCGCGTCACGGCCTTCAAAGATGATGAGCACCTTCTCGCCGGACTCTTTCACCCACAGTTGCAGCTTGAGCAGTTCGATCTGCAGCTTGCGTTTCTCCCGCTCGTAGGACCGCCGCGAAAGCTTGGTGTCATACGGATAGTTGTGTCGCCACGCGTCGGGATTCAGCTTCGGGACGCTCTTGAGACCGTTCTTCCGGTTGAGCTCGTGAATCTCATCCAGCTCCGCCGAATAGTCCACCGTCACGGACACCCGCGGCTCCTTGCCACCGGCCTCTTGCAAGACGTGGGGTTGCTGGCCGTTTGGTTGATCTGCGGTCATTCGAGGATCCCTCCGTGTGCGCACTGAATGCGCCTTATCCTGAACGCTCAAGCCTGAGCTGATTGCATTCTAAACCGGAGAAAACAAAAGAACCCCACCCGAAGGTGAGGTTCTTTCGAGACGCCAGCTGCGGCGTCGTAAGCGAATATTAACGCTTGGAGTACTGAGGTGCCTTGCGAGCCTTCTTGAGACCGGCCTTCTTGCGTTCGATCACGCGAGCGTCACGGGTCAAGAAGCCAGCCTTCTTCAAAGCTGGGCGGTTGTTGTCGCGGTCGATCTCGTTGAGAGCGCGAGCAACACCCAAGCGAAGTGCACCGGCTTGGCCGGAAGCGCCACCGCCGTGAATGCGAGCAATCACGTCGTAAGCACCTTCAAGCTCAAGAAGCTTGAATGGCTCGTTGACTTCCTGCTGGTGCAACTTGTTTGGGAAGTAGTTGGCGAGTTCGCGACCGTTGATGAGCCACGAGCCGGAACCTGGAACAACGCGAACGCGAGCTACAGCTTCCTTACGGCGACCAACAGCTGCACCGGCAACGGTGAGAGCTGGGCGGTCAGCCTTGGCGGTCTCGTCAGCCGGAGCGGATTCCGACGTGTAGGACGCTGGAGCGTCCTCAAATTCATTGAGCTCTTCAGTATTCTGAGCCACTGTTTCTCCTTAGAAAATGGTTTTCTGGTGGCCCAGGACTACTGAGAGACCTGGGTGATTTCGAACGACTTTGGCTGCTGCGCGGCGTGCGGGTGCTCTGCACCACGGTAAACCTTCAGCTTCGTGAGCTGATCTGCAGCGAGGGAGTTCTTAGGAAGCATGCCCTTGACAGCCTTCTGGACTGCAAGCACAGGGTTCTTTTCCAAGAGCTCCGCGTAGTTAACGGACTTGAGGCCGCCCGGGTAACCCGAGTGACGGTAAGCGCGCTTCTGCTCAAGCTTTGCACCGGTAAGTGCTACCTTCTCGGCGTTGATGATGATGACGAAGTCACCCATATCAGCGTTCGGAGCAAAGGTTGGCTTGTGCTTTCCGCGCAGCAAGGTTGCGGTCTGGCTTGCGAGGCGGCCGAGCACGACGTCGGTGGCGTCAATGACGTGCCACTGACGATCTGCATCGCCTGGCTTCGGTGTGTACGTACGCACGGTAATTGCCTTCATTTCTTAGTGTCTGGTCAAGCGCTACTTCGATCGACGGCGTGAGAATCGCGAACGAATTGCACTGTGGTGTCTGCGCACTGACCAGTTTGCCCGTGTGAGGATTAAGCGAACCGGTCGTCCTAAACGCTGCCTCAAGCCTCGAAGACCAGGACTCTGCAACTGAGTCGTCACGCGAAGCAAGTTGTGTTAGGCATAGGACAAGCACAACAGCTATCAATCTTACCAAAGGACTGGCACGTCCACCAAACCTCGGTTATGCTTCGACGTTTCCTAGCGGTGCACGCTTAGCGCGGGTTTGGTTGGCGCGCGCTTCCAGCTCTTCATCAACCGGGTATTGGACCTGCTCAAGTACAAGCGGGTGCGGCGGTGCGAGCTTCGTCTTTGAGTCTCTGACCTGCGCTTCAAGGCGATGAGCCAGCCATCCCACCGGTTCCTTGCCCTCCCCCACCATGAGCGCGGTCCCAATCAGCGTGCGCACCATGTTGTGACAGAAAGCATCGGCCTGGAGGTGGACCGTGAGGTACCCATCGCTACCGCGCACGAACCGAAAGTCCTGCAGCGTGCGCAACGTGGTCGCTCTCTCGCGAGGTTTGCAGAAGCTGAGGAAGTCATGATGACCCAGAACGCTCTGGGCTTCATGGTTCAACAGGTCAACATCCAGTTCGGTTCCCACATTGTGCGTGTAGTGGCGTGCCAGTGGGTCAAGATCCACGGTGGAATCGGCAATACGGTAGCTGTAGCGACGCCATAGTGCGGAAAAGCGGGCGTCAAAACCGCGCGGGGCCTTGCGAGATTCGTGAATGACGACGGCGCCGCTTGAGGAACGCTTCAAGATTCCGTTCAGGCGGCGCGTGAGTGCGTACTCCGCGGTGATGTCCTTACCGCGGTTCAGTGCCGCGATTTCCGCGGGCGTCAGATCAAAGTGGACCACCTGGCCACGAGCGTGAACTCCGGCGTCCGTGCGGCCGGCAACCACCGTGCGTATCGGGCGCCGCACGATCATCGAGAGCGCTTCTTCTAGATCACCCTGAACGGTCTTCATGCCCGGCTGAATGGCCCACCCGAAGAAAGCCGCGCCGTCATACGCCAAACGAACCAACATACGCTCTGTAGCGGGCGACGCCGCCGACCCATCGCTAGCCAGCCAACCTTCATCTATCACCACGCAATCTTAACAGCGCAGCTCCCCCACCGCGCTCGAATCTCAACGTGAGGCTTAAAACGGAAGTTGCCCGCTACCAAAACGGTAACGGGCAACTTCGTCAGCTTCGAAGTGAAGACTACTTGGCTTCTTCAGCCTTCTCGTCTGCAACCTCTGCAGAAGCCTCTGCGGCAGGAGCCTCAGTGGTTTCTTCTGCTGGAGCTTCGGTGACCTCTGCAGGTGCCGTGGTCTCTTCAACCTCAACTGGAGCAGCAACTTCGGCAGCCTTCTCGGCTTCCGCAACAACTGCCTGCTTTGGAGAAAGAGGATCCATCACGAGCTCGATGACTGCCATAGGAGCGTTGTCGCCCTTACGGTTGCCGATCTTCGTGATGCGGGTGTAGCCACCATCGCGGTTAGCCATGACAGGAGCAATGTTTTCGAACAATTCGTAAACGATGCCCTTGTTGGTACGGCTGCGAGGAGCAATCACGGACTGCACCTGACGACGGGAAGCGAGGTCGCCGCGCTTCGCGAACGTGATGAGACGCTCTGCGAAAGGACGAAGACGCTTTGCCTTGGTCACCGTGGTGGTAATGGACTTGTGCTCAAACAGCTGAGCGGACAAGTTCGCGAGCATCAAACGCTCGTGGGCCGGTGAACCGCCGAGGCGTGGGCCCTTAGTAGGGGTAGGCATTGAAGTTCTCCTAGTGGGGAGCCGCGATACCCGTTAGGGCTCGAGGCACAATTTTGATGTTTTGCGACGGTTCTAGAGCGAGCTCTTAGAATTCGTCGTCGTAGTCTTCGTCGTCCATAGCGGCACGAGCAGCGAGATCGAAACCTGGAGGGGAATCCTTGAGAGCCATTCCCAGGTCTACGAGCTTCGCCTTGACCTCGTCAATGGACTTCGCACCAAAATTGCGGATATCCATCAGGTCAGCTTCGGAACGTGCAACCAGCTCGCCTACCGTGTGAATTCCTTCACGCTTCAGGCAGTTGTACGAACGAACCGTGAGCTCAAGCTCTTCGATTGGCATGTTGTACTTGATGGCGTCGCCACCCTCAGACGTGCTGGGGCCCAAATCGATGCCTTCGGCTTCGGTGTTGAGCTCGTGAGCAAGACCGAACAGCTCCACCAAGGTGGAACCAGCGGATGCCACTGCGTCGCGAGGCGACATGGAATCCTTGGTCTCGACGTCAAGAACCAACTTGTCGAAGTCAGTACGCTGCTCAACACGAGTAGCTTCCACGTTGAACGTCACCTTGAGAACAGGCGAGTAAATCGAGTCAACCGGAATACGGCCGATCTCTGCGTCTGCACTCTTGTTCTGGGAGGCCGAAACGTAGCCGCGGCCACGCTCGATCGTCAGTTCCATGTCAAACTTGCCGCTGCCATTCAACGTGGCAATGTGCAAGTCCGTGTTGTGGAACTCAACACCAGCCGGCGGCGTGATGTCCGCTGCCGTAACCTCGCCCGAGGTCTGCTTGCGCAAGTACGCAACAACAGGCTCGTCATGCTCCGAAGAGACAGCAAGATTCTTGATGTTCAAGATCAGTTCGGTGACATCTTCCTTGACACCCGGAACCGTGGTGAACTCGTGCAACACACCGTCAATGCGCACGCTGGTTACAGCGGCACCTGGGATGGATGAGAGCAACGTACGGCGCAGGGAGTTGCCAATGGTGTAGCCGAAGCCGGGTTCAAGCGGTTCGATCGTAAACCGAGAGCGAGTCTCGGAGATCTTTTCTTCAGTAAGGGTTGGGCGCTGTGCAATAAGCACTTTTATTTCCTTTCGCGAGCATCCGCTATATGACGCATCACATTTGGTTGGAAATGACGTCTGCCGTGCGGCCTGCGTCTCTTCGAGGCTGGCTCCCGAATGCCGCAGGTCACTTGACCAGCTTTCCTGATTGACCTAGTCAAATCAAGAACGCCAGCTGGGTGAGCCTGCGGCTCGAGTGCATCAGCTAATTAGACGCGGCGACGCTTTGGAGGGCGGCAGCCGTTGTGAGCGCTCGGGGAAACATCCGAAATGGATCCAACCTCAAGGCCAGCAGCCTGCAACGAACGGATCGCGGTTTCGCGTCCCGAGCCCGGGCCCTTCACGAATACGTCAACCTTGCGCATGCCGTGTTCCTGAGCGCGCTTTGCAGCAGACTCAGCAGCCATCTGGGCAGCGTATGGGGTGGACTTACGGGAACCCTTGAATCCAACCTCGCCGGCGGAAGCCCACGAGATCACAGCACCGGTTGGGTCCGTGATGGAAACGATGGTGTTGTTGAACGTGCTCTTGATGTGGGCCTGGCCCACGGCAACGTTCTTTTTATCCTTACGACGCGGCTTGCGAACCGCGCCACGAGTCTTTGGGGGCATTTCTTCTCCTACGAAATCTTTGGCTTAAGTGCCGCTATTTCTAGCGGGCCTTCTTCTTACCGGCAACGGTGCGCTTCGGTCCCTTACGGGTACGCGCGTTGGTCTTGGTACGCTGACCGCGGACCGGGAGGCCCTTACGGTGGCGGAGGCCCTCGTAGGAGCCGATCTCTACCTTGCGGCGGATATCCGCTGCCACTTCACGGCGGAGATCGCCTTCAACCTTGAAGTTGCCTTCGATGTAATCGCGGAGCTGGACGAGATCTGCGTCAGAAAGATCCTTGACGCGAGTGTCCGGGTTAATTCCGGTCTCAGCGATTGTCTGTTCTGCACGGGTCTTGCCCACGCCGTAGATGTAGGTGAGCGCAATGATCACGCGCTTTTCGCGCGGGATGTCTACGCCAGCGAGACGAGCCATATAGGTTCACTCTTTCTTTATTCGCGGAGGTCTGCAGCAATCCGGCCTCACGTTTCCGTAAGTCCCCGGCCTCCGTACCGGGGGTGCACATCCTTGAGAGATGCTGGATTGCCTTTATGTTGTGTAACTACGCGCAGGCCAGATTTCCCATTGCTGGGAATTCGTTCCTTAGTACAGGAATTTAGCCCTGGCGCTGCTTGTGGCGTGGGTTCTCGCAGATCACCATGACCCGGCCATTACGGCGGATCACTTTGCACTTATCGCAGATCGGCTTCACGCTCGGATTTACCTTCACGGTATTTGTCCTTTGCGGTTGCGGTTTTTACTTGTAGCGGTAAACGATGCGGCCGCGGTTGAGATCGTAGGGGCTGAGCTCAACCACAACGCGGTCCTCAGGGAGGATACGAATGTAGTGCTGACGCATCTTTCCCGAAATAGTCGCGAGAACCACGTGTTCGTTTTGCAACTTCACACGGAACATCGCATTAGGCAACGCCTCAGTGACGGTGCCCTCTACTTCAATCACACCTTCTTTTTTGGCCATATCCTCCGCTAACCTTGGGCACAACTCACCCGGTAGGTAAGTTGTGATGAATAGAATCGGCTTCACTACGTGCACCCGAGTACCAATGCATTCAATTCATTGGAAATTAGGCACACAGGTAGAGACAACCGAAGATCTAGTTTACTCACTTGTGTGGTACATAAGCAAACCGGCCTGCGCATGATACATGCAGGCCGGTTTGCTGGGGTGTAATTCGGTGAGAAATTCTGGCTCTTAGCTCAGAGGAGTTGGTGTCACGCCGTATTTGGCGAGACGCTCCGCTCCCCCATCATGTGCCGTGAGTACCCAGATGCCGCTCATGTGAACAGCAACCGTGTGCTCCCACTGGGATGCGCGGGACTTGTCATTGGTGACAACCGTCCACTCATCGGCCAGCACCGTGGTTTCGATGCTGCCGCGAACCAACATGGGTTCAATGGCCAAGCACAGTCCAGGCTTAACGCGTGGGCCGCGGTGGCCGGAGCGGTAGTTCAGAACATCCGGGGCTTGGTGCATAGCGGAACCGATGCCGTGTCCCACGTAATCCTCGAGGATGCCCAGAGGCGCCCCTTCGGCGGCAGACACGTAGTCATCAATCGCTTCGCCGATTTCGCCCACGTAGCGAGCCTTTGCAAGAGCGGCGATACCGGCCCACATAGCTTCTTCGGTGATGTCAGAGAGGCGCTGATCCGCTGGATCAACGTTCTCCCCCACAATCACCGTACGAGCGGAATCGGCGTGCCAACCCTCAACAATGGCGCCGCCATCAATCTTGAGAACGTCTCCGTCTTTCAAGACGCGAGATCCGGGGATCCCGTGGACAACCTCTTCATTGACTGACGCGCAGATGGTGGCCGGAAAGTCGAAGTACCCCAAGAAGTTGCTCTTCGCGTCATGACGGGCCAAAACGCCCGCAAATACGTTGTCGAGTTCCTTCGTGGTGACGCCCACGGCAGCCGCAGCTACCGTTTCGTCCAGCGCTTCTGCAAGAACAAGACCCGCTTTGCGCATGCGCAAAATATCGGCGTTGCTCTTGTACTCAATCTTGGGTTGGCCGAATGCCATGAATTCCTTCTTCTAACTATTCTGCGCCGAGAGCAGCGAGCACGCGCTCGGTCACTTCGTCGATTTCGCCCAGGCCGTCGACTTCGCGAACGATTCCGCGGTCCTGGTACTGATCGATAACCACTTGGGTCTCTTGGTGGTAGAGGGAGAGACGGTGACGAATCACGTCTGCGTTGTCATCCTGGCGGCCTTCGATCTCTGCGCGCTTGAGCAAGCGCTCAACCAGTTCGTCATCGTTTGCGGTCAGCAAGAGCACGGCGTCGAGCTTGGCGTCCTTCTCGGCGAGGATCTCGTCGAGGGCGATCACCTGTGGAGCGGTACGCGGGTATCCGTCCAGCAGGAAGCCGTCGATGACGTCCTCTTGGTGCAAGCGATCGCGAACCATGTTGTTCGTGACGGAGTCAGGAACAAAGTCACCGTTGTCGATGTACTTCTTGGCCTCTACGCCAAGCGGGGTCATTTCCTTGACGTTGGCACGGAAAATATCTCCCGTGGAGATTGCTACCACGCCCAAGCGCTCGGAGATACGAGCAGCCTGGGTGCCTTTGCCGGAACCTGGAGGGCCAATGATCAAGAGTCGAGTCATCGCAAGAGTCCTTCGTAGTGTCGCTGTTGCATTTGGGCATTGATTTGTTTGACGGTCTCAAGTCCCACACCCACCATGATGAGGATTGAGGTTCCACCAAACGGGAAGTTCTGGTTGGCGCCGATCATCACGAACGCCACGAGTGGAATCAGCGCCACGAACGCCAGGTAAATAGCACCGGCGAAGGTGATTCGGCTCAAGACGTACTGCAGGTATTCCGCAGTGGGTCGGCCGGCACGAATTCCAGGGATAAAGCCTCCGTACTTCTTCATATTGTCCGAGACTTCATCAGGATTGAAAGTAATCGAGACATAGAAGTACGTAAAGAACAACGTAAGCAGTACGTAGATGGTCATGTAGAGCGGCGAGGTGCCGGTCAGGTGCGTCTGTACCCAGAGCGCCCAATCGGGCAGCGTCCCGTCCGGACGCATGTTGAACTGGACCAGGGTTCCCGGAAGCGCCAACATGGAGCTTGCGAAGATCACGGGGATCACGCCTGCCATGTTCACCTTGATGGGAATGTAGGTGGAGGTGCCACCCACGGTACGACGTCCAATCATTCGCTTGGCATACTGCACCGGAACACGGCGCTGCGACTGCTCCACGAAGACCACCAGACCAAGGATGACCAAACCGATCAGGATGACGAGGGCAAACACGCCCCAGCCCTGCGAAGTGGCGATGGCGCCCATGGATGCTGGGAAGCCGGAAGCGATCGAGACGAAGATCAGGATAGACATGCCGTTGCCGACGCCACGTTCGGTCACCAGTTCGCCCAGCCACATGATGAGGGAGGTGCCCGCGGTGAGCGCGATGATCATCAGCAGAACGTGGATGAGGTCATCGTTCGGGACGATCGGATACTGGCAGCCTGCAAAGAGCGAGCCTGAACGTGCGAGCGATACGAGCGTGGTGGCCTGCAATAGACCCAGAGCGATCGTCAGGTAGCGCGTGTACTGCGTGAGCTTGGACTGGCCGGACTGGCCTTCCTTATGCAGTTCCTCAAAGCGTGGGATCACCACGCGAAGCAGCTGCACAATGATGGAGGCGGTGATGTACGGCATGATGCCCATCGCGAAGATGGAAACCTGGAGGAGCGCGCCACCACTGAAGAGGTTCACGAACTGGTACAAGCCGCCGGTGGTGTTACCGAGAGCGAGACACTGCTGCACATTCCCGTAGTCCACTCCTGGTGCGGGGATGTAAACCCCGAGGCGATAGATCGCGATGATTCCCAGCGTGAACAGCACTTTGTTGCGCAGGTCAGGCGTCCGGAATACCCGGGCAATGGCGCTAAACAAGCGTCCTCCTGAAAAGAATGAGGTTCCGAGATGTCGGAAATGACTAGTTGAGTGTATCGGCTCTCACTGAATGTGCGGTGAATCGGTGGTTCCTTATAAGGAACGACGACGCTGCCTTGCGTTCAGTTCTTAGGCTTACGGCACTCGGTGGTGCAGAAATTTTGCTAACAGAGAAACGAAAAGGCCTTTGGCGAGACGGTTACCCGCCTCACCAAAGGCCTGACGCTTTGCTCATTCTCGAACTACTTCGAGGTGAGACTTAGAGCTCGGAGATGGATCCGCCGGCTGCCTGAATCTTTTCTGCTGCGGAAGCAGAGAAAGCGTCAACCTTCACATCCACCTTGACCGTGATGTCGCCAGAGCCAAGCACCTTTACAGGCTGGTTCTTGCGAACAGCACCGGCTGCTACAAGCTTGTCAACGGTGATTTCGCCGCCTTCTGGGAACAACTCCGAGATGCGGTCCAGGTTAACAACCTGGAACTCAACGCGGAAGGGGTTCTTGAAGCCGCGAAGCTTCGGCAAGCGCATCTGCAGCGGCAACTGGCCACCGGCGAAGCCGGCCTTGACCTGGTAGCGCGCCTTGGTGCCCTTGGTACCGCGACCAGCGGTCTTACCCTTGGAAGCCTCACCACGACCAACACGGGTCTTAGCGGTCTTCGCGCCGGGTGCCGGACGCAGGTCGTGGACCTTGATTGCGTTCTCTTCAGCCATGATTACTCAGCCTCCTCTACCTTCACGAGGTGCGGAACCGTGTTAACCATGCCCACCGTTACGGCGTCAGCTTTGCGAACGACCGTGTGGCCGATGCGCTTGAGACCGAGGGAGCGGAGGGTGTCCCGCTGGTTCTGCTTGCCGCCAATGACGGACTTGATCTGGGTGATTTCCAGTGACTTTTCGCTGGGAACAAGGTTCTTAGCCATTTAGACCCCTGCCTTCTGGTTCTGGAGGGTGCGCAACATTGCGTGTGGCACAACCTCGTCCAATGGCAGACCACGGCGAGCAGCAACAGCTGCAGGCTCCTCGAGGCGCTTGAGCGCATCGATGGTGCCATGAACCATGTTGATCTGGTTGGTCGAACCCATGGACTTGGAAAGAACGTCGTGGATGCCTGCGCATTCCAAGACGGCGCGGATAGGACCACCGGCGATAACACCGGTACCCGGCGAAGCCGGACGCAAGAGGACAACGCCTGCAGCGGCTTCACCCTGCACGAGGTGCGGGATGGTGGTGCCAACGCGTGGAACGCGGAAGAAGGACTTCTTAGCCTCTTCAACGCCCTTAGCGATTGCTGCTGGAACTTCCTTAGCCTTGCCGTAGCCAACGCCGACCAAGCCGTTGCCGTCACCGACAACTACGAGAGCGGTGAAGCTAAAGCGACGACCACCCTTGACAACCTTGGACACACGGTTGATGGTCACAACGCGCTCAAGGAACTTGTCCTTTTCTTCGTTGCGATCGTTGCCACGACGGTCTCCACGTCCGCGGCCTTCGCCACGTCCACGGCCTTCGCCACGGCCACGGTTGTCACCGCGTCCACCGCGAGCGTTAGCCTCGGTGGTCTCTTCGGTTGCCTCGGTGTTTTCAGTCACCTGGGGATCCTTCTGGTTGTTCTCTTCGCTCACAGTGCCAACCCACCTTCACGTGCTCCGTCGGCAACCGCGGCCACACGGCCGTGGTACTTGTTGCCGCCACGGTCGAAGACAACTGCTTCAACACCGGCAGCCTTGGCGCGCTCTGCTACGAGCTCGCCAACACGCTTTGCCTTTGCGGTCTTGTCACCTTCGAAGCCGCGCAAGTCAGCTTCCATGGTGGACGCGTAAGCAACGGTCTTGCCCTGGGTGTCATCGACAACCTGGACGAAGATGTGGCGTGCAGAGCGGTTGACAACCAAACGCGGACGTGCGCTGGTGCCGGCAATACGCTTGCGGACGCGCAGGTGGCGGCGGCCACGGGCAGCGGCCTTGGACTTGCCTCGAATTCCGATAGCCATAATTACTTACCAGCCTTTCCGACCTTGCGGCGGATGTTCTCGCCCGCGTAGCGGATGCCCTTGCCCTTATATGGGTCCGGCTTGCGGAGCTTACGAATGTTGGCCGCAACTTCGCCGACCTGCTGCTTGCTAATGCCAGAAACAGTGAGCTTGTTAGCGCCCTCAACGGTGAACGAGATGCCTTCTGGCGCCTCGACAACGACCGGGTGGGAGTAACCGAGAGCGAACTCAAGGTTTGCGCCCTTGGCCTGAACACGGTAACCGGTACCGTGGATCTCAAGTGCCTTCGAGTAGCCCTCGGTGACACCCTGGATCATGTTGGCGATCAAAGTACGGGTCAAACCGTGCAATGCACGGGAATCGCGCTCATCGTTCGGACGAGAAACAGTAAGGGTGTTCTCCTCCTGAGCAACCGTAATGACGGAAGGAACCGTGTGGCTCAATTCGCCCTTGGATCCCTTGACGTTCACCACGGGGCCGTCGATCTTAACTTCAACGCCGGCGGGAACGGTGATGGGAAGACGTCCAATACGTGACATGGTTTCTTCTCCTTTCCGTTACCAGACGTAGGCGAGGACTTCCCCACCCACGCCCTTCTTTGCAGCCTGGCGGTCCGTCAACAGACCGGAAGACGTGGACAAGATTGCAATTCCAAGGCCACCCAAAACGTGTGGGAGGTTGGTGGACTTTGCGTAAACGCGAAGACCTGGCTTGGAGATGCGGCGAACACCCGCGATGGAGCGCTCACGGTTCGGGCCGAACTTCAGCGAGATGGTCAGCTTCTTGCCAACCTCTGCCTCTTCTTCAGCGAAATCGGCGATGTAACCCTCGTTCTTGAGGATCTCCGCTACGCGCACCTTCAGCTTGGAAGATGGCATCGCCACGGAATCGTGGTGAGCGGAGTTAGCGTTGCGCAGACGCGTCAGCATATCTGCGACAGGATCTGTCATAGTCATGTGGGCTATAGCCCTTCCTCGTCATGGTTTCCGGCGTGCCGGACCTGTGACGTAGTTGGTTTAGTTTTCGTCAGACTTGAAAGGGAAGCCAAGCGCCTTGAGAAGCGCGAAGCCTTCCGCATCGCTCTTGGCGGTGGTCACCAAAGTGATGTCCATACCGCGTGGACGGTCAACCTGATCCTGGTTGATCTCGTGGAACATAACCTGTTCCGTCAAACCAAAGGTGTAGTTGCCGTTACCGTCGAACTGCTTGCCGTTGAGGCCGCGGAAGTCGCGGATACGGGGCAATGCGAGGGTGACCAAGCGATCAACGAATTCCCACATGCGGTCGCCGCGCAGCGTGGTGTGCGCGCCAATTGGCATGCCTTCGCGAAGCTTGAACTGTGCAATGGACTTGCGAGCCTTCGTTACCATCGGCTTCTGGCCGGTGATAGCGGTGAGGTCACGAATTGCACCTTCAATGAGCTTGGAGTCCTTAGCGGCTTCTCCAACACCCATGTTCACGACGACCTTGACAAGGCCTGGAATCTGCATGACGTTTCCGTAGCCGAACTCCTGCTGGAGGGACTCACGGATTTCGCTCTTGTACTTCGCCTTGAGGCGTGGCTCAATCTTAACTGCGGTCTCAGTCATTACAGTGCCTTTCCGGAAGCCTTGGCGAAGCGAACGCGAACGGTCTTCTTGACACCGTTCTTTTCGACTTCTTCCTCGCGGAATCCAACGCGGGTTGGCTTCTTGGTCTCTGGGTCTACGACCATCACGTTAGAAACGTGGACCGGAGCCTCAACAACCGTGATGCCGCCGGTAACTGCGCCGGACTCGTTCTGACCAGCACGAACGTGCTTGGTCACGCGGTTGACGCCTTCAACGAGGACACGCTGGCCTTCAGGAAGGACACGAAGAACCTTGCCAGTCTTACCCTTGTCCTTGCCGCTGATGACCTGGACCAGATCGTCTTTTTTGATCTTTGCACCCATGGTTACAGCACCTCCGGAGCCAAGGAGACAATCTTCATGAACTTCTTATCGCGCAACTCGCGGCCCACTGGGCCAAAGATACGAGTGCCACGAGGTTCGCCGTCATTCTTCAAGATGACTGCTGCGTTCTCATCGAACTTGATGTAGGAACCATCCGCACGGCGGCGTTCCTTCTTGGTACGGACAACAACCGCCTTAACGACGTCGCCCTTCTTAACGTTTCCGCCAGGGATAGCGTCCTTGACGGTGGCGACGATTACGTCACCAATGCCTGCGTAGCGGCGCTTGGAGCCACCGAGCACACGAATAGCCAAGATTTCCTTGGCACCGGTGTTATCGGCAACCTTCAGCCGCGACTCCTGCTGAATCACTTGTGATCTCCTGTCGTCTCACTGGTTCTCAAAATGAGCCTTGTGGAACGGATGATGGACTCATTGGACGCTTCGCTTACCCCTGCCTTTGGAGGGCAACCGGCCACGCCCCACAAGGGCGGACTGGAGGTTACCAAAAAGCAGGGCCGAGGCACTGGGCCCAATGCCGTGTGCGCGCCTGTTGGCACGCGTGTTCCGCGGCGGAAGGTGGATAGTCTTTCGCCCTGGAACGCACAGAACCTCAAGTCTACCCGATTCCTATAGTTTCCGCGAATTCTGTTGTCAAGCCGAACCGCACTGCCGGCAACCAACGCAAGCTGCGTCGTCGTTCTAAAAATCACGCAATCTTAAACGCCGGCAGGCCCGGCAGGATCTCTCCTACCGGGCCTGCCGAGTAAAGAATGCTTACTTAGCCTTCTCGACGATCTCAACGAGACGCCAGCGCTTGTCAGCAGACAGCGGACGGGTCTCGGCGATAACTACCAAGTCGCCAATGCCGGCCTGGTTGTTCTCATCGTGAGCCTTGACCTTCTTGTTGCGGCGGAGAACCTTGCCGTAAAGCGCGTGCTTCTTGCGGTCCTCAACGTCAACGACGATGGTCTTCTGCATCTTGTCAGACACGACGTAACCACGAAGGGTACGGCGCGAATTACGCTCAGCCTGTTCAGCTGCTGCATTTTCGATTTCGCTCATTACTTAGCCTCCTCCGTAGCCTCGTCGGTAGCGGTCTCTTCGGCCTTCTTGGAAGACTTCTTAGCCTTCTTCTCAGCCTTCTCTTCAGCAGCTGGAGCAGCAACCTCGGCGCGAAGGCCGAGCTCACGCTCACGCAACACCGTGTAAATACGGGCGATGTCACGCTTGACTGCCTTGAGACGTCCGCTGGAGTCAAGCTGACCCGTTGCGGACTGGAAGCGAAGGTTGAACAACTCTTCCTTAGCCTTCTTCAACTCGTCTGCAAGACGAGCGTTGTCGAACTGATCCAGCTGCTCTACGGCAAGATCCTTGGTACCAATAGCCATGGATTATTCACCACCCTCACGACGAATGATGCGAGCCTTAAGCGGAAGCTTGTGGATCGCAAGACGGAGTGCTTCACGAGCAACTTCATCACTGACACCGGACAGTTCGAAAAGAACGCGTCCTGGCTTGACGTTAGCAACCCACCACTCCGGGGAACCCTTACCGGAACCCATACGGGTTTCAGCAGGCTTCTTGGTCAATGGGCGGTCTGGATAAATGTTGATCCAGACCTTACCGCCACGCTTGATGTGACGGGTCATGGCGATACGAGCTGCTTCGATCTGGCGGTTCGTAACGTATGCAGGCGTCAAAGCCTGGATACCGTACTCACCGAACGAAACAGTGGTGCCGCCCTTAGCAGCGCCGGAACGACCCGGGTGGTGCTGCTTACGGTGCTTCACACGACGGGGAATAAGCATTTAGGCTTCTCCTCCTTCAGATGCAGCTGGTGCTGCGGTCTCTACTGCTGGTGCCTGAGCCTCAGCGGCAGGTGCAGCATTGCGGTCATTACGACGGCGACGCTCGCCAGAAGCAGGGCGTCCCGGACGGTCGCTACGGCCTCGAGCTGGAGCTGCTGCAGCCTGAGCTGCGAGTTCCTTCGAGGTCAAGTCGCCCTTGTAGACCCAAACCTTCACGCCAATGCGGCCGAAGGTGGTCTTAGCTTCGAACTTGCCGTAGTCGATGTTCGCACGGAGGGTGTGAAGCGGCACGCGGCCTTCACGGTAGAACTCCTTGCGGGACATTTCAGCGCCACCGAGGCGGCCCGAGCACTGCACACGGATGCCCTTGGCACCAGCGCGCATAGCCGACTGCATAGCCTTCTTCATCGCACGGCGGAAAGCCACGCGGGAAGCAAGCTGCTCGGCGATGCCCTGAGCAACAAGCTGAGCTTCGATCTCAGGGTTCTTGACCTCGAGGATGTTCAGCTGAACCTGCTTGCTCGTGAGCTTCTCAAGCTCACCACGGATGCGGTCAGCTTCAGCGCCACGACGGCCGATTACGATGCCTGGACGAGCGGTGTGGATGTCAACACGAACGCGGTCACGCGTACGCTCGATCTCAACCTTGGCGATGCCTGCTCGTTCCATGCCCGTGGTCATGAGTTCGCGGATCTTGATGTCCTCGCGAACATAGTCCTTGTAACGCTGACCTGGCTTGTTACCGTCTGCGTACCAGTGAGCAACGTGATCCGTCGTGATGCCAAGACGGAATCCATTGGGATTAACCTTCTGACCCATTTACTTCTCCCCACCCTTCTCAGGGGTAGCTACGACCACGGTGATGTGGCTGGTGCGCTTGTTGATACGGTAAGCGCGGCCTTGGGCACGCGGCTGGAACCGCTTCATGGTTGGTCCTTCGTCAACGAATGCTTCGGTGACAAAGAGTTCGTCTTCGTTGAAGGCTACGCCGTCGCGGTCTGCGGCGACGCGAGCGTTGGCCACAGCTGAGGCCAACACCTTGTACACAGGCTCCGAAGCGCCCTGCTGGGCAAACTTCAGGATCGCCAATGCCTCATTCGCTTGCTTACCACGAACCAGGTTGACGACGCGCCGGGCCTTCATGGGCGTTACGCGGATGTGGCGCGCAATTGCCTTGGCTTCCATTGCTTTCCTCTTCTTTCAAAAATCGGAAGAAGTGCGAGCATGGCTAAAAATCCTCGTGAGAGGGATTTAGCGACGCTTGCCCTTCTTGTCGTCCTTCACGTGGCTGCGGAAAGTACGCGTAGGAGCGAACTCGCCGAGCTTGTGTCCAACCATGGCTTCGGTAACGAAAACAGGGATGTGCTTGCGTCCGTCGTGTACGGCAATCGTGTGTCCGAGCATGTCGGGGACGATCATCGAACGGCGGGACCAGGTCTTGATGACGTTCTTGGTGCCCTTTTCGTTCTGATCTGCGACCTTTACATAAAGGTGCTGATCGACGAAGGGGCCCTTCTTCAGGCTACGTGGCATGTCTCCAGGCTCCTATCGCTTGTTATTGCCAGTACGACGGCGACGAACAATGAGCTTGTCGCTTTCCTTATTCGGACGACGGGTGCGGCCTTCCGGCTTACCGTTCGGGTTGACCGGGTGACGACCACCGGAGGTCTTACCTTCACCACCACCATGTGGGTGATCGACCGGGTTCATGGCAACACCGCGGACGGTTGGGCGAACGCCCTTCCAGCGCATACGGCCAGCCTTACCCCAGTTGATGTTCGACTGCTCGGCGTTGCCGACCTCGCCGATCGTCGCGCGGCAGCGGACGTCAACGTTGCGGATTTCGCCGGAAGGCAAACGCAACTGAGCGAAGCGGCCTTCACGAGCAACCAACTGAATGGATGCGCCGGCAGAGCGAGCCATCTTCGCGCCGCCACCTGGGCGGAGCTCCACTGCGTGGATAACAGTACCCACTGGGATGTTGCGAAGTGGCAAGTTGTTGCCTGGCTTGATGTCAGCGTTTGGACCGGCCTCAACCTTGTCACCCTGCTGCAGCTTTTCCGGAGCGATGATGTAGCGCTTCGTGCCATCTGCATAGTGAAGGAGAGCGATACGTGCCGTGCGGTTTGGATCGTACTCAATGTGAGCAACGGTTGCTGGCACGCCGTCCTTGTCGTGGCGGCGGAAGTCGATCAGACGGTACTGACGCTTGTGTCCACCACCCTTGTGGCGCGTGGTGATCTTACCGGAGTTGTTACGGCCGCCAGTCTTGTGGAGCGGGCGGAGCAACGACTTTTCCGGAGTCGATCGCGTGATTTCTGCAAAGTCGGCTACCGAGGAGCCACGAAGGCCCGGGGTAGTCGGCTTGAACTTACGGATTCCCATAATTTATTTCCTCGTTAAAGTGGTCTCCGCTTAGGAAAGCGGACCGCCGAAGATGTCGATAGTGCCTTCCTTCAAGGTGACGATCGCGCGCTTCGTCTTGTTGCGCGATCCCCACCCGAGGCGGGTGCGCTTACGCTTCCCGGCACGGTTGATGGTGTTAACGGAATCAACCTTCACGTTGAAGATAGCTTCAATCGCTTGCTTGATTTCCGTCTTGTTCGAGCGTGGGTCAACGATGAAGGTGTAACGACCTTCGTCATTGAGTACGTAGCTCTTCTCGGAAACGACCGGACGAATGATTACGTCGTGCGGTGCCTTGCCAATGAGGTGGCTCACTTGGCGTCCTCCTTGTTGACGAGTGCCTCGAAAGCAGCCTTCGTGAAGACAACATCGTCAGAAACCAAGACATCGTAGGTGTTGAGCTGGTCAACGTAGATGGCGTGGACTTCCTGGAGGTTGCGCACGGACAAAGCCGTCACGTCGTTGTTGCGGTCGATGACAACGAGCAAATTCTTGCGATCAGACAAGCCGCGCAACGTAGCCAAAGCTTCCTTGGTGGATGGCTTGGTGCCAGAAACCAAAGACTCGATTACGTGGATGCGGTTGTTACGAGCGCGATCAGAAAGTGCGCCGCGAAGTGCAGCGGCCTTCATCTTCTTAGGGGTGCGCTGCGAGTAATCGCGAGGCGTTGGACCGTGGACGATGCCACCGCCGGTCATGTGAGGAGCACGGATCGAGCCCTGACGAGCGCGGCCGGTACCCTTCTGCTTGAACGGCTTGCGTCCAGCGCCAGAAACTTCGCCGCGGGACTTTACCTTGTGGGTACCCTGACGAGCTGCTGCGAGCTGTGCAACGACAACCTGGTGCATGAGCGGAACGTTCGCTTGAACGTCGAAGATCTCTGCTGGGAGATCGACATTAAGTGCCTGAGCCATTTACTTATGCTCCCTTCACGGCGCTACGGACGAGAACGACCTGGCCGCGAGCGCCTGGAACAGCGCCCTTGATCAACAGAAGGTTCTTCTCAACGTCAACACCGTGAAGCGTGAGGTTGAGCGTGGTGTGGCGTTCAGCACCCATACGGCCAGCCATGCGAACACCCTTGAAAACGCGGGACGGGGTGGAAGCTCCACCGATCGAACCGGGCTTACGGTGGTTCTTGTGGGCACCGTGGGATGCTCCAACACCGGAGAAGCCGTGGCGCTTCATAACACCTGCGAAGCCCTTACCCTTGGACTTGCCAACAACGTCAACCTTTTGTCCAGCTTCGAAAAGCTCAACGGTGAGTTCCTGGCCAAGTGCGTAGGATTCAGCATCTTCGGTGCGAAGTTCCACAACGTGGCGGCGTGGGGTAACGCCTGCGGCCTCAAAGTGGCCGGCGAGTGGCTTGGTTACCTTGCGCGGATCGATCTGGCCGTAGCCGATCTGGACTGCGGTGTATCCATCGCGGTCTGCGTTACGCAACTGAGTGACGACGTTGGCGTCAGCCTGTACAACCGTGACGGGGATGAGCTTGTTGTTCTCGTCCCACACCTGGGTCATGCCGAGCTTCGTGCCCAACAATCCTTTGACATTACGAACAGTGGTCATAGTTCTCTCAGCACCTCCCTCTAAAGCTTGATTTCGATGTTGACGTCAGCTGGCAAGTCAAGACGCATAAGCGAATCGACGGCCTTTGGCGTCGGGTCAATGATGTCGATCAACCGCTTGTGGGTGCGCATTTCGAAGTGCTCGCGGCTGTCCTTGTACTTGTGCGGCGAACGGATAACGCAATAAACGTTCTTTTCCGTAGGCAGCGGCACTGGGCCAACCACGGTAGCGCCTGCGCGCGTCACCGTCTCAACGATCTTCCGTGCTGAAACGTCAATGACCTCGTGGTCATACGACTTCAGCCGGATGCGGATTTTCTGTCCCGCCATGGCTCTTAGCCTCTTTCTGCAGTAAATAACTGTTTCGGTCAATGTGCCGAACGGGTCCATACGTGTGGACCGGCACGCCTCCAACGGACTGAATCCGGATGAAATCCGGGTTCCTCACCCCGTCGAGGCTCCGACCCCCGAACTCGGGCGTGTCGCGATCTTGACGATACGAAAACACCTAAATTCTTGGGTGGGTTATGTTTGGGCTTCTCTGATTCGGTCGGTCAACGACCCCTACCCCGGGCATTATCCCGAGAGGGACGTTGTCTCAGTCGAGTCTCTCGAAGGCAACTTCGTGAACATTACTGAACAGAAGTGGCGGAAGAGCATGAGAAAGCGCTTGAACAACTTGTCTATTGTGTCAGACAAAGGCACCCTACGGCAAACCGGGCCGCTGCTGGCCCGCTTGGATGCGGTGCGCGGAGGCTCTAGACCCCAAATAGGTTCAGCGCGACGACGACGCCGGCTGCAGCTCCCCCGCTACTTACGATCGATCTCTTCCGAGCGGCGAATCTTCTTGTATCGCTCAATCTCGGGCGAGAAGTTCCGGCGCACCCACAGCGCGCCCAGAACCACGAGGACAATAATGACGAGGGCAATAATCCACTCCATACCCTCATCCTACGCAACGTGAGGTTGCGCACCTAAGTGAGCTGCGTCGTCGTACTTCCGTCCTGTTCATGATCCCCTCCCCCATGCGCGGCCACTTTGCTACAAAATTCCGCGAAATTTCTGTCGCAGAATGACCGCGCATAGCAGGCGGGTTGCAGAGAAATGGCCTCACTTCTCCTGGGGTGGTCTGGATCCGTAGCGAGAGTTGCGGCCCTAAACCAGTACGACGACGCTGCGCCCGGTCAGTTGGTATCTCGCGGTGCACTCAACCCGGCCGGCATATGGTTCTCAAGTGAACGCGCCTGGAGAGTGGGCATACAAAAAGAACTGGGCCCCACCGCCGAAGCAGTGGAGCCCAGTTCCTAGAATTCGTTAGAAACGAACCACTAGATCAACCAAATTACTTGGTGATCTTGGTGACGCGTCCCGAACCAACGGTGCGGCCGCCTTCGCGGATAGCGAAGCCGAGGCCCTCTTCCATAGCGATTGGCTGGATAAGCTCAACCGACATTTCGGTGTTGTCGCCAGGCATAACCATTTCGGTTCCCTCTGGGAGGGTGATAACGCCGGTGACGTCCGTGGTACGGAAGTAGAACTGCGGACGGTAGTTCGAGTAGAACGGGTTGTGACGTCCGCCTTCATCCTTGGAAAGGATGTAGACGTTAGCCTCGAAGTTGGTGTGAGGGGTAATGGAACCCGGCTTCACAACAACCTGTCCACGCTCTACGTCTTCGCGCTTGATACCGCGAAGAAGAAGGCCACAGTTCTCGCCAGCCCAAGCTTCGTCGAGCTGCTTGTGGAACATTTCGATACCGGTAACGGTGGTCTTCTGAACTGGGCGGATGCCAACAATCTCAACTTCAGAGTTGATTGGCAAGGTGCCACGCTCAGCACGGCCCGTAACAACGGTACCGCGGCCGGTGATGGTGAAGACGTCCTCAATAGGCATGAGGAACGGCTTGTCGCGGTCACGCACTGGATCCGGGATGGACTCGTCAACAGCTTCCATCAGGTCTTCAACAGACTTGACCCACTGTGGATCGCCTTCGAGAGCCTTAAGGCCCGAAACGCGGATCACAGGAGCGTTGTCGCCATCGAATTCCTGGGAAGAAAGAAGTTCACGAACTTCCATCTCGACGAGGTCAAGAAGTTCCTCATCCTCAACCATGTCAGCCTTGTTAAGGGCAACAAGAAGGTAAGGAACGCCAACCTGACGAGCAAGAAGAACGTGCTCGCGGGTCTGTGCCATTGGGCCGTCAGTAGCGGCAACCACGAGGATTGCGCCGTCCATCTGAGCAGCACCGGTGATCATGTTCTTGATGTAGTCAGCGTGGCCCGGGGCGTCAACGTGTGCGTAGTGACGCTTCTCGGTCTGGTACTCAACGTGAGAAATGTTGATCGTAATACCGCGCTGGCGCTCTTCCGGAGCCGAGTCGATGGAGCCGAAGTCGCGCTGCTCATTAAGGTCAGGGTACTTGTCTGCAAGCACCTTGGAAATGGCAGCCGTCAACGTGGTCTTTCCATGGTCAACGTGACCGATGGTGCCAATGTTGACGTGTGGCTTGCTGCGCTCGAACTTTGCCTTCGCCACAGGTTCCTCCTAGAACTTTGATTTCAGAAGACTTACATTCGCCGCTGATCGCGGTCGAAACTCGTATAAGTCTACTGTGGTCTTTGCTGGTTGATGAAATTACTGGTCCCCCGGAGCTTGATAGTCAAGCACTGGGAACTCTCCCTAACCGCCAGTCTTACACATCGCACCTACTGATCCACTCAGTTGTGCTCTGCGCTTAAGCTAGACGGCCTGGGCGCATTGGTTGCGGCAACGTTTCCGGCACCGCAACCAATGCACTGTTCCCCCGACTATTCGCCGCGGGACTTCTGGATGATCTCGTCGGCAACAGCCTTCGGGACCTCGGCGTAGCTGCTGAACTCCATGGAGTACACAGCGCGGCCCTGAGTCTTGGAACGCAAGTCACCAATGTATCCGAACATCTCGGACAATGGCACAAACGCCTTGACAACCTTCACGCCTGCAGCGTCTTCCATCGACTGGATGGAACCACGGCGGGAGTTCAAGTCACCAATTACGTCGCCCATGTACTCCTCAGGAGTACGGACTTCGACGTTCATAACCGGCTCAAGAAGAATCGGGTTAGCGCGACGTGCGCCTTCCTTGAAGACCTGCGAACCTGCGAGCTTGAACGCCATTTCAGACGAGTCAACATCGTGGTAAGCGCCGTCGATCAAGGTAGCCTTCACGCCCACCATTGGGTAGCCGGCCAAGATGCCGAACTGCATGGCGTCCTGGATACCAGCGTCCACAGATGGGATGTATTCGCGAGGAATACGTCCACCGGTCACACCATTGACGAACTCGTAGAACGTTCCGTCTGCGGTGTCCAAAGGCTCGAAAGTAACCTGAACCTTTGCGAACTGGCCGGATCCACCCGTTTGCTTCTTGTGGGTGTAGTCGACCTTCTCGACCTTCTTCTTGATGGTCTCGCGGTAAGCAACCTGTGGCTTACCAACGTTAGCTTCCACCTTGAATTCGCGACGCATACGGTCAACGAGGATGTCGAGGTGGAGCTCGCCCATGCCGCCGATTTCCGTCTGGCCAGTTTCTTCGTTGAGGGAAACCGTAAAGGTTGGGTCCTCAGCGGAGAGCTTCTGGATAGCGGTGGACAGCTTTTCCTGGTCACCCTTGGTCTTAGGCTCGATGGCCACGAAGATCACTGGTTCAGGGAAGGACATGGATTCAAGAACGATCGGAGCGTCAACTGCGCACAAGGTGTCACCGGTGGTGGTGTCCTTGAGGCCAATGACAGCGTAGATGTGACCTGCGGTCACTTCGTCCACTGGCATTTCCTTGTTGGCGTGCATCTGGAAGAGCTTTCCGATGCGCTCCTTCTTGCCCTTGGTCGAGTTCAGAACCTGCATACCGCCGGTTGCCTTACCCGAGTAAACGCGCACGAAGGTGAGCTGACCGAAGAATGGGTGAGCTGCAATCTTGAACGCAAGTGCGGAGAATGGCTCATCAGCGGAAGGCTCGCGAGTAGCTTCTGCTTCTTCGTCGTTCGGCAAGTGACCGATCATAGCTGGCACGTCGAGTGGCGAAGGAAGGAAGTCAATCACAGCGTCGAGCATTGGCTGCACGCCGCGGTTCTTGAAGGCAGAACCACAGAACACTGGGTAAGCCTCAGAGTTGATGACCATCTTGCGGATGCCGGCCTTGATCTCATCGATCGTCAGCTCTTCACCCTCAAGGAACTTCTCCATGAGCTCATCGGTGGATTCCGAAACCTGCTCAACGAGCTTGGCACGGTATTCCTCAGCGCGCTCCTGAAGATCCGCCGGGATCTCCTGGATTTCGTAGTTGGCGCCCATGGTTACGTCACCCTTGGCGTCGCCTGGCCATACGAAAGCCTTCATGGTCAAGAGGTCAACAACGCCAACGAAGTCGTTCTCTGCACCAATTGGAAGCTGCATAACCAACGGGGTAGCGCCAAGGCGCTTGATGATGGTGTCAACGGTGAAGTAGAAGTCCGCACCGAGCTTGTCCATCTTGTTCACGAAGCAAATACGTGGAACGTTGTACTTGTCAGCCTGACGCCACACGGTCTCAGACTGTGGCTCCACGCCTTCCTTGCCGTCGAAGACTGCAACGGCGCCGTCGAGCACGCGAAGTGAGCGCTCAACTTCCACCGTGAAGTCAACGTGGCCCGGGGTGTCGATGATGTTGATCTGGTTCTGGTTCCAGAAGCAGGTAACGGCAGCCGAGGTAATGGTGATACCGCGTTCCTTTTCCTGCTCCATCCAGTCGGTCGTCGAGGCGCCGTCGTGGGTCTCGCCGAGCTTGTGGTTTACACCCGTGTAGAACAGGATGCGCTCGGTGGTAGTGGTCTTGCCAGCATCGATGTGGGCCATGATGCCGATGTTACGAACCTTTTTGAGGTCAGTGAGCACGTCCTGTGCCACGGTGTCTCCCTTGATAGGTGTGATGGCTGTCGTTGCAGTCGATAAAACTTTATCGCTCCTGCAACGACAACCGATCCGTTATTACCAGCGGTAGTGTGCGAAGGCCTTGTTGGACTCAGCCATCTTGTGCGTATCTTCGCGGCGCTTCACAGCGGCACCGAGACCGTTGGAGGCATCCAGGATTTCGTTCTGGAGGCGCTCGATCATCGTCTTCTCGCGGCGAGCCTTGGAGTATCCAACGAGCCAGCGGAGGGCGAGAGCAGTTGCACGGCCTGGCTTAACGTCGACCGGAACCTGGTAAGTTGCGCCACCAACGCGGCGGGAGCGAACCTCGAGGGCTGGACGGATGTTGTCCATAGCCTTCTTGAGGGTTGCTACTGGATCCTGGCCGGTCTTAGCCTGTGCACCTTCGAGGGCACCGTAAACGATGCGCTCTGCGGTGGACTTCTTACCGTCCAAGAGAACCTTGTTGATGAGCTGCGTAACGAGAGCGGATCCGTATACCGGATCGTTCACGATGGGGCGCTTAGGCGCTGGACCCTTACGTGGCATTACTTCTTCTCCTTCTTAGCGCCGTAGCGGGAGCGAGCCTGCTGGCGGTTCTTAACGCCCTGGGTGTCAAGTGCGCCGCGAACGATCTTGTAGCGAACGCCAGGAAGGTCCTTCACACGGCCGCCGCGAACGAGCACAATGGAGTGCTCCTGCAAGTTGTGTCCAACGCCCGGGATGTAAGCGGTTACTTCGATGCCGCCGGCGAGGCGCACACGTGCAACCTTACGGAGAGCAGAGTTTGGCTTCTTTGGGGTCGTGGTGTACACACGGGTGCATACGCCACGACGCATCGGGTTGCCCTTCAGGGCTGGAGCCTTGGTCTTATTGACCTTCGGCGAGCGGCCCTTACGGACCAGCTGCTGAATAGTAGGCACTGTTGTGTCCTCCAGTTGATATTAATTCCATGCAAGTTGTCCGCCTGAGCGCGGTTGCGAACTCGCATTTGATGGTCGTTTCCAGCACGATCTGCGGAAAGACCGTAGGCGTGCAAAAATGTGGCATTCGTTGCGCAACCTACCCGCAACCCGGACCGTGTCCCTTTGCCACATAAAAACAATTGGATCTAGCCTAGCACGCCATGGGCCTCTCCTCCGAATTGGTGCTTGACACCGTTCGGCTTTTGGGATGAGATTCGCCCGCCATTGCCTATAACTAGGGCCGCGGGCTGCGGTTCAGTGGTTCGCCTTCTTCCAGTACGACGACGCAGCTCACCTCAGGCACTCCCCTGCAGTTCTGCGGGAGTATAGAAAGAAATGCTTCTGACTAGCGTTTTTCGCGTAAACAACTAAATGAGAATACACCCAGTTGTTTCTTCACCTCTGAGGGATTCTACTGGGCTGCACGAGCCACTCTCACACAGCCGTTAGGCTCTCACACAGCTGTTAACGGCGCAGGGCCCGCACTCCGAAGAGTACGGGCCCTGCGTTTCGTGAGCTATTCCTTAGCGGAAGTCGCCACCGAAGTTGTAGTCGTCCATCGACATGGCGAGGTAGTCCGGTGCACCCTGTGCGGTGTCCAGTCCCTCGTAGTCGAATCCGGAGAAGGCGCTTGGACCGGTGAAGACGTTTGCACGTGCTTCTTCGGTCGGCTCCACGTCAACCTGGGTGTAGCGATCCAAGCCGGTGCCGGCTGGGATGAGCTTACCGATGATGACGTTCTCCTTCAGACCAAGCAAGGTATCTTCCTTGGCTTCCATTGCCGCCTGCGTCAAGACGCGGGTGGTTTCTTGGAAGGATGCGGCCGAGAGCCACGATTCCGTAGCCAACGATGCCTTCGTGATACCCATGAGTTCGTCACGGCCGGATGCAGGAGTCAAGCCCTGCTGTACGGCCGCACGGTTCTCATCGGTGAAGCGAGCACGGTCGGTCAACTCGCCCGGGAGCAAGTTGGTGTCGCCGGACTCGATCACGGTGATGCGGCGAAGCATCTGGCGAACGATGACTTCCACGTGCTTATCGTGGATGCCCACACCCTGGGACTGGTACACGTTCTGAACTTCGCGAACCAAGAACTTCTGGGCTTCACGAGGGCCAAGAACACGAAGAACCTGCTTCGGGTCAATAGCACCGGCAACAAGCTGCTGGCCAACGGTGACGGACTCGCCATCCTTGACCAAGAGACGTGCACGACGCAAGACCGGGTAAGCAATCTCTTCGGTGCCATCATCAGGCGTGATCACCAAGCGAAGCTGGCGATCCGTGTCTTCGATGTTGACGCGACCTGCAACCTCGGAAATCGGAGCGACACCCTTAGGGGTACGCGCTTCGAAGAGTTCCTGAATACGAGGCAGACCCTGGGTGATGTCTTCTGCGGAAGCAACACCACCGGTGTGGAAGGTACGCATGGTCAGCTGGGTACCCGGCTCACCAATGGACTGTGCGGCAATAATGCCAACAGCCTCGCCGATGTCAACGGTCTTACCCGTTGCCAAGGAGCGGCCGTAGCAAGCTGCACAGGTTCCAACCTTGGACTCACACGTGAGTACGGAGCGAACCTTGACGGTGGTAACGCCAGCCTCAAAGAACTTGTTGATTGCAACGTCTCCCACGTCATCGCCGGCGCTGCCGAGGATTTCACCGTTGGCGTCAACGACGTCAACAGCCAGGGTACGTGCGTATGCAGAGTTCTCTACGGTCTCATCAAGAACCAACTCGCCCGTGGTCTCGTTTGGACGCGCGATCGTGACGGTCAAGCCACGCTCGGTGCCACAGTCAGCTTCGCGAACAATAACGTCCTGCGAAACGTCCACGAGACGACGCGTCAAGTAACCCGAGTTAGCGGTCTTCAACGCGGTATCAGCAAGACCCTTACGGGCACCGTGGGTAGCGATGAAGTACTCAAGAACGGACAAGCCTTCACGGTAAGAAGACTTAATCGGGCGAGGGATAATTTCGCCCTTCGGGTTGGACACGAGGCCACGGATACCGGCGATCTGACGCAATTGCAGCCAGTTACCACGAGCCTTGGAGGTCACCATACGGTTAATGGTGTTGAGCTTCTCCATGCCGTTCTTCATGGCCTCAGCAACTTCGTCAGTTGCCTTGTTCCAGATCTCGATGAGCTCCTGACGACGCTCGTCATCAGCGATCAAACCGGAATCGTAGTTCTGCTGAACCTTGAGAGCACGCTCTTCGTATGGAGCAAGGATGGCTGCCTTGTCCATGTTGGAGGTGATGTCAGAGATAGCAACCGTCACACCGGAGCGAGTAGCCCAACGGAAGCCAGCATCCTTGAGGTGATCAAGGGTCAATGCCACCTGAACCTTCGGGTAACGCTCAGCCAAGTCGTTAACAATCTCGGACAGCTTGTCCTTGCCCGCAACGCCTTCAACCCATGGGTAGTCCTCGGGAAGTGTGTCGTTGAACAGAACCTGACCCAGCGACGTCGTAATCAGTGCTGGCTCACCCTCAACCCAACCTTCAGGTGCAGGCATCTCGGAAGATGGCACGAAGTTTGGTACGCGGATGTTCACGATTGCGTTCAAGTGCAAATCGCGCTTATCCAACGCCATGACGGCTTCTGCTGGGGTCGAGAACGAACGTCCCTCACCCTTTTCACCTGGACGCTTGGTGGTCAAGTGGTGCAGACCAATGATCATGTCCTGGGAAGGCAAAGCAACTGGACGGCCATCGGACGGCTTCAGGATGTTGTGGCTCGAGAGCATCAGGATGCGAGCTTCAGCCTGAGCTTCTGGGGACAGCGGCAAGTGAACTGCCATCTGGTCACCGTCGAAGTCAGCGTTGAAGGCTGCACACACGAGCGGGTGAAGCTGAAGTGCCTTACCTTCAACGAGCTGTGGCTCGAACGCCTGGATGCCCAAGCGGTGAAGGGTAGGTGCACGGTTCAGCAGCACTGGGTGCTCGGTGATGATCTCTTCGAGAACGTCCCACACGTGTGGGTTGTAACGCTCCACCATGCGCTTAGCGCTCTTGATGTTCTGTGCGTGGTTGAGGTCAACCAAGCGCTTCATCACGAACGGCTTGAAGAGCTCAAGCGCCATCTGCTTAGGCAGACCACACTGGTGCAACTTCAGCTGCGGACCAACAACGATCACGGAACGGCCGGAGTAGTCAACGCGCTTACCCAAGAGGTTCTGGCGGAAACGACCCTGCTTACCCTTGAGCATGTCAGAGAGCGACTTGAGCGGACGGTTGCCCGGTCCGGTCACCGGACGTCCACGACGGCCGTTGTCGAACAACGAGTCCACAGCTTCTTGAAGCATGCGCTTTTCGTTGTTCACGATGATTTCCGGTGCACCCAAGTCCAACAAACGCTTGAGGCGGTTGTTGCGGTTGATCACACGGCGGTACAGGTCGTTGAGGTCGGACGTTGCGAAACGGCCACCGTCGAGCTGAACCATCGGGCGAAGCTCCGGTGGGATCACTGGAACGGCGTCAAGGACCATGCCAAGTGGCGAGTTGTCCGTGGACAAGAACGCGTTGACAACCTTGAGGCGCTTGAGGGCGCGGGTCTTGCGCTGGCCCTTGCCGTTCTGGATGATGTCGTGCAGCAGCTCAGATTCAGCGGCCATGTCGAAGTTCTCAAGACGCTTCTTGATAGCTTCGGCACCCATGGAGCCTTCGAAGTACAGTCCGTACTTTTCGCGCAGGGCGCGGTACAGGCCTTCGTCACCTTCAAGGTCAGCGACCTTGAGGTTCTTGAAGCGGTCCCAGACCTGGTCCATGCGTTCGATCTCAGCGTCGGCGCGCTTACGGATCTGCGCCATGGTCTTGTCGGCCATATCGCGAGCCTTCTTGGTAGCTGGGCTCTTAGCGCCCTCAGCTTCCAAAGCGGCAAGCTCGGTCTCAAGATCCTTCGCAACAGCGGCGATGTCGGCGTCGCGCTGATCCTGCAAGCGCTTCTTGTCGATGTCGTGCTGAGCCTGAAGGTTAGGCAATTCCGCGTGACGACGCTCTTCGTCAACAGAGGTGATCATGTAGGCAGCGAAGTAGATGACCTTTTCGAGGTCCTTCGGAGCCAAGTCAAGCAAGTAGCCCAAACGGGATGGGACACCCTTGAAGTACCAGATGTGGGTTACAGGAGCGGCGAGCTCGATGTGGCCCATGCGCTCACGGCGAACCTTGGCGCGGGTAACTTCAACGCCACAGCGCTCACAAATGATGCCCTTGAAGCGGACACGCTTGTACTTACCGCAGTAGCATTCCCAGTCACGTGACGGGCCGAAGATCTTTTCGCAGAACAAGCCGTCCTTCTCGGGCTTGAGCGTGCGGTAGTTGATGGTTTCCGGCTTCTTAACCTCGCCGTAGCTCCACTCGCGGATGTTCTCCGCGGTAGCGAGGCCAATGCGCATCTTGCCGAATGAGGGTTCGTTGGACATGTAGGTCCTGTCTCTCTCTTTTGCTTAGAAATCTTGTGAAGGGCGAGAGTTGATCTCGCCGAGGAGCGGGTAGTTTCGCTCGGTGATAAAGGGGAAATACGACGCCGCCGTTTGGCTTGGGTGCCTCGCGGCGGCTACCGCATTAGACCTCTTCTACCGAGTTCGGCTCCGCCCGCGACAGGTCGATTCCGAGTTCTTCGGCGGCCCGGAAGTGTTCTTCATCCGAGTCGCGCATGTCGATCAGCTGGTTATCAGCAGTGAGGACCTCAACGTTCAAGCACAAGGACTGCATTTCCTTGATCAAAACCTTGAAGGATTCCGGCACACCTGGCTCGGGGATGTTCTCGCCCTTGACGATGGCTTCGTAGACCTTCACACGACCGTGAATATCGTCAGACTTGATGGTCAAGAGTTCTTGGAGGGTGTAAGCGGCGCCATAAGCTTCGAGCGCCCACACTTCCATTTCACCGAAGCGCTGACCACCGAACTGTGCCTTACCACCCAATGGCTGCTGCGTAATCATCGAGTAAGGACCCGTGGAACGCGCGTGGATCTTGTCATCCACCAAGTGGTGAAGCTTCAAGATGTACATGTAGCCAATGGAGATTGGATCCGGGAACGGTTCGCCGGAGCGGCCGTCAATCAGACGAGCCTTACCGGTGGTCTCAACCAAGCGAACGCCATCGCGGGTTGGGTTGGTGTGACCCAAGATTCCGCGGATTTCGGTTTCGCTAGCACCATCGAACACTGGGGTTGCAACCGTCGTTGGACCGGTTTCACGCGGCAAGTTCGGAAGGTTCTTCACCCAATCAGGCTCGCCCTCGATCTTCCAACCCTGCTTAGCTGCCCAAGCGAGGTGGATTTCAAGAACCTGGCCCACGTTCATACGGCCCGGCACACCCAGTGGGTTCAAGACCACGTCAACTGGGGTTCCGTCTTCAAGGAATGGCATGTCTTCGATCGGGAGGATCTTAGAAATAACACCCTTGTTACCGTGACGGCCTGCAAGCTTGTCACCGTTGGTGATCTTACGCTTCTGGGCAACGTACACGCGGACCAATTGGTTCACGCCTGGTGGCAACTCGTCGTCGTCATCGCGATCGAAGATACGAACGCCAATAACGGTTCCGGATTCACCGTGTGGAACCTTGAGCGAGGTGTCGCGAACTTCGCGAGACTTCTCACCGAAGATAGCGCGGAGCAAGCGCTCTTCAGGGGTCAATTCGGTTTCACCCTTTGGAGTCACACGACCCACAAGGATGTCGCCAGCTTCAACCTCTGCACCGATGTGGATGATGCCGCGCTCGTCGAGCTGAGCAAGGATTTCTTCGGAAACATTCGGGATGTCTCGCGTGATTTCCTCGGCACCCAGCTTGGTGTCGCGAGCGTCAACTTCGTGCTCTTCGATGTGAATCGAGGTCAGCACATCGTCAGAGACCATGCGCTGGGACAGGATGATGGCGTCCTCGAAGTTGTGGCCTTCCCATGACATGAATGCCACGAGGAGGTTCTTACCGAGAGCCAATTCGCCCTTGTCCGTGGAAGGACCGTCAGCGATGATCGAGTTGAACTCAACGCGATCGCCTTCGGTCACGCGCACGCGCTGGTTGTAAGCGTTGCCCTGGTTAGAGCGAGCGAACTTCATGATCGGGTAGTGCGTCTGCGTTCCGTCATCGTTCATCACGGTGACGAGGTCAGCGGACACATCGGTCACGACGCCAGACTGACGAGCGGTGACAGAGTCGCCGGCGTCAACAGCTGCGAACTTCTCCATGCCGGTACCCACCAAAGGAGCCTCGGACTGAAGGAGTGGAACAGCCTGACGCTGCATGTTGGCACCCATGAGTGCGCGGTTAGCATCGTCGTGCTCGAGGAACGGAATCAAAGCCGTTGCCACAGACACCATCTGGCGTGGGGAAACGTCCATGTAGTCGATCTCAGCAGGCTCAACGAGCACAGGCTCACCGCCACCGCCACGTTCGCGGCAGAGGACCAGTTCTTCGGTGAAGAAGTTCTTCTCATCAAGAGGAGCGTTTGCCTGAGCCAACACTGCTTCGAGCTCTTCGTCTGCCGTGAGGTAGTCGATCTGCTCCGTGACCTGGCCGTTGACGACCTTACGGTACGGGGTCTCGATGAAGCCGAAGGCGTTGATGCGGCCGTAGGTTGCCAACGAACCGATCAGACCAATGTTCGGGCCTTCAGGGGTTTCGATGGGGCACATACGTCCGTAGTGAGACGGGTGAACGTCTCGAACTTCCATGCCTGCACGGTCACGAGAAAGACCACCTGGGCCAAGCGCAGACAAACGGCGCTTGTGGGTCAAACCGGCGAGCGGGTTGTTCTGGTCCATGAACTGGGACAGCTGGGAGGTTCCGAAGAACTCCTTGATAGCTGCAACCACTGGACGGATGTTGATCAGGGTCTGCGGCGTGATGGCCTCGACGTCCTGGGTGGTCATGCGTTCGCGAACCACGCGCTCCATACGGGAAAGACCCGTACGAACCTGGTTCTCGATGAGCTCGCCCACGGCGCGGATACGACGGTTGCCGAAGTGGTCGATGTCATCAACATCGATACGTACGTCAACCTCTTCGCCCTTGCGGACACCCTTCATGGTCTTCTCGCCAGCGTGGAGAGCAACCAAGAAGTGGATCATGGCAACGATGTCGTTCTCGGAAAGAACGGATGCCTTCGGGTCATTGAGGGCAACGTCAACACCGAGCTTGCGGTTGATCTTGTAACGACCAACCTTTGCGAGGTCGTAGCGCTTCGAGTTGAAGTACAAGTTCTCGAGGAGCGCCCAACCAGCTTCAACCGTTGGTGGCTCGCCCGGGCGAAGCTTGCGGTAGATGTCGAGAAGAGCTTCTTCGCGAGTCTTAACAGAGTCCTTCTCGAGCGTTGCACGGATCGAGTCGTAGCTGCCGAACTCTTCCAGAATGCGGGAGTCGGTCCAGCCAAGAGCCTTCAACAGGACAGTGACGGACTGCTTACGCTTACGGTCAAGACGAACGCCAACCTGGTCGCGCTTATCAATTTCGAGCTCGAACCAAGCGCCGCGGGACGGGATGATCTTCGCGGTGAAGATGTCCTTGTCACTGGTCTTGTCCGGCGTGCGCTCGAAGTAAGCACCAGGGGAACGAACCAACTGAGACACAACAACACGCTCGGTGCCGTTGATGATGAAGGTTCCCTTGTCCGTCATGAGTGGGAAGTCGCCCATGAACACGGTCTGCTGCTTGATTTCGCCCGTGGTGTTGTTCATGAACTCGGCCTTGACGTACAAAGGAGCCGCGTACGTTGCGTCGCGGTCCTTGCACTCGGCCATGGTGTACTTTGGATCTGCGAATTCTGGATCCGAGAAGCTCAAGGACATGGTGCCCTGGAAGTCTTCAATCGGGGAGATTTCTTCGAAGATTTCTGCCAGACCCGAGGTCGTTGCAAGTCCGTGGTCACCACGGGCTACAGCTTCCTCAACGCGAGCCTTCCAGGCGTCGTTGCCGACAAGCCAGTCAAAGCTTTGGGTTTGCAGCGCCAAGAGGTCAGGAACATCCAAAGGTTCCTGAATCTTAGCGAATGAGAGTCGACCTGCCGCTTCCGCGGTACGGGCCGAGCTAGCGGTATGGTTTGCTGGGGTGCTCGAGGCCACCAAGAGAGATCCTTCCACAGACCGTCATGTTTCCGGACGTTCCCCTCAGAGCGCACTAGTCGCTACTATGGCTGAGCCCACCGCTATATGAAGGCTGCAAAAAAATGAGGGAGACGCAAAGATCCATATTACACGCTTGCGCATAACATGTAAAAGCGAATTTCTCCACTCGATCACGGGTAGCCTAGTTCCTGAACACAGCGATGTGTCGTAGAACATATTTTGGGTGAGATTGTGAGGATTTCCATGACGTCAGATTCTGTCAATGACGACGCCGCAGCTGCGGTTTCGCTCGAAAACCCGCGTGATGCGGTGATTGTTGGGGGCGCACGTACCCCGTTTGGAAAGTTCAAGGGCGCTCTCGCCAGCCAGTCGGCAGTCGAACTCGGCGCTGTCGCTATCGTCGGCGCGTTGGAGAAGGCTGGGGTCTCCCCCGAAGCCGTTCAACAAGTCATCATGGGTCATGTGGTGCAAGCCGGGCAAGGTCAGAACCCGGCACGCCAGTCCGCTATCAAAGCGGGCCTTGGCTGGAACACCCCCACCGTCACCATCAACAAGGTGTGCCTCTCCGGCCTCGCCGCCATTACCGACGCCGCTCGGCTCGTTCGCCTGAACGAAGCTGACGTTGTGGTGGCAGGTGGCCAGGAATCGATGACGAACGCCCCTTATCTTCTCCCCGGCGCCCGCGTGGGCTGGAGCTACGGTGACATGAAGGCCGTTGACTCGGTAGCCTTCGACGGTCTCACGGACGCTTTCGACGGCCAATCCATGGGAATTTCCACCGAACGCAAGAACGGTGAGTTGGGCATTGCCCGCGAGCCTCAAGATGACGTTGCCGCCCAATCCCACCAGCGCGCGGGTAAGGCAGCAGCCGACGGCGTTTTCGACGACGAAATTGTTCCCGTCGTCATTCCGCAGCGCAAGGGCGACCCCGTTCAGGTAACCAAGGACGAAGGCATCCGCCCCGATTCCACAGTTGAATCCCTCGGCGCGCTTCGCCCCGCCTTCGACAAAGAAGGCACCATCACCGCCGGAAACTCCTCGCCACTTTCAGATGGCGCAGCCGCCGTCGTCATTACCTCGCGAGAGTACGCACAACAGCACGGGCTCACGATCCTCGCAACCATCGGCGCTCCCGGACAAGTCGCCGGACCAGACACGTCCCTGCATTCGCAACCGTCCAACGCCATCATCTCCGCGGTCCAGCGTCAAGGCTGGAACGTTGAGGATCTGGACTTCATCGAGATCAACGAAGCCTTCGGCGCCGTCGCCGTTCAGTCCCTCAAGGACCTGAACTACCCGCTCGAGAAAACCAACATCCACGGTGGCGCCATCGCACTCGGGCATCCCATTGGCGCATCCGGAGCGCGACTGGCCCTGCATGCGGCGCTTGAGCTGCGTCGTCGTGGTGGCGGAAAAGCAGCCGTCAGCCTCTGCGGCGGCGGCGGCCAAGGCGAGGCCCTGACCCTCTTCCTCTAGGAACTACGCAACCCCTTCTGGGCCGGTGCTGTCTCACGACGGTGCCGGCTCAGCTTTTTCTCCACCAACTTCGCGAGTCGCCCACCAAAGGGGACCTCAACCCAGCGGTTGACGCCCCACGCCGCCACGGCAATGAGCGCGATGACCAGCGCGAGCGTCGCCCAACGAGGCAGCACCGGAGACAGCAAACCAATGAGCCACCAGCCAATCACCTGATGCAACAGGTACATCGGGTACGTGATGGCGCCAGCCGTCTTCAACCCGCCGAAGTTCACGCGATTCAGCCGCGTGAGCGTCAAGATGCTCAACATCGCGAAGAAGCCCAACACGATCAACCAATAGGCGATCGCGGGCGGCTCGATCCCCACAAATTCCTTCGCCTCATGCGGGCCGTAAATGCTCGTGTGGAACGCCGCGATCGTGGCCGAAAGTATCAACGCCGCCCCACGTTGCCACGAGGGGCCAAACTTATAGATCAAAAAGAGCGCCATGCCGCCCGTGAAAAGCCCTGCATACTTCGGCATGAGCAACTGGGAAATCCAGACCTGCGCGGGACCATCCGGAAACGCCAGCTGAAGAATGAGTCCTACGACGGGCCAGATGAAGGCGAACGCGAGGACTTTTGTGGGTGTGAGCCATTTCAGACTCATGAGAAGCAGAATCATGATGTAGAAGCGAAGCTCCGCCCACAGCGTCCAATAGACACCGTCGACGTCCTCGATCTTGAAGGCGCCCTGGAACATGGTGAGGTTCACCAGAATCTCCCCCACCGTCAACGTGGGGCTGGGCTGCTGCCAAATAAAAAACACCAACGTACCGGTAATGATGACACCCACCCAATACGCCGGATACAAGCGGCCCACTCGCGAACCCACAAACTTCGCCTTGCTGCGGCCATAGCTGGATAGCAAGATCACGAAGCCAGAAATGATGAAAAAGAGCTGCACGCCCATGTTTCCGAAGACCGTGAACTGGGCCAGCTGTGGCCACGCTTGCGCCGCTGTTGCGGTTCCCCACCGATCGTGATGCCACGCGGTGTAGTGGTACAACACCACAATCACGGCCGCAATCAGACGAACCCCGTCGATCAGGGCGATTCGACCGTCTCGACCAGGGACGGTTTTGAGCGCCGAGAACTGGGAGGGGATGTTAGACATGACACAGAGAGCTTACCGTGACTATTTTGTGTCTCGACATAACTATGCGGCCGAGTTGCCGGATCATTCACAGACCCGCATTCAAAGCTTGGAAATGCGAGAATCCCCCGCCACCCGAAGGCGACGAGGGATTCTCGTGAATTCGAAACCTATTACTTGAGGGTAACGGTTGCGCCTGCTGCTTCGAGCTTTTCCTTAGCAGCTTCAGCGGTTTCCTTGTTAACACCTTCAAGGATTGCCTTAGGAGCGGAATCAACAAGATCCTTAGCTTCCTTCAGGCCGAGGGAAGTCAACGCGCGGACTTCCTTGATAACGCCGATCTTCTTGTCGCCAGCGGCTTCAAGAACAACGTCGAACTCGTCCTTCTCTTCAGCTGCGCCGGCATCGCCAGCACCGCCTGCAGGACCTGCAACTGCAACAGCAGCAGCGGTAACTTCAAACTTCTCTTCGAATGCCTTCACGAACTCGGAAAGTTCGATGATGGTCATTTCCTTGAACGCTTCAAGGAGCTCGTCGGTCGTGAGCTTCGCCATGGTGTGGCGTCCTTTCGTTGGGTGCGCTCTTCAGCGCAAAATGAATGGGGGTTGGGCCTAGGCCTCGGCAGGTGCCTCGGCAGCAGGTGCTGCGCCGTCGGTCTCTTCGAGCTTCAAACGCAAAGCATCGATGATACGAACTGCTGCAGCTGCCGGAGCCTTGAGGACGCCAGCAACCTTTGCGAGCTGGAGCTCGCGGGATTCAAGAGCAGCGAGAGCAGCGATGCCGCTTGCGTCAAGGGCCTTGCCCTCGAACACGCCGGTCTTGATGATGAGCTTGTCATTAGCCTTCGCGAAGTCCGTGAGCGCCTTGGCTGCTGCCACTGCGTCACCCTTGATGAAAGCGATTGCGGTAGGACCGGCAAGCTGGCCTTCGAAGGCCTCGATGCCGGCTTCCTTTGCCGCAATGCCAGCCAAGGTGTTCTTCACAACCGAGTACTTGGTTTCAGCACCAAGCGAACGGCGAAGTTCCTTCAACTGGCCAACGGAAAGCCCACGGTATTCGGTTAGGACAGCTGCTTCCGACTCTTTGAAATCGGTAGTGATCTCCTCAACTGCGGAGATCTTATTCGGCGTTGCCATAACCCTCCTTCCTGGGTTCGAATTCTTGTTGGCTGGAAGGAAGTCAATAAAAAACGCCCCGGTGCAGGTGCACGGGGCGTAAACATTCTTCGAGTTTTCACTCAACATTCACTGTGTGTCACCTACGCGGGCGTCCTCTTGATGAGGATC
Source organism: Neomicrococcus aestuarii (assembly GCF_014201135.1). Classification (NCBI taxonomy): domain Bacteria; kingdom Bacillati; phylum Actinomycetota; class Actinomycetes; order Micrococcales; family Micrococcaceae; genus Neomicrococcus; species Neomicrococcus aestuarii. Next base: position 2,381,845 of record NZ_JACHDR010000001.1, on the reverse strand, counting down.
CTTCGAGTTCTTTGAGATCTCCGTCTTCAGCAATCAGCCGTTCATGACGAATCAGGAACAAGTTGACTGAATGAAACCAGAGAACACAAAAAACCAACCAACGGTCTTTGGTACGTACTACTTTAGCGGGAGTGCGGGTGTAACTCCAAATCCGCGGCCACTTTGCGACGTCAATCAGCCACTGCGGGAGATCGCGCGACCCATTCACGAGGTCACGTCACTGCATTTCGTGTTCGCAGCACTTGGTCACGTCCTTGTGAGGCCACTTTGCGACGACCGGGAAGCTGATCGTCGCTAGGCTTGCCGATTCGCCGCCAGGTCGCCAGGTCGCCAACGAACCTGCAAGTCTAGGGACGATTGACTAGCCCAACCGCAAAGGTGTCGCTCGTCGAGCCATGGGCAGGTCGAAGAAGCACCGGCAATCGTAGGCATTGTTGCAGATGCATGGTTCGGCGAACATCTCGGGCGCCATCTAGGCCACCGGATCGTAGCTGGTGTTGCGTTTCGCCCCTGTTTTCGGGCCCGCTGAGGGCCCATTTCCATCCAAATGTAGCTGGAGTTGCGAAATCACTGTCTCAATCAAGACGATCCCGCAACTCAGGCTACGAGTAACTCTGAATGGCCCCGAAGATGGAGGCGGCACCGCCCGATCGCCACGAGCCACCCGTCATCACCGGAAGTAGCGAGGTACGCGAGAGGCGGCACCCCGAGTTTTCGAGATGCCGCCTCTGCGACTAGCAGTCAATTAGCTCAGCATTCACTCCGAAGAGCGAAGGCCAGGGCTACATCAACCGCTTGAGTTAGAAAGCGTCTGAATTACTCAGAAACAACCTTGGTGACGTTCGGGTCAACCTGGATGCCAGGGCCGAAGGTCGTTGCAACGGTTGCCTTGGAGATGTAACGACCCTTAGAAGCGGAAGGCTTCAGACGGAGGATTTCATCCAATGCAGCTGCGTAGTTCTCGGCCAACTTGTTGGTGTCGAAGGAGACCTTGCCGATGATGAAGTGAAGGTTGGAGTGCTTGTCGACGCGGAAGTCGATCTTGCCACCCTTGATGTCGGTGACAGCCTTAGCAACATCCATGGTCACGGTGCCGGTCTTAGGGTTTGGCATGAGGTTACGAGGACCCAATACCTTACCAAGACGGCCAACCTTGCCCATGAGGTCCGGGGTTGCAACTGCTGCGTCGAAGTCGGTCCAGCCGGCGGCGATCTTTTCGATCAAGTCGTCGGAACCAACGAAGTCAGCGCCAGCTTCGCGAGCTGCGTCTGCCTTGTCACCGTTTGCGAACACCAAGACGCGAGCGGTCTTGCCGGTGCCGTGTGGGAGGTTGACCGTACCGCGGACCATCTGGTCTGCCTTACGTGGGTCAACACCCAAACGGAATGCAACCTCAACGGTTGCGTCCATCTTCGAGGTGGCCGTCTCCTTGGCGAGGGCTACTGCCTCGGCCGGGGTGTACAGCTTGTCCGCCTGAATCTTGGCGGCAGCTGCCTCATATGCTTTGCTGCGCTTTGCCATCTGCGTTTTCTCCTTATGCAGTCGTGGTCTGTTGGACCGCGCTCGGCCCTGCCACTACGACGTCGCTACTCGCTTCCGGCGAGATCATTGCGGGTCGTTTGTTAATGATTTGGTTCCGATCGAGGACTAGCCCTCGACGGTGATGCCCATCGAACGAGCGGTGCCGGCGATGATCTTGGCAGCAGCCTTGATGTCGTTGGCGTTGAGGTCTTCCATCTTGGAAGAAGCAATTTCCTCGACCTGAGCCTGGGTCAACTTTGCAACCTTGACGGTGTGCGGGGTCGACGAGCCCTTCTGGACGCCAGCAGCCTTCTTGATGAGCTCTGCTGCCGGTGGGGTCTTGGTGATGAACGTGAACGAACGGTCTTCGTAGACGGTGATTTCTACTGGGATAACGTTGCCGCGCTGGGATTCCGTTGCAGCGTTGTACGCCTTGCAGAATTCCATGATGTTGACGCCGTGCTGACCAAGTGCAGGACCGATTGGAGGAGCTGGGTTAGCAGCACCTGCCTGGATCTGCAGCTTGATGAGGCCGGTGACCTTTTTCTTGGGGGCCATGTCGGGTCCTTCTACTCTTCTTCTGCCCACGAACACAGGAGTGTGTTTGCGGGGTTTGGCTACCGTGGCGCGGTAGCCGAATCGTTTCCGCCAAGTAAGCGGCCTGACAGAAACGAAGTTTTCAAACTTTCAAGGCGAACCGGTTCAGGACGGATCCTGCAGTTCGCTCAAAGGGGGGGGTCGCTAGATCTTGTTGACCTGGCTGAACGAGAGGGTTACCGGGGTCTCGCGCTCAAACACGGAGATCAGTACCACAAGCTGGCGGGTCTCGAGCTTGATCTCGGAGATCGTGGCCGGCATGGTCTCGAACGGACCGTCGTTGACGATCACAGATTCGCCAACTTCGAAGTCCACGTTGACCTCGGAAATCGGGAGGCGAACAGCCTTGCCCGTCTCTTCAGCCTCAGCTTCAGCAACAACAGTGTGAGCGAGCATCGAAACAACTTCATCCAAGGTGAGCGGCACTGGATCGTGAGCGTTGCCCACGAAGCCCGTCACACCTGGAGTGTGGCGCACGGCGCCCCACGAAGCGTCCGTCAGTTCCATACGCACCAAGACGTAGCCTGGGATACGCACGCGGCGAACGATCTTCTTGGTGGTGTTCTTGATTTCCACGACCTCTTCCATGGGAACCTGGATTTCGTAGATGAAATCCTCCATGTTCAAGGTCTGGATACGAGTCTCAAGGTTTACCTTGACGCGGTTTTCGTAGCCAGCGTAGGAGTGGATGACGTACCAGTCACCAGGCTGACGACGCAGCTTGGTGCGGAACTCAGCAATGAGCTCTTCTTCGGTCTTGGCTTCGGCAGGTTCGCCGTCCTCGTCCTCAGCACCCTCTTCTTCAGAGGATCCTTCGGACTCACCGTCGGTATCGTCATCGTCGGACTCGGCGTCCTCAGACTCCGTGTCCTCATCCGCTACATCGACGTCCGCTTCTTCTTCTACGTCAGCCGACTCCGCCTCAACGGATGCGTCCTCAGCAACGGAAGCTGCGTCGTCGTTCTCTAGCGAGAAATTGTCAGCATCAGAGAAGGAAGCGTTAACGTCAGAAGCCACCGGTGCATCCTGCACATCGGCGCTCTCGTTCACTGCTTCGATTTCCTGCTGTTCGAGTTCTTCCCGAGACACTAAAGCTCCTGATTCCTGATTACTTGCCAGCCGTGACTATTTCACGCCCTCTTGCTTTCATAAGCCGTACGGCTTCGCCCATAGGCTCGTCCGCGAGGGGCTAGCTTACTGCTCTGGTGGATTTGTAAAGACGGCGATAGAGCCAGTTCCGAACAAGAAATCCAAGCCAGCAACCAGAAGCATGACCACGATGACGAAGCCAAGCACTACGAGCGTGTAGTTCAGCAACTCGCTACGAGTGGGGGTTACTACCTTGCGGAGCTCATCGATGACTTGTCGAAAGAACAGTGCGATGCGAGCGAAGAAGCCTCGCTTCGCTGCGCTATCACCGCGCGGCGATTGCGAAGAGTTCGCCGTCGTCTCAGTCACTTAGGTTCCTCCAGCAATGAATCATTGACGATCTCAGCGCGTCCGCACTGTGGCGGAACGTTGAAACCCCATCCCGCTCGGGGATAACTGCTACTGCGCAGGGCAGACAGGACTCGAACCTGCAACCTGCGGTTTTGGAGACCGCTGCGCTACCAATTGCGCCACTACCCTTCAGACGTTTGCACGCCGAGGAAATAGTTTACGCAATCAAAGCCCTCAAGTCGAACTGAGTACATCCTGCACATGAATCCGCGCTCAGCGATAGGCTGGTGACAACCGTTTTTCGGTTCGTTCCCCCTCTACATTTTCGAGCATCGAGGACAGTGACTATGGCCCGCATTTCACAACGCATCGGATCCATCGCAGAATCCGCCACTCTCGCGGTAGATGCCAAGGCAAAAGCCCTCAAGGCCGCGGGTCGTCCCGTCATTGGCTTCGGCGCTGGCGAGCCAGATTTCCCGACCCCGGATTACATCGTGGAAGCGGCCGTCGCCGCCGCGAAGCAGCCGAAGTTCCACCGTTACTCCCCTGCTGCCGGTTTGCCGGAGCTTCGTGAAGCGATTGCGCAAAAAACGGCGCGTGATTCTTCTTACAACATCGAGGCCTCGCAGGTTCTTGTCACCAACGGTGGCAAGCAGGCCGTCTTCAACACCTTTGCAACGTTGCTTGATCCAGGTGACGAAGTTTTGCTTCCTACCCCGTTCTGGACCACGTACCCGGAGGCCATTCGCTTGGCCGAGGGTGTTCCCGTGGAGGTTTTCGCTGGCCCAGAGCAGGGCTATTTGGTGACTGTTGATCAGCTTGAGGCTGCGTTGACGGAGAAGACCAAGATTCTGCTGTTCGTTTCCCCGTCCAACCCCACGGGCGCGGTTTACTCACCTGAGCAGGTCGCTGAGATTGGGCGCTGGGCTGCGGAAAAGGGTCTGTGGGTGGTGACGGATGAGATTTACGAGCACTTGGTGTACGACGACGCCTCGTTTACGTCGATTGCCACGGCTGCCCCTGAACTCGCAGATCGAGTGGTCATCCTTAATGGTGTCGCTAAGACGTACGCCATGACCGGCTGGCGCGTGGGATGGATGGCCGGCCCAGCCGATGTCATCAAGGCAGCCACCAACTTGCAGTCGCACACGACGTCCAACGTGGCGAACGTGTCCCAGATGGCAGCCCTCGCCGCTGTATCCGGCTCTTTGGATGCAGTGAATGAGATGAAGGTAGCCTTCGACCGTCGTCGCCGCGCGATGGTCGACGCCCTGAACTCGATCGACGGCATTGAGTGCCCCACTCCGAAGGGTGCGTTCTACGCATATGCGGATGTGCGCGGACTTCTTGGCCGCGAGATCGCAGGCGTTACGCCGCAGACCTCCGCCGAATTGGCTTCGCTGATCCTTGAACAGGCCGAAGTTGCCGTGGTTCCAGGCGAAGCATTCGGCCCGTCCGGATTCATCCGCTTGTCCTACGCACTCGGTGACGAAGACCTGCACGAGGGCATGGATCGCCTCAAGCGTTTCTTGGGCTAACAACGCCGGGCCACATAAGGCTCAGAGATAGCACCAACGCGGGGCACAACCCAGCAGATAAAAACTCAATGAAGTTCACCCCGATGGGCGTCGAATTGCTGCTAAATAATGCGGCGGTCCGACGCCCATCGTGCTAGTTCGTACCGATTGGACAACTGCAACTTCCGCAGAACCGCCGAGACATGAGTTTCCACCGTCTTGATGGAAATGAAGAGCTCTTTCGCGGTTTCCTTATAGGTGTAACCGCGCGCAATCAGCCGCATGACCTGCATTTCTCTCGCCGACAGCAGATCGAGATTGTCCTCGGTGTCAGTCGCCGCCGTCGTACCGAATGCGTCCAACACAAATCCCGCAAGCCGCGGAGAGAACACGGCATCCCCCGCAGCCACGCGATACGCCGCACTGGTGATGTCAGCGCCGGTAGCGGATTTCGTCAGGTATCCGCGAGCGCCGGCGCGGATCACGGCAACCACGTCTTCGGCGGCATCGGAGACGGACAGCGCCAAGAATCTCGTGGGCACGGACGCGCACGCTTGCGCCACTTCGGCTCCCCCGCCACCGCGGCCGCCGGGCAAGTGCACGTCGAGCAGAACCACGTCCGGGGCGAGCTCATGAATCGCGCGCACGGCTTCTTCGACGGACGCGGCCTCCCCCACAATGTTCAGTTCCGGCCCCAGTTCCGCGCGCAGGCCGGCACGGAAGATGCCGTGGTCATCGACGAGCACCACGCGCAATGGTTCACGAGCGCTACCGGGACTGTTCAGAGCGTCTTCGGTCATGCTGTTTTCTCCTGTTCGTGCGCGGTCACGGGTAGTTGGAGGGAGATTTCGCTCCCTTCGGGCGTGCTGGCGACTCGGGCCGTGCCGCCGTGGCGTTCCATGCGCCCCACAATGGAGTCTTTCAGTCCGCGCCGATCCTCCGGAATATCGGAGATCTTGAAGCCTGGCCCGTGGTCCCTGATGAAGATCTCAATGCGTTCTGGTGCGGCCTCACAGTAGACGGACACTTTGCCGCCACCGTGTTTGACGGCGTTGAGCATGGCTTCGCGCGTCGCGTGCAGGAGCGCTTCGGCACCGGGAAGCTCGCTCGGCGTGCTGCCCACGCTCACAATGCTGATCTCACCGCCGAAATCATCCTCAATCCGCCCGGCCTCACGCTTGATGTTCGCAAACAAGTCCGCCGCAACGTCCTCTTGATCGCCGTAAAGCCATTCGCGCAGCTCTCGTTCTTGAGAACGTGCGAGGCGCGCCACCATGGCGGGATCATCCGCGCGGCGTTGGATGAGCGCGAGGGTTTGAAGGACGGAATCGTGCAGGTGCGCTGCGATTTCCGCGCGCTCTGCCGCTCGCCACCCTGCGGATCGCTCCGCTACGAAGCGCCTCCACTCGCGGAGCGCCCACGGCAACAGCACCAGCACGACGCCAGCCAGGATCGCGACAGCAATGAGCGTTCCTGACACCAAAGAGTCAACCGGCACCACCCCGGTCAACAGAGCGAGTGCTCCACCTACCACCAGAACAAGCCCGGCGATCAGGCGAATCGCGCCAATCCAGCGTTCGGCGCCCACGCTCTTTCGCAGATCGCCACGACGGTCCGCATCGAGTTGCAGCCACGCCGTCACCGCACCCACCACGATGGCCGCCGCCGGCAGAATGATGCGCCATTCAACACTGAATCCAAAAATGGTTGCCGCGAGTAGCGCCGCGACCACGAGCAAGAGCGCACCTGCCAGCAGCTCGCGCCCGGCAATATTGCGGTTGACTTGGGCGGGCTCCTCCGCTGCGTTGAGGTCCTGTTGCTTTTGTTGCACGACGGCGCTGCTCACCGAGCGCTTTCCCGCTTCAGAAATACTGCGAGCGCGATCCGTCTCGCCAGCACGCGGTACGAAAATCCATAACCAGGCGTAGAGCAGGACACCGGCCCCGCCGAAGACGGTCAGCACTGCCATGGCGATACGGACGGCGCGGACATCCACGTCGAGGTGCCTCGCAACTCCGGTGCAGACACCCGCCACCCACTTTTCGGGTCCCCGCACCAAGGGCGGGCGTTGCAGCGGGGTCTCGGGAAGCATGCTTCCATCAAAACACGCTCAGGGTGTTTTAGGTGCAGGATTCGGGGGCGGAAGGGGGCCCGTTCAGGGTTCAATCAGGGTGTTACCTCATAGCGGGGATCCCCTGTACTTGGGAAGGATGGAGTCATGAACGATTCACTCTCTCCAACACCTGCCGAGGAACCGGGCCACGCGCCGTCGGACCCTTCGGATGACTCTCGTCCCGAGCCGCCCCGCGAACCGCCCCGAGCGCCAAGCCGCGAGCCTGGGTTCTTTGGCTGGTTGCGCTCTTTGCACATGCCACGGTCTCAAGATCGGTGGATCGGTGGTGTGGTGGGTGGCATCGCGAATCGAATTGGTATTGATCCAACGCTGGCGCGCGGCATCTTTGTGGTGCTGGGCTTGCTTTCGCTCGTTGGCCCCTTGGTCTATGGCGTGTTGTGGGCGCTGTTGCCAGAACCTGACGGCAGGATTCACGCTCAAGAAGCGGGTCGAGGCCGCTGGAGCGCCGGCATGACGGGCGCCACCGTCTTTGCGGCCATCGGACTGTTCAGTAGCCCCGGCTACTTTGGGCGGCGTTGGGGCAATGACGGGGATGCCGGAGACGTCATCCGGGTCCTTCTCACCCTTGCGGTGATCGGCTTCATCATCTACCTGATCACAACTACGCGCGGACGCCGGCCGAACGGCTCCTCCTGGACAGCTACAACAACTGGCACGCCTGGAGCGGCGTCTTCAGAGAAGGCAACTCACGCAAGCACCGCGTCGCCGTCGTATTCATACTCCTACCAGTACGACTACCCCAGCTCGACCGCGCCTCTCCACTCGGGATCGGCTCCGCAGTCCGGAACCGCGCAGCAACCGGGAGCGTATACGGACCCGCGTGCGCAAGAACGGTACGAGCGCGCCATGGAGCGTGAACGCGTGGCCCGCGAACGCGCCGCACGTCCCAAGCTCCCGGGCAACATCGCGATGATCTTCTTGGGCTTGGCGCTCCTCACGGTGGGCTTCTTGGTCTTCGCCAACATCGAAAACTGGATCCCGGGATTCGAAATCACGGCTGGCACCATCGCGGCTGCAGCACTCTTAGTGCTAGGTCTGGGCCTCGTTTTCGCGGCGAGCACTCGCCGACGCGGAGGCGCTTTGGTGCCCTTCACGATTGTGGTCCTGATTTTCACCATGATCTCTGCTGCACGTGATCACACCGAGCTGACCACGTACCCCGCCTATGTGGGCACGGGTGCCGGTGTTGACCAGCCCACCATCTTTGGAACCCGCACGGTTGACCTGCGCGATGTGTCCAACGAGATCTCTGAGGACACCACGGTGAGTGTCACGAGCGCTTTCAGCACGCTGAACCTCAAAGTTCCCAACGATCGCCGCGTAGTGATCGACGCCGAAGCCGCGTTCTATTCGCTATCCATCACCGACGCCGACGGGGAAAGCAGTCGCTCGACAGGTCTTGCGGTAAACAGCCCCTACATCATCAACGGCGAGGTCACTGGCCCCACCCTGACCGTGAACGTCGAGGGCGCCTTCAGCAGCCTCGAGGTCACGACGGAGGAGAATTAGACATGAGTACCAATCATCCGTCGCCGAGCGAAGACTCCCAGAACATCTTCGAGTCAACGCCGGTCTCAGAAACAGAAACACACGACGAGTCTCACTACGCGTCAACGCCCGTCCCGCAACGTCCGCCCTTCCCCACCGCAACGCTCGTGCTGGGACTTGTGGCAGTCGTCGTCGCAATCCTGGTTCTCGGTGCAAACCTCCTGCAGTGGACGTATGACCCAGCCATCGTGGGAGCATCCATCCTCGCCGGCGCAGGCTTCCTGTTGATCATCGGCGGCATCCTGACTCATCGAAATTCAAGCAGAAAGGCAAACTCATGAATCCCATGTTCGAAACCTTGCGATCCATCCCGTTTCGTCGCGGACCCGAGCGTTGGCTCGGCGGCGTGTGTGGCGGAATCGCCGCAAAGTTTGGTCTCAATACGCTCTTGGTGCGAGCGCTCATGCTCGTCGCTTTTCTGCTCCCCGTAGTGGGCTGGGTGACCTATCTTGTGGCCTGGCTAGTGCTGCCGTGGCAAGACGGAAGCATCCCAATTGAGCGCGCATTCACGTCCGGCCAGAAACGCTAACTTCACGAATCAACATCTCTGGGCTCACCCGATACACTCAAAGGGTGAGCCCAGTGCTGTGCTCAGCGACAAGTGTGACAGCGCGAGCAGAAAGCGAAATTCTTCATGAGAATTGGCATCATGACGAGCGGCGGCGACTGCCCCGGACTTAACGCAGTGATTCGAGGCGCAGTCCTTGGCGGAATCAAGCGTCACGGGGATGAATTTGTTGGCTTCAAGGACGGCTGGAAGGGCGTCACTGAAGGCGAAATCATCGACCTTCCACGGCAATCAGTGCGCGGTATTTCCAAGCAGGGCGGCACCATCCTTGGCACCTCGCGCGTCAACCCATTTGACGGTCCGTTGGGCGGTCCTGAGCACATCAGCAAGGTGCTCAAAGAGAACAGCGTCGACGCGCTCATGGTCATTGGCGGCGAAGGCACCCTCGCTGGAGCGAAGCGCCTGGCTGACGCCGGACTTCCCATCGTGGGCGTCCCCAAAACTATCGACAACGATCTCAACGGCACGGACTACACCTTCGGCTTTGACACCGCGGTACAGATCGGCACTGAAGCCATCGACCGCTTGCGCACCACCGGCGAATCGCACCACCGCGTCATGGTGGCCGAAGTGATGGGTCGCCACGTGGGCTGGATCGCTTTGCACGCCGGTATGGCCGCTGGAGCTCACGCCATCCTCATCCCCGAAGTTTCTGTCACCGCAGATGACATTGTTCAATGGGTGGACGAGGCTTTCGATCGTGGACGCGCGCCGCTCGTGGTAGTGGCTGAGGGCTTCTTGCTCGACGGTTCGGACGAGGCCTATTCACACCTTGGCCTCGATGAGGCCGGCCGTCCTCGCTTGGGCGGTGTGGGCGAAGTCGTGGCTCGTCTGGTGCAAGAACGCACGGGGCTCGAGACCCGGTGCACCACGCTGGGGTACATCCAGCGCGGCGGCGTTCCCAGCGCTTACGACCGCGTCTTGGCTACTCGTCTGGGCATGGCCGCTGCTGAGGCGGCGCATGATCACGCGTGGGGCCAAATGGTGGCGCTCCGTGGCACCGAGTTGCACCGCGTGCCCTTCTCTGCGGCTTTGCAAAGCTTGAAAAAGGTGCCGCAATCCCGGTACGACGAAGCGGCTATTCTCTTTGGCTAGGTATTCCACGCTGCAAGATCGTGCCAGAATCAAGGTATGAGACTTTCAGCAAGTAGCCGCGCAGTCGCGGCCCTGGCATGGTCTCGCGTGCTGGGTTTACCTGACCAGTCGTTGCACGCTGGAGCTATGGGTGAGGCTACGGAGTTCATCTCCAAGCCGTCACGTCCTGGCGCCACGCGCGCCACGTTCTTGCAGTTGATGCAATCGTCCGCGCTCATTGCACCGCAGTGGTTCATTGATGCGTGTGAGAACGCTCCCGCCTCCGAGGTTTCCGAGCCTCGGCTTCTGGTGGACATGGCCCGGCACCACGGCTTCCACAACGCGCGCATCCTCACGGAGGAAGCAATTTACTTCCTGGATGAGGTGCCGCATTACGGTCCACCGCGGGGTCCCGAACCGAACGAGGTTATAGTGTCCCTCCACGTCAGTGACGCCGAGCGCGTGGAGAAGGCGTCACCGGTTGACGATTACGTCTCCGTGCAGCCGAGTACTCGCGACGTGCAGTTTACGACCATTTCTGAGGACGAATCCACGGTCTGGTCTACGGGCGCGTACGACCTGTGGGAAGGTCTCGTGGCGGATATCGCCGTGCTGACACGGCCGGAGGTTCGGCTCAAAGGCTTTGGCTCGTTCATTACCGGCGTCGCCGCGGAAGAAGCGCTCTCTGACGGCTTGGTTCCGCAGCTGCGCGTGGGCATGGGAAATTCTGCCGCGATGTTGTTGGCTGAGTCCCTTGGCTTTGAGCTTGCGGGTTCCGTGACGTCCGTCTTTTTGGGTGAACCTACGACGACGCAGGCTTAGGTTCGCGACGGAGGCTTGATGAAGCCTTTGGCCCGGCCTACTACCTGACCGGCATCCGTTGCGACGATGACTTCCTGAGTTGCCGGGCTAGTTGCACCGGAACCGTCCAGAACGTCGAGGGTTGATTCTGGATCTACAGCGCGTTTAATGACGGCCAGAGCAATGGGTCCAGCCTCGTAGTGCAGGGCACTCGTGGTGACCTTTCCAACGCTCCTGCCGCCCAACTGCACATCGCTTCCCGGTGCTGGGAGCGTGTGTTCGCTGCCGTCGAGGTGCAAGAACACCAGGCGACGTGGCGGGTGACCCAAGTTATGGACACGAGCGATGGTTTCTTGGCCCTTGTAGCAACCCTTTGCTAGGTGCACGGAGGTGCGCAGCAAGTCCAGTTCGTGAGGGATGGTCTTCTCATCCGTCTCGGCACCGAAGCGCGGCTTCCAATCGGCGATGCGCAAGGCTTCGGAGGCCATGCTGCCCGAAAGCTTGATACCGCGGGACACGAGTTCATCTACGGTGGCGTCAAACTCCGCGAGCGGAATGAGCTGCTCAACCCAGGTGGTGTCCTCTGCGGGGTGTTCTGCTCCTGAGTAGGCGAATCCGCCGGCGCCGACGTGCGGCCAAGGGTCCGTCCAAGTGAGTGCGTTCTCCACCAGCGGCTTTCGTGCACCCAGGACGGCCCATTCGTCCGTCTCATTTGTGACCTCGACGCGCATCATGAACCGCATCGAGGAGAGGAAGTCAGCGAGACCTTGGGCGCTCTCGCGCTCAGTAATGAGGAACGTCGCGTCCTCCGTTTCAAGGACCTTGGCATCAAAATCGATGCGTCCCTGAATCGTCAAGAACAAAGCGCGGGTGGAGTCCCCTTCTCGCAAGCTATTGAGTGCTTGCGAAGCCAAAGAGTGCAGCAAGCGTCCGCGATCTTGACCGCTCACACGTACGACGCCCAGATGGGACAAGTCGGTGACGGCTAGGCCGCGGTCCAGCGAGCGCTGCTCGGGAAGTGGTGCCCCGTAATGCAGCGCAACCCCCGCATCGAGTCCGGTGCCGGCGACGGCGCCTGGTCGTTGCAGGAGTTGTGAAGAATAAGTCACTGCTGGTCCGGCTTTCCTGCGTCATTCTCGTTGGTGTCTTGCTTGTCCGCTTCCGGGGCAATGGAATCATCCAAGGTGTCCCCGGTGCTTTCAACCGTTGGCGTGGCAATCTTCTTCAGCGCTGCCGAGGCGTGGGCAGCCAATTCCTGACCGCCGATGCTCGCATCCCAACGCCAGAAGAGGTCCCCGTTGACCAGACCGTAGATGCGGGTTGCAGATGAGTACTCTTTCGAGTGCGTTCCGCGCATCACCAAGTCTGTTGCAAGGTGAATCTGAGGGCCCTTGATCTGGCCGTAGTACATCTCGGTCAGCCCACGTGGGTGCGTGATGCTGACTTGAATGTCAAAGCCGCCATCAGCGTTACGCAACCCTTCGACGTCGTCCGCCGAACGAAGCACCGGGTAAATGTCACCAGGAATCATGCCGGGGCCGCCATCAGCTTCCTCAAGAGGACGCTCTAGCTGCCAAAAGCCGAGCTCAACGCCAAGTGGACGCAACTTCGTGCCGCGCTCGTCTGCTAGCCAGCTTTCGGCGCGGTATTCAAGGTACGGAAGCCCCGACTGGCGGAACTCCACGCGCTGAACGAAGTATTCGTCGTCGGCTTCGCCTTCCCCGAGACGACCCATGCCTTCCCAAGTACCCAGCAACCATGACAGCGGTACTAGTTCAGGAGTGAGATCCGTAGGGATTTCAATAGCCATACTGACGAACTACTTACTTCTGGCCCTTGAACAAGCGAGAAACCACAAGTCCAGCGAAACCAGCCATGCCGAGGGAGGCAAGGCCCAACAAAACCAAGAAGAAGATCTCAAGACCCAAGTAATTTTCCATAACCAATATCCTACCTATCCTGTGCTATCCGATGACTAATCGTTCGGCGAAATATACAAGCGCGCCGGACATCATGATGGGCGTCAACCCAAAAGCTATCGCGGCAGAGCGGGTCTCCGCCCCACCTTCCGTAATGAACACGGCTCGGCAACTTGCCGTAATAGCGGCCGCTACGGCGGAGAACACCATGGCGTGCCACGGCGGCACCGAAACAAAGGCAATAGCCGCAAGCCCCGAAATAAGAGCAGCGGTCACGATTGCCAACGGCGCAATGATGCGGTCCGGCCAGCGAATGCAACACACCAGTACGGCGGCGACCACGCCGATTCCCACGAGGAACGTCAGCGGCGAGTTGAAGTCGTTGGTCCCCAAACGTTCTACGGCAACCCACCCGGAGGTGGAAGCGGCGATGAAGGACGCCGCCGCACCGGCGGTCACCGAGTACAAGCGCTGCGCTGCACCCGTTCCCCGGAACAGCTGAACCAAGAACGTGAGCGCCAGTCCAGCCACTACAAACACCGCAAAATACGTCAAAGATTGCTGCGGTGGAGCGTTGAGTGCCGCAACAATTGCGCCAAGCCCTGCAACAAGTGTGACGAAGCCCATACTCAGGCTTGCCGGGAGGTCTGAGATTTTGGTCCACGTAAAGGAAAAAACGCCCACAATCACGGCACAAATAGCCGCCACTAGTAAGGGACCCGTTCTTTCAAGCCCTACGTAACTGAACAGCACAATGGCAGCCAGGCTCATAACGGCGGTCGACGCTACGGTTACGCTCTTCACCCCAACAGTCTGCCGCATTTGCCACACTAAGATGGAACATCTGAGCATCAGGGTGCGCGAATCATCCGCGTAGGGTGCGCGAAAGGAGCCATTCATGACCAATATCGCGCTGCTCACCGCGAGCACGGAGCAACCGGGAGTGATCTTGCCGGCGCTCGATGTGCTGTCCCATCCCGTGAGCATTCATCCGGCCGCCGCCGCGTCCATGCTGGAGGCCAGCAACGCCGACGTGGTGATTGTTGATGCGCGTAAGGATTTCACCGGCGCGCGTTCGTTGTGCCAGCTCTTGCGTCAGACCGGAATTGAGGTTCCACTCTTGGCATTGTTGACCGAGGGCGGCACCGCTGCGATATCTACCGCGTGGACCACGGATGATTTTCTGTTGGATTCGTGTGGCCCTGCCGAGCTCGAAGCTCGATTGCGATTGGCCGTTGGCAAACTGAAGTCCGCTCAACCGGACGAAGCCAACGAAATCCGGGCTGCCGGCGTCGTCATTGATGAATCCAGCTATACCGCACGCCTTCACGGGCAACCGCTCAACCTCACTTACAAAGAATTTGAACTGCTGAAATATTTGGCGCAGTTCCCCGGGCGAGTCTTCACCCGTGAGCAGCTCCTGCACGAGGTTTGGGGCTACGACTACTTCGGTGGCACCCGCACTGTGGACGTTCACGTGCGACGCTTGCGCGCAAAGTTGGGTGCGGATCACGAACAGCTCATCGCGACCGTTCGCAACGTGGGCTACCGCTTCAACGCAAACCGCTCCCCCGAAGATAACTAAGACGCCTCTTCCTGTTCTGCGAATTTGATCTAGATTGGATTCATGAGCGCAGAACCCAACGTTGACTACTCGCTTCACCTCTCTTCGGGGCGACCGGACGAATCACTCTTCAAAGACATTAAGGCGTTAGCACTGGCCGCCGAGGAGTCCGACGGCCACCCGCCACTCTCCGAGCAAACCCTCGTTGACCTGCGCACACAGTCCGATCCTGACCGTCTCACCGTGGTCAGCGCTTACCTTCGCGAAGGCGCCGACCGCGAGTCCAACGAGCTCGTGGGCGTTGCGGTGGCTACCTTCCCCGCTTCAGATAGCGCCGATTCAGAAACGGCGGAGGACGACGACGCAGCTCACCTCCCAGAAGCTGCTGTGGGAACGCTCGAATTAGTAGTGCATCCTGAGTACCGCAATTCCGGTATCGCGACCGCTCTTGCCGCACAGCTCGCGAGCGCGATCCCCGCCGATTCAGTGCGCGCCTGGTCTCATGGCAACCACGAGGGCGCCGCCCGACTCGCAGAAAAGCACGACTTTTCAATTCAGCGAGAGCTGTTCCGATTGCGTCTGGTCAACAGCGCGCCTTTGCCCGAGGCAGGCCTGCCTGCAGGAGTCACCATCCGCGGGTTCGAGCCCGGCGTTGACGAAGAGCCGTGGCTCGCAGCCAACGCGGCTGCTTTTGCGCACCACCCCGAGCAAGGTTCTCTCACTCGCGCCGATCTTGACGCCCGGATGGAAGAAGATTGGTTCGATCCAGCAGGATTCTTGATGGCTGTGAGTGAAGACGGCACTTTGCTGGGCTACCACTGGACCAAGGTTCACCCGGCTGTTCATTCACCGCGTACCGGTGACCACGAAGCCGTGGGCGAGGTTTACGTCGTTGGCGTTGTCCCCGAAGCTCAAGGCACTGGCCTCGGCAAAGCCCTCACGATTGCCGGCATCAATCATTTGCGCGATCAGGGTTTGCACGCGGTCATGCTGTACGTGGATGCGGACAACACTCCGGCGATTGAGCTCTACCGAAAGCTTGGTTTCACCAAGTGGGACGTCGACGTGATGTACGGACCACGAATTCCGCAGTCTTAACCGGTTTTTGAAGGACCACGACCGGTAGAGTTTATGGCAAGGCAAGCCATTGAGTTGGGAGTTTATTGGTGAATCAACCACAGTCCAGAAGCTTCGGTACCAGTGAGGTACCGGCAGCTCGCGCAACCATCGACCGCATAGAGCTCCCTGAATTTGTTCCGCCGGCTCAGCCCGCGGGCGGCTTCTCCGGTGAACGTTTCTTGGACCGTGAGTTGTCTTGGCTCCAGTTCAACGCTCGCGTGCTGGAACTGGCGGAAGATCCTGACTTGTTCCTTTTGGAGCGCGTGAACTTCCTTTCCATCTTTGGCTCAAACCTTGACGAGTTCTTCATGGTCCGCGTGGCCGGATTGAAGCGACGCATTGCCGCGGGCATGGCTGTGCCCTCTGCCGCGGGCATCAACCCGGTAGATCAGCTGGAGTTGTTGCTGAGCCAGGCTCACGAACTGCAGAAGCGCCACGCTCAGGTGTTCGGCCAGCAGGTCAAGCCTGCCCTCGAAGGGCAAGGCATTCGCATCAAGAAGTGGGACGCTCTCAACCCAGAGCAAAAGGCTGGACTGCGCGAATGGTTCGTCGATCAAGTCTTCCCGATCCTGACCCCCCTCGCTGTTGACCCGGCTCACCCGTTCCCGTACATTTCCGGTCTTTCCCTCAACCTTGCCGTGATTGTTCGTAACCCGGTCTCCGGTAAGGAACTGTTTGCCCGCATCAAGGTGCCGGACGTGTTGCCTCGCCTCATTGCGGTGGATCACCCAGGTTCGCGCAACGTGCCGTCGCGTGATGTTGAATTCATTTCTCTCGAGGACGTCATCGCCGTCCACTTGGATAACCTCTTCCCCGGCATGGAAGTTGTTGAAAACTACGCCTTCCGCGTCACCCGCAACGAAGACCTCGAGGTAGAAGAAGACGACGCCGAGAACCTTCTTCAAGCGCTCGAGAAAGAACTCTTGCGCCGTCGTTTCGGCCCTCCAGTGCGTCTCGAAGTGGTCGATGACATGAACCCGGCCGTCAAGGCTCTCTTGGTGCGCGAACTCAATGTGGAAGAGGACGAGGTCTTCTCGCTTCCTGCTCCGCTTGATCTGCGCGGTCTGAGTGTCATCGCCGGCATTGACCGACCCGACCTGCACTACCCCAAGCACGTGGCACACACCTCGCGCGCGCTCAACGAGTCCGAGACGTCGAAAGCTGCGGACGTTTTCGCGGCCATGCGTCGTCGTGACATCCTGCTGCACCATCCGTACGATTCTTTCTCCACGTCCGTCCAGGCGTTCTTGGAGCAGGCCGCCGCGGATCCGCAGGTAGTGGCTATCAAGCAGACGTTGTACCGCACCTCGGGTGATTCCCCGATTGTGGATGCGCTCATCGATGCCGCCGAGTCCGGCAAGCAGGTTCTTGCGCTGGTGGAAATCAAGGCGCGCTTTGACGAACAAGCGAACATCGATTGGGCTCGCAAGCTCGAGCAGGCTGGCGTGCACGTGGTGTACGGCATTGTGGGATTGAAGACGCACTCAAAGCTCTCGCTCGTGGTGCGCCGCGAGTCCAAGGGACTGCGCCGCTATTGCCACATCGGTACCGGCAACTACCACCCACGCACGGCTCGTTACTACGAGGACCTGGGCTTGTTGACCACGGATGAGCAAGTGGGCGAGGACGTATCCCGTCTGTTCAACCAGCTCTCCGGCTATGCCCCCAAGACCACCTTCAAGCGACTCTTGGTAGCTCCGCGTTCGGTACGTTCAGGCTTGATCGATTGCATCGAGAAGGAAATCGCCCACAAGAAGGCCGGACGTGAAGCTCGCGTCATCATCAAGGTCAACTCGATTGTGGACGAAGCCATCATCGATGCGCTGTACCGCGCATCGCAGGCGGGCGTGAAAGTTGACGTCATTGTGCGCGGTATTTGCGCCATCCGTCCGGGAGTTCCTGGATTGAGCGAGAACATTCGTGTGCGCTCCTTCTTGGGACGTTTCCTGGAGCACTCGCGCGTCTTCGCCTTCCGCAACGGAGACGATCCGCTCGTGTACATCGGCTCGGCTGACATGATGCACCGCAACCTCGACCGACGAGTGGAGGCTTTGGTGCGACTGTCTAACAAGTCAGACGTCACCGAGCTGCTTGCTTTGCTCAACCGCTACTTGGATGCCGGCACTGCTAGCTGGCACCTCGATTCAGAGGGCAACTGGACGCGTCATCATCAGGACGCTAACGGCAAGCCGCTTCTGGACATTCAGACGTACCTCCTTGAATCACGGGCACGTCAGACTGGAGCCGGACGACGTTGAACGGTCTGATCCGACGATCTTCTGACGCCCCAGAGATCTCGAAGGATGCAACCATCTTTGCTGCCGGTGCGCTCATTTGGCGTGAGCGTGCCGGCGCACTCGAGGTTCTTTTGATTCACCGCCCGCGCTACGACGATTGGTCATGGCCTAAGGGCAAACTCGATGATGGCGAGACTCTGCCCGAATGCGCGGTGCGTGAGGTCCACGAAGAAATCGGGATGAGAATCCGCTTGGGCCTACCATTGCCGGCCATCAGCTACCCGGTTCGTCAAGAAACCAAAGTGGTGTACTACTGGGCGGCCAAGACAAATGGCACGGCTCAACCGGACGGCAAAGAAGTGGACGGATACCAGTGGGTGTCCCCTCAAATCGCTCGTCAGCTGCTGACAAACGTTTCTGACATCGAACCGCTTGACGCGTTGATTGAGGCGTACGCGAAGGGCCATCTCAATGTCATTCCCTTCATTCTGTTGCGTCACGCCAAGGCGAAGCCTCGCTCGAGTTGGACGAGAGATGAGGGTCTTAGGCCACTTGCTGCTACTGGCAAACGTCAGGCCCTCTCGGTTCAGAAAATTCTTCGCACGTGGCAACCAGAACGTATCTACACGAGTCCATGGACCCGATGCGTTCAAACTATTACTCCGTACGCGCGGGATATCAAGGTTGACTACAAAGAGGTCGGCGCCCTCACGGAGAAAGCTGCCAAACGCAATCCGCGTTCGGCGCGCAAAGCCTTCCAGAAGTTGATTGACCGGCCAGAGTCCTTGGTGGTTTGCACACATCGTCCGGTCCTTCCGCTCGCTTTTGAGGTCCTGGACAGCAATCTTGCTGGAGGTTTGAGCCGTCACTTGCCAAGCGATGATCCTTATCTTCGACCAGGCGCGCTTTTGATTGCGCTGCGTTCACCCAGCCGCCCCAACAAGTTGCTTTCCCTCTCCCACTACGAGCCGTACGATGACTGAACACATCGTTTGATGACTATCACCCTTAGGAGATCGCGATGACCGCTTCACCCTCAGCTGGCCAGCCAAACACACCGGTTCAGAAGATCGCGCATGAAAACTTGCGACTTGAGCATAACGAGGACCGCGGACGATTCGACCTCTGGCAGGGTGATCAGTTCATCGGTTTCTTGGGATACCACGAGGAAGATGGCGTGGTGGAAGTCCAGCACACCATCATTGACGAGAAGTTTGGCCGCAAAGGCTACGCTCGCGCTTTGGTGACTATGGTTCTTGAACAGCTCCGTACTGAAGGGAAGAAGATCATCCCGCAGTGCTCTTACGTTCTGGATTATTTGGGGCGCTACCCCGAGTACAAGGACATGGTGCTACGCACCTAAGTTCCGATCGAATCACCGTTGGCTTCTTCAGCCGCGTAGTCCCGCAGGGTCGTTTGCTTCGTTTCCTTTTGGAAAGCAAAGCAGGCGACCTTTGCTTTTACACCCACAGGTGCTTTTACACCCAGAGGGCCCAGGCCTCAATAGCCGAAGGTCTAAGATAAACCATCCCGTCAGCTTCCCATTGAGAAATCTCAATGATTTTTCACTAAAGCCTTGACTATGACCCTCATCTCACGTTGGCTGGAAACCTCGGTATATGAATCCCCATTTTTACCGAGTGTAGAAAACTCCAATGGAAAGATGAGCAATGCGTAAACATCCAGATGGAAAGACAATTTCTCGACGTTCCCTAGGAATTCTTGGCTTCACGACCGTTTTTGCAGCCGGCGGTCTCGCCACGGCGCCCGCTGCCTTCGGCGTGGGAGAAGGCCCTGGCTATGGAGGAAACGAGACCATCAATTCCTCAATCCTTCACACCTATGACGAGCTAGTGGCAGAGCTCAAAAAGCAGGCGACACGGCAACAGAGCCTCGAGCTGGAAGTCATCGGTCAGTCCGTCAAAGGTCGCGATCTCTACCTGGCGAAGTACCTCACCAATCCCGCCAACCCAACGATTCTTTTCCTGACCCAACAGCATGGAAACGAACAGCTGACCACCGAAGGTGCACTCGAATTCATCAAGCATCTTGGCACAGGCAAGAACAGCGCCGTTCTTGAGGGTGTCAACGTGTTGATCGTTCCCATGCTCAACCCGGATGGCGCCATGGGAGATGTTAATTTCTCGCTTGACGACTACATTGCGACCGGCCGTCATCTCACGCGCTACAACGCCAACGAAGTGGATCTGAACCGAGATCACGTTGTCAAAATCCAGCCTGAAACTCAGGCCCTCCACACCAACGTCATGCGCAAGTACAAGATCGACTACATGATCGATCTGCATCATCAAGGGGCCACCGCCGCGCGCGACGGTGAACTCGTCTCCGGATCCATCCTTTACCCCACCACACCCAATGTGGACGCAACTGTCCTCGAAGGATCGAAGCGACTAGGCGCCGTCGTATTCCATGCCATTGACCCCACCGGATGGGGGCATCTTGGCCGATACGTAGGTGGCACCGCCGAAACTATTTCCCGCAACGGAATTGCCGTCGAGTATGGAATTTCCACTCTTCTCTTTGAGATGCGCGGAATGAGCGACCACTTCTACGACTCGTACGTTTTGGGACAAAAGAGTAACGGTTACCTCATCAAGCAAACCGTGGTCACGTTGACGGAAACCACCCGTGCAATCGCCGACGGATCCATCGACACCGCGGACACTTCTTTCTGGGAAACGCTGGCTGAACAGGGCAGCCGCGGCGAAGAGTAACCGCCTGCAATAAACCACCTTCGGCGGGTCAGCCTTCCCACTGTTTGAAGCCCGACCCGCCGATCTCTCCCTGTGAATACGGGCAATCTCAGAGCACCAGAACGAAAATAGGTAGACTGACCCGGTGACTATTCCAACCCCGTATGAAGATCTCTTGAGGGACGTCCTCGAAAACGGCACCCAGAAAAGCGACCGAACGGGCACGGGAACACGAAGCGTTTTTGGCCGCCAAATTCGCTTCGATCTTGGCCAGTCCTTCCCGCTGATCACCACTAAGCGCGTGCACTTCAAGTCCGTCGCGATCGAACTCTTGTGGTTCTTGCGCGGAGAATCGAACACCGCTTTCATGAAAGAAAATGGCGTCACCATTTGGGACGAGTGGGCTGATGAGAACGGTGAGCTGGGCCCGGTTTACGGAGTGCAGTGGCGTTCTTGGCCGACGCCGGATGGCGAGCACATCGACCAGATCGCTCGGCTCATTCAAGATTTGAAGGACAAACCAGATTCACGCCGCCACATTGTGTCCGCGTGGAACGTCGCCGAACTTCACAACATGGCACTTCCCCCGTGCCACGCGTTCTTCCAGTTCTACGTCGCCGATGGCAAGCTCTCCTGCCAGTTGTATCAGCGCAGCGCCGATATGTTCTTGGGCGTCCCGTTCAACATTGCGTCCTACTCGTTGCTCACCCTCATGGTGGCGCAACAAGTGGGCCTAGAGCCGGGCGAATTCATTTGGACTGGCGGTGATTGCCATATCTATGACAACCACGTGGAGCAGGTCACCGAGCAGCTCTCACGGGAGCCCTTCCCGTACCCCACTTTGACCATTGACCGTCAGCCGGAGGACATCTTCGGCTACAAGTTCGAGGATTTTACGATTCACAACTATCAGCACCACGCGACGATTGCGGCCCCGATTGCCGTCTAGAGATCCACTGCACCGGCTCGAAACGCCGGCCAAAAACCGCATAGCGATGATCTGGGCACAGTCCACCAACGGAGTGATTGGCGATGCCGGCTCCATGCCTTGGCACCTGCCCGAAGATCTGCAGCACTTCCAGCGAGTCACCAGCGGACACCCCATCATCATGGGCCGCCGTACGTGGGAATCCTTACCTCCACGGTTCCGTCCGCTCAAGGACCGCACCTCAATTGTGCTGACATCCCACGAGGAGATCGCCAAGGAAGTCACTGACAAGGGCGGCTTGGTGGTTTCCGCGACTGCCGACGCCATGGAGCTTGCCCGCAAGCAGCCAGGCGCCGAGGAGATTTGGGTGATTGGTGGTGGGAAGCTTTACGAAGCTCTGCTTCCTCTCGCGGATACTCTGGTGATCACCCGCATCGATCTGGAGCTCGAGGGTGACACCCGTGCGCCCGAGCTGACCGATGAGTGGGAGCAGGTCACGGTGGATCCAGCGGAGGATTGGAAGACCTCCATGAGTGGACTGCGCTATCGCTTTGAACTGTGGGAACGAAAAGGAGCTTAGGCACCTATGAAGGAAGCATTCCGCGAATTATCTCGACGCCCGGACATCCTGTTTGTTCTGGGCTACATGCTGTTCCCGCTCCTTGCTTTGATCTGCGCAGGGCTGGGATTGTGGATGGTCCTGACCGGCCAACGCATTGCTGGACTCATTGTCCTGCTGGTGGTCACTCAGGTCTTTGCGTTCTCCGCCTTCTGGGCTATCAACCAGCGCCGCAAGGCACTTGAGCTGGAGCAATCCACCACAGAGGACCCTGCCGCCTAGGTTTTTGGTGTGACGTACACGTGACACAACTCCTAGGTACTGAGCCTGAGATCGCTTTAGAATGGTCAGATGACTTCATCCGTAGGCTTTGTGGGCTACCGCGGCATGGTGGGCTCCGTCCTCATGCAGCGATTGCAAGAAGAGGGCGACTTCGAGCACCTCGATCCCGTATTTTTCTCGACGTCCAACCCAGGCGGCGCAGCACCGGAGTTCGCTTCGGGCGCGCCCGCTCTTAAGGACGCCCATGACGTAGACGAGTTGGCGAAGCTGCCGATCATCGTCACGGCTCAGGGCGGCGACTACACCAAAGACGTGCACACGAAGCTCCGTTCGCAGGGCTGGGACGGTCTCTGGATCGACGCCGCATCCTCTTTGCGCATGAACGATGACTCCATCATTGTTCTGGACCCCATC
The DNA here is from genome assembly GCF_014201135.1 of Neomicrococcus aestuarii. Lineage (NCBI taxonomy): Bacteria > Bacillati > Actinomycetota > Actinomycetes > Micrococcales > Micrococcaceae > Neomicrococcus > Neomicrococcus aestuarii. Next base: position 2,358,909 of record NZ_JACHDR010000001.1, on the reverse strand, counting down.
AACCGCGATGTCATTGACCGCGGCCTCGAGTCCGGCGTGAAGGACTTTGTGGGCGGCAACTGCACCGTCTCCTGCATGCTTATGGGCTTGGGCGGCTTGTTCCGCAACAATCTGGTGGAGTGGGGCACGTCCATGACGTATCAGGCCGCTTCCGGCGGTGGAGCTAAGCACATGCGTGAACTGCTCAACCAGTTCGGCGACATCAATGCTGCAGTCAGCGATGAGCTGGCAGACCCGGCCTCTGCCATCCTCGAGATCGACCGTAAGGTCCTTGAGAAGCAGCGCACTGAACTCGACGCTAGCCAGTTCGGTGTTCCCCTTGGCGGATCCTTGATCCCGTGGATCGACTCCGATCTTGGCAACGGCCAGTCACGCGAAGAGTGGAAGGCCGGCGTTGAGACCAACAAGATCCTTCAGACCGGCGATGACAACAAGATCATCATGGACGGCCTCTGCGTCCGTATTGGTGCCATGCGCTCGCACTCTCAGGCGCTGACCATCAAGCTTAGGGAAGAGCTGTCAGTGGCCGAGATTGAGAAGTTGCTGGCCGAGGACAACGAGTGGGCACAGGTAGTTCCTAACACCAAGGAAGCCACCATGCAGGATCTCACCCCGGTCGCTGCTTCCGGCACGCTCCGCGTTCCTGTGGGCCGCATCCGCCAGCTCGAAATGGGTCCTCAGTACATCAGCGCGTTCACCGTAGGTGACCAGCTGCTGTGGGGCGCTGCGGAGCCTTTGCGCCGCATGCTCGCGATCGCCACTGGTCGCCTCTAAGAACTAAGCTTCAGCAAGACAAAGTCGGCTCCCGCGCTTTCCATTCAGGAAGGTGCGGGAGCCGACTTTTTAGCTGTGATTTGAGGTTCGCTAGGATTCGCGGTTGGTACGAATGTGGTCCTCGACTGCGGTGTCGTAGAGCCGTTGCAACTCGTCAAGACGAGACTGCGGGATGTCGCCAGCCGCGAACTTCTTCTTCGCGTCATCGAGCAAACGTTTCGCTTGCTTCTCGTTAGCTTCCGCCATGGCGAGAGCTTGCTCAAGACTAGTGGTGTGCTCCACTACGGGACTGCCAATATTCGGATGAAATTTTTCGCCTGTCATGCACCCCATGTTCCTCCCCCTCTCGCCCGGCGTCTAGGGCTTTGAGGAAGAAAGGAGGAACAATGTGGGGGGCTGAGAAATCTAGTCCAGCGACGTGTTGATCAGCAGTGGTTCGTTGTGAAGAACAATGCCGAATTTCGCTTCCACACCTGCGCGGACGGCTTGGGCCAGATTCACGATGTCGTACGACGACGCAGCTCCCCTATTCGTGAGAGCTAGCGTGTGCTTGGTGGACAGTGAGGCGCGGCCTTGCGTGATCGGGAAACCTTCAGTTCCTTCGAGGCCGTAGCCCTTTCCGAAGCCGGCTCGGTCGATGAGCCAGGCGGCGGAGGTCTTGAACTCGTTCGGGTTCAGCGTGGGGTACCGCGGTGCGTCCTCGGGAAGCTGGTCGATGACCGCTTGGGACACGATGGGATTGGTGAAGAAAGAACCGGTGGAATAGGTGTCCCGGTCCTCGGGATCCAAGACCATGCCCTTTGATGCACGCAATCGCAACACCTCGCGGCGCACGTCAGCGGAGGGAGCTCGCTCCCCCACTTCGACGCCCAAAGCCTTAGCAAGCTCCGCATATTGAACTGGTGCGGAGAGCTCGGATGTCTTCAAGCGGAAATCCACCGTCAACACCACATAGCGCGGCGACCCGTTGGTGGTGGAATGTTTGAGCAGCGAATCGCGGTAGCCGAACACCAGCTCCGCGGCGGAGAAATCTCGGTAGTCCTCTTCCACGCGATCCCACGTCAGAATGCTCTCAAGCGTCTGTGAGACGTCAGAACCGTAGGCGCCGACGTTCTGGACAGGAGTGGCTCCCGCGGCCCCTGGAATGCCGGAGAGCGCTTCGAGACCGGACAAGCGGCGAGCGACGGTCTTCGCTACGACGTCGTCCCACGGGTGACCCGCTTGAACCCTGACGAGGGCGCTTTGGGGAGCTGCGTCGTCGTTCTCAAAAGAAATACCTCGCGACGCAACGTGAATCACGGTGCCGGGGTAGCCAGCGTCATCCACCACCAAGTTGGACCCGCCGCCCACAATGAGGACATCCTCGCCCGCCTGATCGGCCGCGCGCACCGCAGCAACGATCGCGTCGCTCGAGCCCGCACGCACGTAGTTGCCCGCCGGACCGCCCACGCCGGTGGTGGTCAGTTCACTGAGTTTCACGCAGTCAACCTCACGAGTGCTTGCGCCTTTACTAGGACTTTTTGGCCATCAACGCTGACCGTGAGATCAATGCGAGCCGTGTACGCCTCGAGATCCAGAGCACCAATCTTGCCCGTAATCTCAACGGACGTGCCGTCAGCCTCTGCAGGGTTGGACCCGGCGGGATCGGCGATAGGCACGGGCTTGGAGAAACGGGTCTGGTAATCCATGGCAGCGCCAGGATCGCCGCACCAATCGCTCACCAGCTGCACCGCAGTACCCATGGTCCACATGCCGTGGGCAATCACGCCGGGAAGCCCTACTTCGGTAGCGAAGCGTTCGTTCCAGTGAATGGGGTTGAAATCCCCGCTGGCGCCCGCGTACTTGACCAAATCCGCGCGGTTCACCTGAACCGTACGCTCACCAATGACGTCACCAACGCTCAGGTCCGCGATCTTCATTCCAATACCTTCAGCCATTACTGATCCTCCCCGCGTACCAACAAGCTCGAGACCGCGGTAGCGACCTTCTCCCCCGCAACCGTCTCAATCTCGGCGCGGCTAGAGACCAGCGCACCACCGCCCATAGCGCGCACGGTGTCCACGGTCAGCGTGGCCACAAGCTCATCACCCGCCACGATAGGCCGGTGATGCGTGAATCGCTCATCCGCGTGCACCACACGGGAGAAATCAATGCCGGAGTCAGGATCCTCCACCATGAGGGCCTCGGCACGCTGCGCCACAATGATGGCGAAGGTGGGAGGAGCCAAGAGATCGTTATAGCCGAGCTCGCGAGCCGTCTCCACGCTGAAGTGCGCAGGATGCTGCGCCTTCACTGCGTGGGCGAACTCGCGAATCTTCTCTCGCCCTACCGAATAGGGTTCCGTGGTGGGATACGTTTTCCCTTGTAACTCTGGATTGATCGCCACGTAGTCTCCTCTGTCCGCGAGCGCGAGTGCTCATTCTTGCAGAATTAACCCTACTAGTGGCTAGCGGCCTCATCTTTCTGACGCGCCCGCGCGATCTCTTCCTTACGGATCTCTGCGGCCTCTTCCGTAGCCCGCGCGCCAGCCTCGGCATCACGCGTGAGGTTTTCGCCCGTGCGCGGATCGAAGAGGTGAATCTTGCGGGTATCAAGCCACAGTTCGCTGCTCTGGCCGCCACGGATGCGGCTCGCGGCATCGAGGGTCACCACAATCTGCGGGCGGAGCTCATCGGCGTCCATGTCCCGTGCCAGGCCGTTGAGCACTTCGGCGACCTCCGCGGTGGGCTCAAAATCGATGTAACCGTACTGCTCGTTACCCAACCACTCGGTGTGGCTGATTTCGGCGTTGAAGATAGAACCGTTGCTGCGGTGACGGTCATCCACGAGTGCTGCATCTTCGAAGAACTCTGGACGGACACCCACCAGGATCAACTCCTTGCCGGCCGCGGCCTGCGCCTTCTCCGGGGGAACTGGGATGTTGCCGATCGGAGTCTTCAGGACGCCGCCTTCGAGCGTTGCCGGGAGGAAGTTCATGGACGGCGAACCAATGAAACCCGCCACGAACAGGTTGACCGGCTGTTCGTAGAGCTCGCGTGGAGACGCGATCTGCTGCAGGACGCCTTTCTTGAGGACGGCCACGCGGTCACCGAGGGTCATCGCCTCGGTTTGATCGTGCGTGACGTACATGCTCGTGATGCCCAAGCGGCGTTGCATCTGGCTAATCTCCGAACGCATCTGGCCGCGGAGCTTGGCGTCCAGGTTGGAGAGGGGCTCATCAAAGAGGAACGCGTCCGCTTGGCGCACAATCGCGCGGCCCATGGCCACACGCTGACGCTGACCGCCGGAGAGGTTTCCGGGCTTGCGGTCCAAGTGGTCCGTGAGCTCCAGGCGCTTGGCGGCGTCCGTCACGAGACGGTTGATTTCCTCTTCGCTGAGCTTCGCCTTGTTGAGGCGCAGCGGGAAGGCGATGTTCTCAAAGACCGTGAGGTGCGGGTACAGCGCGTAGTTCTGGAACACCATCGCGAGGTTGCGATCACGCGGGGCGAGCTCGTTCACGCGCTTGCCGTTGATCTGCAACTCACCGCTTGTAATGTCTTCCAGGCCCACCACCATGCGCAACAGCGTGGACTTTCCACAGCCCGACGGACCCACGAGGATGATGAACTCGCCATCCTCAACGTCGATCGAGACATCGTTCACCGCAGGGAAGCCGTCGTCGTAATTCTTGACAATATTTTTGAGAGTAATTGAAGCCATGTCTGTAAATTCCTTTGCTCGTGTCCGTCAGTTAGGGCGCCCGCGCGGCTAGCCCTTGACGGCTCCCTGGGTAAGTCCGGAGACGATCTGCCGCTGGAACAGCAGCACCAAAACCACCACGGGAATGGTGACGATGATGGCTGCCGCCGAGATGGCGCCGGTGGGTGACTCAAACTGCGAAGCACCGGTGAAGAACGCGAGGGCGGCCGGCACTGGTCGCGCTGCCTCCGTAGAGGTGAGCGAAATGCCGTACACGAAGTCGTTCCATGCAATGAAAAACGCGATGATCGCGGTGGTGAACACGCCCGGGGCGGCGAGCGGGACGATGGCTTTGCGGAACGCCTGCCAGTGCGTGGCGCCGTCCACTTGGGCTGCCTGCTCAAGTTCCCACGGGATCTGCCGGAAGAACGCGGCGAGTGTCCAAATGGAGATCGGGAGCGTGAGCGAGAGATACGGGATGATCAAGCCCAGCCAGGTGTCATACAAGCCGATGGTGCGCCACACGTTGAACAGTGGAGTAACGATCGAAATCACGGGGAAAATCGAGACGGCCAGCGCCGTCGTAAGAATCAACTTCTTGCCCGGGAAATCAAGCCGCGCAATCGCGTAAGCACACAACGTTGCCAGTACGACGGCGATCACGGTTGCGATCAGTGCGATGCCAATCGAGTTGCGCAGCGAAGACAAGAACAGTCCTTGAGCGTCGCCCACCAGGATTTGTTCATAGTTCACGGTGGAGAACGTGGTGGGCAAGAACTTGCCGTTGGTGAGATCCGAGGGCGTCTTGAAGCTCGTCATGAGGATCGAGGCCACCGGGAAGAGCGCGTAGACAACCACGACGATGGTGGCGATGGCCCACAGCACCTTGGTTTTAGTGGTTTCTTTCTTTGCCATTACTTGACACCCCTTGAACCTGCGAGATCAACCTTGAACAGCTTCACCGCAACAAAAGTGATGAGCAGGACGCAAATGAACAGAATCACCGAGACCGCCGATCCGAGGCCGATCTCGAGTCGGCCAATCGAGGTGCGGTAGGCCAGCAAGGACAGCACTTCCGTGCCGTACGCGCCGTTGGTCATGATGAAGACGTTGTCAAAGATGCGGAAGGCATCGAGCGCTCGGAACAGGAGCGCCACCATGATGGCCGCCTTCATGTTCGGCAAGATGACGCGCTTCATACGTTCCCACCATGTGGCACCGTCAACCTCTGCCGCTTCCGTGAGCTCGTCCGGCACTTGGGCCAGACCCGCGAGGAGCAAGAGCGAGATGAACGGTGTGGTCTTCCAAATTTCGGAAGCCATAATCACGAAGAGGCTGGTTCCAGCGTTTGCGAACCAGTTGGTGTCCGCGCCGATTCCTGGGATCCAGTCAAACCAGGAGTTGATGAACCCGGATTTGATGTCAAACATGTAGTACCAGGAGAAAGCGCTGACAACAGTGATGATGCCGTAAGGAATCAGGATCGCGGTGCGAACCAGTCCACGGACCGATTTCAAGGCCTTGTGCATTACGAGTGCAAGAGCGAAGCCCAACACGAGTTCCACAGCGACCGTCACCACGGTGATCAGGAGCGTGACGCCGAGGTCTCGCCAGAAGATCGCGTCTGAGAAGATCACGCCATAGTTCTTGAGCCACACGAGCTCGCGATCATCCGGTGCCGTGAGACGGAAACTAAAGAGCGAATCCCAGACGGCTTGCAAGATGGGGTACAGCGTCACCAACAGCATGATGATGAAGGCCGGGCCAGCTAGGAGCCAGCCGAGTCTTGTCTCTGCCCGTTGCCGGGCGCTAACAACTTTGCTCATAGCAAGCGCTCCCCTCGCAGAACCTGCAGGATGAATTCAGTGTTGTTCTTGGGGGTGTCCGCGGTGACGTCCGAAGCCGGCGCCCAGAACTGCTGAATGGAGGTGGATACCTCGTTGTAGTACGGAGTCTGCGGGCGAGGAGCTGCCTGATCCAGCGATTCACGAATGACCGGGGCCATCGGGAACTTTTCCTTCACCTCAGCGGCGTCATACGCAGTGGAGTCAGACGGCGGGTTGCCGTTCGTGACGAAATATTGCGTTTGGTGCTCTGGCGAGACGATGCACTCGATGGCTTCATAAGCGAGGTCCGGGTGCTTCGAGGAGGAACCGACGCCAAGGTTGATGCCACCCAGTGGCGGCGCTGATTCCTTGGAAGCATCCGTGCGAGGGTAGATGGTCCAACCAATGTCACTAGCGAGTGAGGCTGGAAGGGTTCCGGCCTTGATCGCTGAGTTGGTGGCTGGCCAGACGAACGGCCAGTTCACCATGAAGGAGCCGTCATCGCCCTGGAACAGTAGCATGGAGGCGTTTTCTGCCTGCGTGGGAAGACCCGGTGAGCCCAGGCCTTCTCGACCGATAGTGCCGACGATTTCGGCGGCCTTCTGACCGGCTTCCGAATCGAGGCCGATGCTGATTTCGTCAGCAGGTGCCTCGGGGTTCTCCACCACGTGGCCGCCGGAGGATTCCACCAGCGCGTTGATCCACACCGTCATGGATTCCGCCCGGCTACCTTGAACGCCGAGGAACTTCTTTTGGTCCCGCGCTACTTCGATGAGCTGATCCCACGTGATCGGCTTGGACGCGTCCAGCCCGGCCTTTTCAACGACGGACTTGCGGTACCACAAGAGCTGCGTGTTAGCCCAGAACGGGACGGTGACGAGCTCACCCTTCCATTGGGCGCCTGCAAGAGCGCCCTCGAGCGTGTTTTGCGTGGTGCGCTCGGCGACATCCTCTGGAATGGGCGCTAGGAAGCCTGGTTCTGCGAGCTCCGGGATGAACGGCGGGTCAAGACTCATGATGTCCATCGAGGAATCGCCAGCCGCAAGGCGGCGAGCCAGTTGCTCTCGCTGCGATGCCGCTTCATTGGGCAGCAGGGAGGTCTGGATCCGGTACTTACCGTTAGCCTCGGTGGTGCATTGCTGAGCCAGTTCGGCCTGACCGCCATCGTCTGGATTGATGTACCACGTCAGCGTCGGGGTGGTCTCCTGAGCTGGTCCGCAGCCTGTCATAACCACAGCGGAGCACGCTGCCAGCGCTAAGGCGACCCAGCGTCGTCGTCCTCGCGATTGCGCAGGCAACGGTGTCACCCCCAACCCCTGACCCGTACCTGTTTTGGGTTTCCGAGTGAGCATACGCCCCTCCCCCTCGAGTGCGATTGAAAACTACCGGTGACCCCGCTCAGTAGCGAAGTCACGTTGTCCTTCATCCTGCGAGCCTATGACTCTCGTCACAAAATATCTACTTCAGGAAACATTTAAAGTCACCGCACAAACAATCTATATGGTGAATCCAACGTATTTAGTAACAGTGTATGTATATTGGAGCTATTCGCGGGGAACAGCAAGTTTCCGGCATTTCGGGGGCACCATGTTGTTAGAACCACGGCTCATGCCGCTGTATGAAATCAAGGCCAATCTCTTCAAGAGTCTGGGCCACCCGGCGCGCATTCGAGTCCTTGAGCTCTTGCGCGACTCAGAGGACAACACCGCTCCCGTTTCCCACTTCTTGGACTACATGGAAATTGAGCCGAGCCATCTCTCGCAGCATTTGAAGGTGCTGCGCAAAAACCGGGTTGTGAGTTCGCGACGCGATGGTGCACACGTGTACTACACGGTCACCGACGACGGCATCCTGGAACTCCTGGACGTCGCTTTGGCGTTCTTGACCGCGGATCCTGCGCCCAAGAAAACTACCAAGGTTCTCGCGACAACCGGTTCTTGAAGATCCTCGTCGGGCGTGCCTGCTACTTCTTGAGGCTCTTGCGGTAAACGCGAGCGTCTCGCGTGCGGATAAACAGCCCCACGATGTGAATCACGATTCCCACAATCAGGAACCCGATAGCCGTGAACATCACCGGCTGATTCTGCACCTGGGAACCAATGACGGCAAGCACAATGCCAAGGATCGAGAAAGCAAACGATCCAATGATGGCAATTTTGTACGCTTTAGAGGTCTGGTCCCAGGGCAACATGGTCTCCAGTTTATGGCAACCGCGCGGTTCTCTCGCCACCTCTATGTGCGGACAAAGTTCTACAGAGTCCGAGCATTTTCTAGCTGTAAAACGTTCTCGCATGGAGGCGGGTTGTTGTGAAGGGGCCTCACATAGATCTGGATCGTCGAGAAGTGGCCTCACATGGGCGTGAGTTGCAGTTTAGCGGCCTCACATGCGGTTCAGGGTGGGATGGGCTCACGTAGCCACAGTTGCGTCGCCTACGCGCCCTTCTGAGCGGGCGCGCAATATTCGCTACTTACCAGCAGTGGCGCGAAACAGTCGCGACGTTCAGCCAGTACGACGACGCTGGGCCCGGTCCGCACGTAACAAACGTTTACATTTGTTTGGGTTCGGAATCGCGACAGCGGGGAAACGAAAAAGTCTCGCAACATCCAGGATGCTGCGAGACTTTTTGTTGTTGGTAGCGGTGGCGGGACTCGATCCCGCGACCTCACGATTATGAGTCGTGCGCAAAGTACACTTGAGAGATGGAATACCTCAAAGTTCCGCGGATTCTAGGGGTTTTCCAATAGACAGAGTACGCTAGCCTATGGTGGCAATGGGTACACCAATGGGTACACCTAGGGATTAGTAAAATGGCAAGAGGTAAAGGCGAGGGTTCAATCTTCAAGAACCCACAAGGTTTATGGGAAGTCCGAGTGGAGTTACCGCCCGGTCTCGATGGGAAGCGTCGCCGTAAAGTGGTGCGTCGAAAGTCGAAGCAAGAAGCCTTGAGTGAGCTGCGGAAGATCAAGGGCGAACTCTCGAAGTCTCACGACGTGGCGACAAGCTCGATCACACTAGAGCGATGGTCTGAGCAATGGCTGGCAGATGTGCGTAAGAAGCGCTCGCCGTCCACGGTCAACGGCTATGTGATCGCATTCCGTGAGTACATCAATCCACTACTTGGACGACGGCGACTCGATAAGATCACACCTAGCGATGTGCGCCGAATGCATGAAGTCCTATTCGAGACGCCAAAGGATAAGAAGCTTCGGTTCTTGTCGGATCCCCCAGAAGATGCAGAGATGCTTTCGAGTACGTACATCCTGCTCATTCACAACACGCTAAGTGGTGCGCTCAAAGGTGCAGTTCGCGAGGGGATCATTGCATCGAATGTCTGCGAGCGCGTAGACCGCCCACAGAAGCGCGTCGCCAAGGAGGTGGCACTGACGATTGACGAATACCGCCGCGTGTTCGCTTATGTGGTCACTCGCCCCGATGGTGCGCTATGGGCAACCTACCTACTGACCGGAGCGCGTCGCAATGAAGTGATCGGCTTGGAAGTTGATCGTGTGTCTGACGTTCTAGATATTTCGTGGCAGATGCAGCGCATCAAAGATATATCCCAGGTTCCCGAATCTTTCGAGTATCGGCATGTCGAAAAGAGCTTGTACCTCACGCGTCCGAAGTCTCAAGCGGGCTGGCGAACTCCGCCTGTTGTGGATGTGCTCAAAGCTATCCTTGATCGGCATATCGGCGACAGGACTAGCGGCCTCGTGTTCACTGATCCTAATGGTGGCGCACTGGATCCAGCCGAGGTGTCGAAGCAATGGCGACAGTTACTCATAGACGCCGGTGTCAATGGCGACGTGAAGCTCCACGGCGTGCGACATACCACGGTGGATTTCCTCTATGAGATTGGAACCTCTGAGCACATCATCATGCAGCTCGTTGGACACTCGACACGCGGCGTCACGCGAGGATATAAGACTCGTGGCAATGTCGGCGAAATGAAGAAGTCCATGGAGGGCATCGTCGCCATGCTTCAGCTCCCCCAAAAGTAGGCACAAAAAAAGAACCCCCGCCGACTCGCAATGAGTAAGCGGGGGTCTTTTTGAGGATTCGCGGTGTGCTCTTTCAAGCCCTACGGATCATAGTGATTACAGTCTACTCGCTAACATCCACATACTTGCCGTCGTAGCTCGTGCCAGCCGTGAATTCAGCGTTGCCGATGGAGGTCAGCAATGACGCAACAAGCGCGCCACCCGCAAGGGATAGCGAGGTGATCCAGTTGAACTCTATGAGTCCCGTGGTGCCAACGGCGAAGTAGCTCGCGAGGACTTGTGCGAAAGTCTTGATCGCTCTTTCCGCCGCACCTTTCCAGAATGCGCTAGTCCACAACATTACTCAGCCGCCTTGAGCTCTACGGTCGCCGTGCCTTCGATGGTGACACCTTCCGCGATAGCTGCGGATGCGCCAGCCTTTGCGGCTTCCTTGACCTTGCCGTAGTCGATGGTGGTCTTGGTGGCTTCTGCGAGCTGTCGAATCTGCTCGTCGGTGGATGCCTGATATTCGCGTTGGCGGATGTAGACGCTGTTGACCTGGTTGGCCGTGGCGAGCTTGCTTACTGCGGTGTCGATTGCTTTGGTGACGATGATGCGGAGGTCTGCTAGTGATGCCATGTCGATTTCGTCCTTTGCGGTGGTGGAGGTTGGTGTAACGGTTGGCTTGTAGCCAATTGGCCAGACGCCGTTAGCTTTGAGTACTGGGGTTGGGTCTTGCCATTCGCCGTTTACGCGAAGTCCCATGTGCAGGTGGACGCCGGACACGTTGCCGGATTTCCACATGTCGCAGAGGTGCTGGCCTGACTCGACGCGCTGTCCGTACTTCACTTGGAAGTTACGCCCGTGCTGGTATGTCCACACGCGTCCAAGATCGTCGCGGATTGCGACGACATTGCCGGTGTGGCGCGGGTAGAGCGGATTGCTCAGGTCGCCGGGTTTGATCTCAGTGAACAGCGCTTCGACAACGCCGGCCACTACCGCGTACACAGGTACGCCGAGTTGCCCAGCGGTTGGAGGTTGGAAGTCGATACCCGCGTGTGGGATGCCGCCACGGATAGCTGAGATTTTCGCGAACTCTGAGCCGCTAATGTGACGGCAGTTCGAGGGTACTGGTGGGCTGTACTGCATGTCTCACTCCAATAAAAAGCACCCTCTCAGGCGCTTAGGTTGTCCGGTGGTGGTGGTGCGTGTGGTTTCTGGCGGTGGACTTCCCAGCCCACAGCAAGTTGCTGATACCAGATCACCCAGCGTTCGAGGCGGGTAGTGAAGTTCTTGCGCTCTGAGTCGAGTTCCGTCTTGACGGTCTCTAGTTCATCTCGTAGAGATTTCAGGTCTTCCCGAAGCTCTTTTGCGTCTTCCTGAACAGCCTCCAAAGAAGCCATCATGATCTGATTGACACCCGCCGCCAGCGCAAGATCGTGCGCACCTTGCTTGAGTGGCGTTTCGGCTCGTGATGCTTTGTAGCTCCAAAAGCCAGCGCCGCCGAAGATCGTAAGGATGCCCGCGACGATGGAGATGATTAGCGTCTCACTCATTTCACCCCCAACTTTCTGCGCGCCACCAGCCATATGACGAGTAACGATATTGCGCGTAGAGATGAGGCGATACCCAGCCCGGCAGGTACGAGCCATGAGAAAACAGAGTTTGGATAGCTAATGGCTACGGCGATTGCGTAGACGAAGAAACCGCCTGCTGAGAGTATCCAGCCGGTGCGCTCAATCCCCCACGCCCTGTTGATGGCTTGCGAGTCGTGCCAGTGCAAGCCGATCACGCTCGTCACTCCACCGATGCCAACGAAGCCCGCGCAGATTGCCACGAGCGGCCACGGCATATCTGCCATTGATGCAGACGGTTGGAAATTACCGAGCGGGATACTTGCGGCTGTGACCGCGCCGAACGCAATAGCTAGGATCGCGAGCACGTTCTCCATCGGATGGACGAGGATGCGCTCCCACCACTTCGGCGGCGTATAGATCGGATGATAGGTGCGGATCATCTGGAATACCAGCTAAGCCTTGAGGCAGTCATATGTAGACTCCTTAGTAATATTTCAACGCCCTGTATACAGGCATGGTTACGCCCTGTTACTGTGGGGTGCATGATGACCCCATTGGATCGGATCATGCTGTGGTGGCATGAGCGCGACATACGCGCACGCCGGTGTGACTGGTGCGGCGAGACCTACGTGCCCACGCAGTCCACGTCAACAATGCCCACGCGCTTTTGCGAAGAGACCTGCGCCGTTGAGGATCAGATCTTCGTTACGCTGTGATCCCTAGAGAAGCCGCTATAAACGCGGCCAACTTCTCGGCATAAAGGCGATTTCCAAAGGTCGTTAAGTGCGCATTGTCGTAAGAGTTGTTCACGAGACCCGCATGCGCACTGGTCACCCAGTTCTCAACATTCGGCTCGACATGCCCAGCAACATTCGGCGATGCCGCGGCTGCTGCCCCGTGTCCCGGGTTTGGCGCGGTCGCTGCAGGCGCGCCCTCACCATAGTCCTGAGTAGCACACACTAGAACCGGCACGCCCGGAAGCTCATTGGCGATCCGCCCATAAACCTCCAGCGCGGCGGCTTCAACGCCTGAGTTCGCGCCGTCGTTGATAGATCCGAAGACAAGAACCATGTCTGGCTGATGTCCGATAAGCCGATCCATGCGAGATGCTACCCCATAGTGTGAGTTAGGGTACCGGTTCACATACCCAGTGCCCCCGATGCCTCCGATGATCGGAGCGGCATTGAGTAGGCGAGCCGTAAGGAACGCCATATGCTCAAATCCCGGGCCATTGTCAACACCCGTGCCGTCCGCATTAGGTCGGTACGATTTTCCTTCCACCCACGAATCACCGAGGATGTAGAGCTTCTTACGTGCCGCGGTCGCCTGAATGTCTGCCGCTCCAGGTATGTCTACGCCAGTAAGTGTGATGCCGCCAATATCTACTCGAATGGTTCGCCACGTTGAACCGTCCCGGGTTTGATGCCGCTATCTTCTGTGAGAAAGATAGTGACTATGCCCAAGCAGTTCCCGCCCGAAGTTCGTGACCGTGCAGTGCGCATGACCATGGATCGGTTGTCCGAATACCCGTCTGTCTATGCTGCCTGCAAGGCACTGGCCCCGAAGCTCGGGGTGGGCCCTGAATCGCTCCGGCGCTGGGTTGTCCAGGCTCAGATCGATGCCGGTGAGAAGACCGGACCAAGCACTGATGAGTTGGAGGAAATCAAGCGGCTCCGGGCTGAGGTGCGGGACTTGAAAGAGTCTAACGAGATCCTGAAACAGGCCTCGATTTTCTTCGCGAGGGAGCTCGACCCTCGCCGCCGTTGATCTGTCGATTCATCGACGAAATGCGCGCTGAAGGTTACGCGGTCGAGTCGATCTGTGCCGTCCTGCGGGAGCAGGGCGTGCGGGTCGCCGCACGAACCTACCGGGCGTGGAAGAAACGCCTTCCAGCCCTGCGCACCATCGAAGACGCCCGCCTCACCGATGCACTTCGTGCTGTGAAAGTCCCCGACGCGAAGGGACGCCCCCGTCCCGAGATCATCTACGGACGGCGGAAAATGACACAGTGGCTGCGCCGTAACGGCTTCCCGGAAGCCTCCAAACACACCGTGGACCGGCTCATGCGCGAAGAAGGCATGAACGGGCTCGTCAGAGGCCGCAAGACCCGCACCACCATCCCCGGCAAGGACGGCCGCCGTGCCGGGGACCTGGTGAACCGGGACTTCACCGCCGCGGCTCCGAACCAGATCTGGGTCACTGATTTTACGTACGTCCCGGTCTACTCCGGATTCGTCTACGTTGCCCTGGTCATCGACCTGTATTCCCGGGCGATCCTCGGCTGGGAAACTTCAACCGTCAAGGACACCGCGTTTGTCGAACACTGCCTGCGGATGGCCTTGTGGCGGCGCGAACACACCGGCCGCCCGGCACCGACGGGACTAATTCACCACAGCGATGCCGGAAGCCAGTACACCTCGATCCGGTACACCGACACCCTGGCCTTGGAGGGCCTACAACCGTCCATTGGCAGCGTTGGTGACGCCTATGACAACGCAGCAGCCGAGACCGTGATGGGGTTGTTCAAGAACGAGGCCGTTGCGAAGGATTCACCGTTCCGCAGCGGGGCGTTGAAGACCGAAACCGACGTCATGGAAATCGTCTTCGAGTGGGTCCACTGGTACAACAACGAACGCCTGCATTCCGCCCTGGACCACCAAACGCCAGAGGAATACGAGCAGACATATTATGATCTACAAACCAGCTCGTTACCCGACGACGCCGCCAACAAACAAGCGGCATGATTCCCGGGACGGTTCACGTACCGTGCGCCCCCAACGGGATCTGCATCTGAGAGTTTTCCGTAATACGAATATACGGGTGAGCAGTTGGCTCGTCGTCCACAAACACCTGCACAGCAGGCGTAGTGAACCCGCTTAGTTGCAGACGAAGCGTCACCTCCGAGGCGTTCGTCTGCCACTCCCACGAATGAGCCTCTACGCCTCCCCGGTCACCCCCGGAAGTGGAGCCGATCAGTCGAAGGCTTGCAGTTGGCACGGTATATCCGCCTGACGTTAGAGCGGGGCCGGCCAGTGGTGCAATAGTCGCCGTTCGTTCAACTACGGGCGCATCCACAGTCTGCGCAAGCGACAGCAAGCGAAGGGGCTGCTCCAACACCTCCGGCGCTGAGTTGGGGGGCGTCAATCCCGACGCGGTCAAAATAGCTAGTAGGCTCATGCCAGACCTGCCGCCTGCGCGTGGGCGAGCACCCGAGCGGGAGCGAGCGCCGTTGTGTATGTCGCTACGCCAGCAATCCGACCAGCGAACCCGCCACCGATTTCGCCACCCACGCCGGTAAATGCATTATGGGTTGACGTATACGCTTTGCGAGCAACTTCTGCGCCGTTCACATAGAAGACGGCTTCAGTTCCCGTCCACACTGCCGCGATATGGGATCTTCCGCCGGGCAAACTTCCAGAAGAGACGTACCCCGTTGAGCCCGACTGGTAAGTGAACCCTTGATACCGCTTTATATTCCACGATCCGGTGAGCTGTGCCAAGATGGGAATGCTCTGGCCGCCACTACCAATAGAGATGATCATCTCCATGCTCGATGCCGTCATAGCGGGTGCGGCGAGACCGGTAAGTGCAATCTTGTTGCTCGTGGAAGTGCCCGCGAAAGACGCAGATGTTGCTCCATCACCAATACCAGCCGCACCGAGAGTGACACCCGTGAGCGTTTGCGTGCCCTGCGAACCAGACCCAAGATTACGCACCGAAGCGGAGCCAGCCGCATCATCCAGTGGCCAATAATATAGAGGCGCATCAGCGAGAACGGCGTCATCGTAAGCACCCGAAGGAACATACTCAGGAGTCGCCTTCGTAACCGGCGCACCTAGGGTCAGATTAGTCCCGTCCGAAACACGATGCCGCCACGTGTACGAAGTCAACGGAGCAAGCCCCGTGAACGTATACGTGGGGTCAGACTGAAGACCCGTGTACGTGGTGCCACCATCCTTAGAGAAGGCATACAACACCGCCCCACGATCATCAGACGCCCCCGTAACAGTAAGCGTCGCAGTAGTACCAGTCGTATCCACCGCCAACGTACCCGCAACAGGTGCCGTCGTATCCGGCGTAGCAGCTGGAGTCGTCCAAGACTCCGGCACAATCTGGTAACCCCACGAACCCGCGCCAGTACGCCGCCACACAACAGCCGTATAACTGCTGATCAGCGTGTCCGTACCGTTGGCCGTAAACGTCGTCGCGCCGGTCGTATAGAACTCGCGGATTGGATCACCCGTCGAGTCAAGAGTGACCGTGCCGGAAACCTGCTCGATGCCACCGCCCGTTGCTGGCTCGAACGCAGCAAGCTCAGCCGCCAGTTTCTCTTCCGTGACCAGTCGCTTATCAGGTGTTTGCATACTAGGCTCCTAGCTCGAAAAGGCCGATAAAGTTTTTGTGTTCCATTGCGCTAAACCTGTTCAAAGTAGGGCGTCCCATCTGTGTCAATGAGGATGCGAGCGCCAGTTGACCCAATGCTGATATAAGGGGTGCCGTCTGTATCAATGGCGAGATTTGTGACCGTCAGCCGTTCGAGTTCATCCACAGCATTGCCGACTTGGAGGATCATTTCGTCACACCAGCGCGAGTACTCCACGCCACCGACGATCATCTTCACGCGGCGAGTGGCGTCTAACGTCTGAAATGGTGTCACTAGACCGTTTGCGCCGGAGACAAGGAGTGTTGCTACGTCGTCGCGATATGCGTCAACTTCTGCGCCAGTCTCGAAGTCAAGCAGTTTCACAACCTGATTCGCGAGTGGCCGCCCGGTAGTGGAGTCCGCCACTACTAGTTCTGCGTAATGGTTATATGCCACAACTCCCCTTATTTAGATTCGTACCAATCGCCAGCCGAGCGTGACGATGAGGTCACTAGGCGGCGTTGTTGTGTCGTAGGTAAAGACTCGAAGCGTGACGGTTGACTCTGTTTGCGCGGCAACCGAGACCCACACCCATCCAGATGTTTGGGTGGTGTAAACCTGGAAGCCGTAGCCCTCTGGTGGTGCGTAGGGCGTCGAGACGTTCGCCGTTGCCACGTATGCCGGTGAGTAGGTAGACGCCCATGTGAGCGCTGGCCCCGCGATTGTTCCGGAAGTCTCACGCGGCGTGATGAGGCCGATAATGAACAAGCGGCGGTTGCGAATCTGCACCCACACTCGATCACCTGCCGCAAGTGGCATGTCATTGAGTGCGATAGGTTCCGCGTCCGATGGATCGTCATCCGTAATGAGATGCACCTTGAGCGGCGACACCTGCGTGACGGTTGCTTCAATCCATGAATCCGAAGCGCTCGACGTTGCGGGCATAATGTCAGCTAGTGGATTACGCACCGACAACCTCCCGAAGAGTCGTGCTGCACAGTGCGCCAAGCTCCGAAGAGTAGGACACCTTTTGCACTACGGCGCGAATTGAAATATCACTAGTCGAGTTGGCGAACGTGACCACATCGCCGCCAACTAGTGGGATCGGCGCGTGCTCAATATCGAAGCCGGAAGTGATCTGTTGCAGCTCACCAAGTCGCCGTTTCGCGTAGGCCATTGCGACAGCCTCAGATGTAAGCTCTACGCTCTCGGGCTCTGCTGTGAGGATGCGCCCCGTTGTCACCGTGGAGAACGGCGAGTTAGGGTCATTGTCTTGCGCGAATCCGCGAATTGCTGGAGCGTCACTGTCACCCTCTGAGACGACCACAACACGGTTAGGCACTGCGTAATCGTCATAGTCCTCAGTGAACTCCGGCGCGTAGATGCCCTTTTCGTCGTCAACGAATCCGAACTCAACCGCTCGATCCTGTGGCCGCTGATATGGCTGTGACCGGAAATAGCCGTTGCCGTCCGCGTAGATCGAAAAGTAATTCACGGCAGCGAGTAGATCGTTCACGATACGAAGAACCGTTGTTCCTGGTTCCCATGTAATTGCCGTGCGCAATACTTCATCGGAGTCGTCAATCACATATTGAGGTAAGCCCCAGAATGTGAGTAAGTACTTCACTCGACCAATGGCGTTGATGCCCTTTGCCGCCGTGTAGGTGTTGCTCATCTTGATATCCCGCAACAGCATCATGCGGTCGTACATCTGAAATTCCCACGGCGAACCCGTAGCACCATGCTTGCGTTGCGGCGACATGGGAACGTAAACACCCAGCGGCCACGACGCGACAGAATCCCCAGCCTTGACCGTATAGACCGGACGAATCAAGTTGCCCTTGCGCCAGTCAATTGAGCCAAGGTAGGAGAATGAGCCGGAGCCGCGCACATCCGAATTGAAGTTCAGCTCGACCGAACACGCATCAACCCCATCCACTTCCTCGATGAGGTTTAGGTTTCGGTCGAGCCGCTGATACGTCCAATACTCTTCGTGGCGGTCAGTGAGTGCGTCATAAGTCCGAGGGTCAATGAGATCCGAAAATATGACGCTACTCAATGAAATCCACCTTTCGGAAGCTCAGTGAGACAGTGCCCTTGATGCGCTCAAATTCCAGTGCAGTCCCAGAGTTGGGCTGCACAAACTCGCGAACGTTTCCACCCGCGCCTTGCTTCATATAAGGAGCGCGCACGCAGAAGGTTCCCGCGAGATCCATGAGCGCTTCAACCTCGGACGGCGTAGAAGAGTTATCCCCTAGTCGCCCCGAAACGCTCACGGTCTTGTCGCGCGTCTCGCCGGTAGTAGCTACTGGATACGAGCGCCCTGCAAAGTTATTGAATACCCGCTCGCGTGTCGCGTTGACCGAAGCCGTGGCGAAATCAGCAAACTTGATCACTTGCGAGAATCCGGGACCCGCGTTGACGTATACGAAACCCCGATGCTTGGACGTGTCGAGGATAACTTCTGCCGATGTGGCCGTGGATGGAAGCTCGGAGGTCGTGATCACCCGGTACCGATTGAGGGCATTCACGGCCGGGAGTGGGTCAACAACGGACTCGGAAAGACCTGGAGTAACCGAGATTGAGTTAGTGACCGCAACCCAATCGCCCGCGCCGGTATGCCGCTCTAGGTGCCACGTAACCGCGTCCACTTCGCCAGACCCGGGGCCGGGAATGGTGACCTCGACAACCGCCGCACCTGTGGAAGTGTCATAGATCGCCGTAGCTGTGGCAGATGGCGGCGGCGCATAGGAGACCGTGAACACCTGCGAAGTATCCGCAGACCACAACCCCGCCCCGTCACGAACGGCAACTTTGAGCGTATAAGTTCCACCATTATCGAGTCGCGTTGCAAGCGCTCGCGAAGATGCCGAACCTGATCCGGTATATGTTTCGAGAGTCTGCCCAGACTGAATGAGCGTGACACGGTAAGCTGACTGATTCGTTGACTCTGGATCCGCATAAGCCCATTGAGCGGTCAACTTGGATCCTAGAACCGTTTCAGGGCTAAGGATCGTCGCAATAGGAGTTGCAGACAGTGGCACAACAGCAACCGCGCTCCACTCGGAGCCGGTAGCATGATCACCCCACGTTTGAACCTGCCACTCAAAGCTAGTGCCGTTCGCGTAGGTTCCAGCCGTGAGCGCGTAGGACTGTGTAGGGCTTGCCGTCTTGGCAACCGTTGTCCACGTCGAAGCACCCACGGCGCGGTGACGTAGCGAGTAGTACGTTTGCGCGGTCGTATCAACGGGATTGTGACGCCATGAGAGCGTGATCGCCTTTGCGCCGTCCGCAGCATTGCCACTTGGTGCGAGATTCGTTGGCGCGTTCGGTGGTGCCATAAGTTGCACGGTCGCCGATCGCGCCGAATAGACAGAATAGAGTCGCCCAAAGGTTGCATCGTCCACGAAAGCGCGCACCTGGTAAGCGTGCGTCTTAGCTGGATCCGGCGACGTTGCGACAGTAGATGCCGCGTTTGCCGCCGTGAGAATCGTTGGCGTTGTCGCAACACCGTTCGCCCAGTCCTCGACCTCGTAGCGCGCTTCAATATGTGCGCGTCGAGTCCACGAAACGGTAATGTCGCCGCCAGACTTCGCGGCCTTGACATCGGTTGGCGAGATTGGCGCGGTGTAAAAGGTGGGCGAGTAAGCCCACGCCGAAGAACCGCTGTCATTGTTGGCGCGGACACGGTAACGGTATTTCTTATTCGAGACCGTAGACGTGTCCACGAATGACGACGATGAACCCGCAAGCGTGGAGATCGTGACGTATGAGCCGGAGCCTAGAACGTCCGCGCGCTGGATCGTTTGCGTGTCATAGATCTTCGTGGGATCCGTGGCATTCGTGCGCGTCCACGAGACCGTGTGCCGCGTCGAATCCGTGCGAGCTACAGTTACAGCAGTTGGCGCGTCCGGTGCGTATGGTGGCCGCTTGGCCGTCGTCGTAGAACCCGAAGCCGTAGCCGTGACGGATCCGCCCACCGCTTCAATGCCACTCAGCGAGCCGGAGAAGCTAGACGTAACCGCACCGCCATATAGTGGCGAGAAAGTACGGTTGATCGTCTTGATGAGCTGCTGATTAGACGTAGACCACGATGAACCCGATGACGTGGAAACTGAGACGCTACCGGAGAATGAGAAATCGCCGCTTACCGTGAGCGAGTTAGACGAATCAGAGATTGCGCCCATCGTCCAGATGTACAGCTTGAGCGTAACCGTAACCGAAGATGTGCCGGTTCCAACGGTGGCTGGGCTTTGAGTAAACTCGTAGCCCAGCCGAATACCGTTAGAACCGCCAGTCTTAGATGCGCCCCAAGTGATAGCCAAGATAGCTCCTTATCGTGCGCGGACAACCCTGCGAGCGTCACGCGCTAGTTCGTCTAGTTGGCTTCCAGCAACTTCGCGCACATATCCGGAAAGGCGCTGGCCGTTTTCAAGAACCAGTTCCATCCGTGACGGCGTGCGCGATGCCGCGAGAGACGCGTTGATTGCGTCGAAGCTCTGCGAGTTGCTGGCATTGCTCAGAGCGCCTAGAAGCGCTGTGAGGCCTGCCGAATCGCGAGCCGTGAACACGTTGCCAGGAGAGCTGAAATTCACCAGCTCAGGGCCTTGCTCGCCCACGAGAGACCACCCGGAAGCGCGCCCGCCATTAGCGAACGCCTTGATGGGACCGCCACCCCCGCGCTGGAGGTATCCAGCCCAGTTGAACGGCTGCCCGTTCTTCCACATTTCAACGTGAGCGTGAGGGCCGGTGGACTTGCCCGTGTTGCCGGTAAGTGCCGTGATCTGGCCGCCCTTGACGCGAGAACCTGCACCCGCGAGAACCTTTGAAAGGTGGCCCACGTAGGTGGAAATGCCGTTCGCGTGATCAATGAGCTGACCAATACCTGTACGCCCTGCAACGATGTTCCAGCCCGCCTTGCGAACGATGCCGTTGTACATTGCACGGAATGGCGTACCGACCGCCGAGGCAAAGTCAATACCGGCGTGCGGGTAACGTCCGCGAGAGGCGCCGAATCCCGAAGTGATGACACCGCGAGGACGGTAGAAGTTGCCAAGCGGGCCGTCATAACCGAAGTACCCGCCAGCGCCGCCACCGAAATCACCGGTCATCTGATCCTTGCCGCGAATCCACGAAATGGCCGCGTCAATTGCGCCCGTCGAAGCACGGCGAGCAATATCCGGGAAAGCATTCTCTCCAGGTAGGAGCGTCTTGATTGCATCCTTGACGGGATTCAGTAGCATAGACGCCACATCCGCCAGACCGCCACGCACCCAGTCGAGACCGTTGCCGATATTGCGCACCGTGTCGCGCCCGAAGTTTCCAAGCTCTTCCAGCCAGCCGCCGATTGGCAGTGGGGAATTCTTGGAGCGTCCGCCGTTGAGCGTATCGAGTGCATCCATTGGCGCTTGTTGCTGTGATGCCAACATGCGCTTGGTCTCGTTCGCCGTGTAGACATAGCCGGGGCCGGTGTGGATAAGCTCAGGGCCTTCTTCGCCCACGAGCTTCCAGCCGTTGCGCATTTGTCCACCAGTGGCATATGCGGGAACGTCAATCAATCCGAGCCGTGGCAGTGCGTCGCCACCAACGATCTCGCGAACCTTATTCAGTGCAACGCGGAGACCGTCATTGTAGACAGTGCCAATAACAAAGTTGATCGGAGCCGCTGCAATGCGCTGAACGTTGTTCCAGATCTTCTTGATCGCATCAACGCCCTTTTTGAACGCTGGCTCAAGAACGTCGCGGAAGAAGTTACCGAACTCGCGCAATGCGGGCTGAATAACGTCCTCCCACGCATCCGTAATGACCTTAGAGACCTTGTCCCAAACCGGCTTGATGATGTTCTCATAGAGCCATGTAAAGGCTGGTGAGAGAACGTTTTTCACAACCCATACGATGGTTCGGAAGATCGTATCCAGAATGCCCCACGCGATGGTTACCGCAGCGACGATACCCTGCCATACCGGCTTGATAACGTTCAGGTAAAGCCAGTTGAAGACCGGAGCGAGGACGTTGTTTATAAAGCCTTCAATCGCACGGAACGCGGGCTGAATAACATTCTCCCAGGCCCACTTCACGGCGGCAGAAATGCCATTCCATGTAGGTACGACGACGTTCTGCCAGAACCAAACGAGTGCGGGCGCTAGGACGTTCACGAGGAAGTCGCCAATAGCCTTGAGTGCGGGCTGAATGAACTGCTCCCACGCGATCTTGATGACCTTTTGAATGCCAGCCCATGCTTCATCCATGAACTTCCGGGCGTCCTCATTGGTCTGGTAGAGATACACCAGAGCACCAACTAGGAGCGCGATAAGCCCAATCACAATGAAGATCGGATTCGCGAGCATCGCCGCATTGAGTTTCAGGAATGCGACGCGAGCGGCGGCTAAGAACCCGATAATTCCGGTGACCGTCTTGTAAATAAGAAGCCCAGTGAAGAATGCAGCCGCAGCGCCCGCGATAGACCATAGGAGCGGCGTATTCTTACCGAGCCAATCCCAGAGCGTCGCGAAGAATGGCACGAGCTGTTCGTCAAAGAACTTGCCGATAGCCTCGCCAGCCTTTTTAGCCCACTCTTCTACCGGCTCTAGAAGCTTGAGTAGCCCCTTGAAGAACTCCGTGAACTTCGGGTAAACCTTGCTTAGGAGGTTTGCGCCAACGCGACCGATAGACGCGAGCGTGTTATTGAAAGCACCTTGCAACGTGTCGCCAGACTTGAGAGCAGCGCCACCCATGCCCTGCTCCATAGCTTTTTGGAAATCCTCGAAGCCGATCTTTCCCTCTGATGCCATTTTCTGGACTGACTCAGGGGTTTCGCCCAACGACTTTCCAAGGAGCTGGAGAATGGGAATGCCGCGCTCTCCAAGCTGTGCGAGAACTTCACCCTGAATCTTGCCGGTACCCGCAACCTTGTTGAAGATTGCGCCCATTTCATTCATGGGAACGCCGGCAATAGTGGAAGCATCCGCAACAAGCTTGAGCGTGCGCTCTAGATCCTTACCAGGCTTCACGCCAGACGCCACAGCCGAAGCCGCAACCGTGGCCGCTTCATCCATGCCAAACGCGGTACCCTTTACGGACTTCAGCGCGTCATTCATGATGGTCTCAACGGTCTTAGTATCATGACCAAGGCCAGCGAGTTTAGCGCGTGCATTCTCTAGGCTCTGCAAGCGCCCGAAGCCCTTAGTGAGTGCAAGCGCGAAACCGCCAGCCGCAGCCGCAGCGCCGCCAAGCAATGCACCCTTAGCGGCACCAGAAAACCCAGAGCCGAAGCCCTTGCCGGACTCCTTGCCGCCCTTAGAGGTGCCGTCAACAACCTTGCCAACTTCCTTCTGGAAGTCCTTGAAAGACGGTCGAATCAGTACCTCAGCAACGCCGATAGTAGGCATGCGACCCCCTAAAAGGATTTAGTTTTTTGGCGGCTTTAGAGTGACGTCAGAGCGCTTGAAGCCGAACATCTCAGCGAGTCCCGCAACGTGCTCAATCTCGCGTTCGGCGCGTGCTTCGGCGAGCGGATCGAATGGCGCTGGGAATGGCTTAGGTTTCGGAGGTTTGCCACCAGCGGCACGCATGGCGATCATGTTGCCCTCTTGGATTGAGTGCAGAAGCTCGCGAAGTAGCTGCTCAGTGAGTCCAAACTCTGTGATGCTTGGATGCCACTCTGGAGTGTTATCCTCTTCGTCGTCGGTGCGAGATTCTTCAATCTCTAGACGCGCCTGAATAAACTCAGGATCCTTAGACATCGCCTCGAAGTAACGCGAGGTGCGCGGGAGCTGATCAATAAGATCCAGCAATGCCACGTACCTGCGGCGCTGATAGAACAATGAGAGATCCACGCCGTACTCATGAGCGAGATCGGCGCGGATCTCTGGCCTAAATCGTTCTAGGAGCGCGTCGAGGCGTTCTAGTTTCCCAGGTGACCGAAGTACTCTTCAAAGTGAGACTTAACCGCCTCTAGGATGCGGACAACCTGACCGAGCGTGAGCTTTTCCTTGCGGATAGCTACAAGCTCCTTCTCGGAAATCCACTCGCCGAGAATCTCCCAAATTTCATGAGGTCGAATCGTGGCGACGCGAAGAAGCCGAATACCAGACTCGGCGTCCAGATCCTCTGGGGATCGGAATGTAATTTCAGTACCATTTTCCAGAACAAGAATGTACGGCTCAACCTCAGCCCCATCCTTGCGGATCGAGTTGATGCTGTGACGTGGTGCTGGCTTATCAGAGGTAATGCGGGCGGCTGCCATGGCTGGCTCCTTTACTTAGATGGGTTTACTGGCTTGGCTTCAACGATTGGCGCTGGCTTCTCTTCGAAGAATCCGAGTGCCTTGAGTCGCTGAATTTCTGCGCGGGTTGGCTTGCTTACGGTGACCTTTTGGGCACCATTGGAAAAAGTAGGCATGACTACCTTTCGTGGGGCGGCAATGAAAAGCGGCGCGCACGAGCCGCCCAAGGACGTGCGCGCCACAACTAGGGGTTAGACGCCCTGGGCGTATCCCAGAATGTCCTTAGCGAGAATCGCGCCGGAGCCGCCGAAGTAATGGCGAACCGGGACGCCCTCGACGTCATCATTGAAGATGTCGAACGTCACTTGGCGCTGGTGAGCACCTTCATGCGCCCACGTCTCTTCGCCAAGGGATGAGATCTTTGCGGCGAAGAATCCGCGCCCCTCGATCCAGTGATTGGACAGTGGGCCGTCGGCGGATACAACGATCAAGCGGACTTCATCGAAGTTCGGGAGGTCTGGTTCATCGAAGACAACTTCGCCAGTCGTAGCGGACTGCGTTTCGGTGATCTTCGTACCGCGCACGAGTTCCTGAATGGCCTTTTTGCCGGATTCAAGAAGCGTCATGGAAACGGTGCGAGGAACGCGGGTAACATCCGAGCGGACCGGGCTGTAATAGCCGAGTGCGTCAACGTCTTCCTTTTCGATCTCGCCGGAGAACGTGTAACCTTCGCGGGTAACCATGCCAATGGGAATGAAGCCCAGCGTGGACAGGTCTACGATTTCGGTTGCAGAAGTAAGGAGGGTAGCCGGAAGCTCGACAGTCTTAGGTGCAAAGCACGCGAGACCTACGGTAGTTTTCCGAACGAGTGCGCGGGAGTCGAAGTCCTTGCGCTCAGTTTCTACTGTGGACATAGCAAATAACCCCTTTCGAGGGTGTCAATGTGGAGAAACCCCGAGTGGGGTGAAAGGTGGGCGACTAGTCGAGCGGGCGAACGATAGTCTCAATGACCGCAGTTGCCAGATTTAGAGTGTCTTGCGGGTAAGGCGATTCAGTAGGCGGGACGATGCACTGAATGGAATCGAAGAACACATCAGGCCCCTCGATGCCGTCACCACACAATGAGGTGATGATGCTTTCAAGGATCTTCTTCGCAAGCTCACCCGGCGCGTAAACCTCAATCAGCGCACGGTCGGCGCGGTCAACGTAACCGATGTTTCCGCCAGCCGAATCGAGGAATAACGCGAGCGGAATATGTGAGATTCCGTTAGCGTCAACTTCCATATGCTGTGCTGCGTAGATGACCGAACCAGCGTGTTCCTCGCCGTCCACCATGAGCACGAGAGCCTTGCGAATATTCGGCCAGATAAGAGCGTCGTACATTACTTACTCACCTTCATAACCTGAATAAGGCGAAGAAGAACCTGATCGCGAGCGTCGCGCCAATGCTGCGTCGTCACCTGCACGGATGCACCAGAACGCTCTTCATTGTTGCGACCAAAGCGAACCGACATGGGCACCGCCGAATACTCAGCTTCGCCCATCGAGTTAGCCGTTCCAGCAACACCCTCGGCAACCTCTAGAGTCGCCTTGCCGATCTCGCTAGACGCGCCCAGTACGCGCAAGCCTTGATTTAGCGAGCGGTAATTCTTAACGCCGGGAATCTTCTGGAGCTTCATTTCTTTAGCCCCACTTCCCAGCCGAACGGCCATTCACCAGGACGCCCGACGACTGACCAAATACCAGCCAAACGCGAGCCTTCTGGGATGCGTATCCGGTCAGTGTTCGAGAACGATAAACCGGGCGTTAGATCGCAATACAGCACGGCGGTTGCGTCTGCGAGATCCGAAAAGTCGTCCTGCTCAGTCGAAACGCGAGGTGCGATTAGACCGTGCGGAACTTCAACCTCAGATTCAGGAAGCGGATTAGTGAACTTGTCGCGACCGCCGCCGCGAAGAATCGTGAACGAGGTGCGCCATGAGGCAGGGAAGCGGGTGACTATGCGGTTATTCATAAATTGGAACCCCCGCAATGTCAGCACCGCACGAGCAGTCGAGAGCGCCGAAATTCAAGTTGCACCACGGACGATGAACAACCGCACAGAATGACGCGATCTGAACCCCGAACGCCGTTTGACGCCCCTCACCCAGCGCGCGGCGCTCTTGCTTGGTTAGGTAGAAGTCGCCGTGTGGATTGGTCGGCTTGGCGGTCATCTGGAATGGGCCGGTTCCATACTGGACCGACTCATTGCCAGCCATGTCGCCAGATGCCATTGCACGTTTTACGACAGCACAAACGATGCGCCGAAGTGTGCTCGCCGATGCGGTCAGCGCACTGGGAACGGTGTCCACAATGAACTGACTAGCATCAGCGAGCAACACGTTGGCGTGATCCTCAGCCCCTGCGGGAAAGTCTGGCCAGCGCTCAATAAGCTCAGCAAGTGTCGCAAACTGCGTTACTTCGGCCATGACTTACCTCTTATTTCTCAGAAGCTGCGGATGCCTTTTCGACAACCTTTACGAACGTCTGATCCAGAGTCTTTGCAGTCTCTTCGTCAACATTCACAATGGAGCCGGTTACCTTATTTTTGAAGCGAGGCAAGTTATGCAACCTTGTCTTCGATAACAGCGAAGCGATCAGCGAATACGTACCAGCCGTAAACAACTTCGAGGCGAAGTGCGATCTGGTTCTTGCGCTTGAGGTCACCCTGACCGTCTGGATCGCCGAAGCGGATAAGCTCAACAGGAAGCTCGCGCTGAATACCCCAGCGGATGCCGTTCTGGAAGTCGCCAAGGATTGCGCGGACCTTCGTATCGACTGCCTCTGGGGTGCCGGAGACGGTGTTGCCCTGAGCTGCTGGGATGGATGCGAACGAGGTGATATCCGTTCCGAGTCCAAGGTTCGGGTAGCGCTGCGAACCAGAAGGGGATCCGTCTGCATTCTTGGTCTGGAGATTGGCGAGCGCCCACGCAAACTTAGGGTCAATCGCGATGCCATTTACGCCCCAAGATGGTGCCGAATTGATGAGCAGGCCAGCTGCGGTACGGACATCCGCATCAGCGTCAGCCGTGGCGATTTCAACACGCTTCGTGGTTGCGCCAACATAGTTATCCCAAGCGGTGATAACGGATCCGGTAAGCGGATTGATGCGATGGTAGACGCCAAGGTCTAGGCCGCGAGAAAGTGCTTCCTGACCGGCGCTTGCAAGCTCGCTAAAGATGTTCAGCTGGTAATCCTCGGATGCCCACTGAACTTCTTCGTTGAAGCGCATCGTAACCTGCGCCTTGTGAGGCTTAGCCGTAACGGAGCCGAAGCCGCCGCTCGTGCTCGCCTTGTCGGCACCCTCTTCAACAAACTCCGCCTTTGGGAAGTCGTTGAATACGATGTGATCGGTCTCGCCGAACTTCATAGGCTCGCGGCCTGAAAGCTTTGCGACGGTAGAAAGTGAACGGGTTTCCTTGATCATGCCGTCCGCGATATTGCGCGGGAGCAGAACCTTGGCTTCAGCGGTGCTGAAAATAGCCATGATTTACCTTTCGGTTTATGCGCCAAACAGGGAGCGAACGGCCTTGATTTCGTCGCTCGCCTCAATGGGCGCTGGAACTTTTTCTTGCCCTTGAATGACTGGGCCGGATTGTGGAATAAGGAATGACTTCAACTGCTCAGCGTGGGCAGCTAGTTCGTCTCGCGTGCCACCTCGGAGGACGTCTGGCGCAATGCCGTATTCCTTGGAGATTTCAGCGAGCCAACCGTTGCGCTCAGACTGCGCTTCGAACTCAGCAACCTTGTTTTCGAGTGCAGACTTTTCAGAGAGAACCGACTCGAACTGCTCAGCCTTAGCCTTGAGCTCGTCGAATCCCTCATACTTTTTGCGCTCACGTGCAACGCGCTCGCCAATGATCCGATCAAGCTCTTCCTGTGAAGAAGGAGCCTTGAATTCTTGAGCACTGGTTACCGCGTCCGCCTGAACGGCGTTAGTGGTTTGTTCGTCCACCGTGCTGGTGTTGTTTACTGCATCGGACATGCCGAATCACCTCTCCGTTTAGCCACGTCTGGCATCATTGACCGCACTTGAACGGGTGCGTGCCGCTTCACGGTGGGCCGTGAAAACCTTGTTAGCGCATTCCTAATTCGGAGCGCATTGAAGCGAGGATCTGTTGCTTCTTTTCCTTGTCGGAGCGGGTTTTTCCGTCAGCGTCAACCCATCGCCCCTTAGTGGTGCGATTTCCGTCAGCGTCACGCTCTCCAGGAATCCACTCTTGACCCTCAGAAACCTTCTTCGCCGATTCGCTATATTGCTCGTAGTAGCGATCTGCGTCTTGTTCGAGCTTGAAAGAGTTGCCCTCATGCACCGCAACTACGGTGCATCGGCAATAGTCGTGAAAGCTGTCTCCGAGTCGGCGGGATCCGCGTGGACGGATGCCCTTTGCTTGACCGCCACGGCGTCGAACCTTTGGAATCTCAGTTCCACGCCCTACGACCGTTTTTGCGGACTCGTAGGAGCCATACGCAGCGCCACGAGACGCGAGCATTGCGCAGAACGCGCAACAGCCGGCACTGGGAACGCGCTGGTAGCCAACCGGGGTTGTGTCAATCTCAGCGTTGCCAATAATTGTGTCGAATGACGCCTCAGTGAGAACCCATGTCAGCCCGCCCGCAATACGCCCAAATGCATCAGCGTCAACAGCTTCGTCAAGTGCAACGGAGCTCGTGCCATAACCCGCCAAGGAGTGCCACCGTGAGCGAGACACAGACTCAAGCGGTTCCGCCACGAATGATCCGGAGACCTCTTGAAGCTCGCGTAGTTCGTCGTACCATTTGACGCTCGCGGTGATCATGAGATCACCTAGCGGGCCGAATATCTCAGGAGCAATATCAATCAATTGCTCGCGAGTAATTCCAGCGGCAACCAATTGCGATAATCGCGCATAGGCTTCACGGCGAATCTCTTCTTGAACCAGCCGAAAGCCTTGAGTGACCTCAATGGGGAAAACCGTCACGAGATCCCCTAACTAGTCACCGATCCGGTGCCGGTTGAACCCTCTGCGGTTGCGACCATTGATTGCGCATCACTTCCGCGATTCGCGCTGATGTTCTGAACTAACTGCGTAATTGCAGAGCGGTTCACGTCAGACTGAATGCGCTTCACCTGATCGTCGTCAAAGACCGTTTCAAGCAATACCTGGGACTGTGCAAGCGCCGGATTCGCACTCGCCAGCTTCACGTAAGAATCGGCATTCGCGGAGGTGGAGCGGAACTCAGGATCTGCAAACTTTGCGGAGAGTTGCCACATGTCAGAAGGTGGTTCGCTTAGCCCATCGCGCACCATGACGGCGAGGGAGGCAATATCGCGAACGGCAGTTCCAAGAACGTACTTGTTCTGGAATGTCGCATCCACGAGTAGGTCATGCTTATTCGCTCGGATAGCTTCGGCGGATGAAGGATTGTCATGAATGATTCCAAGGCTCGCTGGCGGAATTCCAGTCTCGCCAGAGAATGCCATTGCTACCGTGCGCAACATGTCCGAGTGTGGAGCCATTGTTGCTTGCTGGAGTTGCTTGATATTCGGCGCATGACCGTCAGCGTCTCGCGTGAGAGCGATAAGACGATCCATTGCGAGCTTGAAGCGCTTCTGGGACGACGGATCGCCGTCAAACGCATCAGCGTCAATGCCCTCAATGGCGACCTGTGGCGATGAGTAGAACTCAGCGTTGCCTTCCATGCGCACATACGCACGCACCGCCATATCGGTTAGAGACATAACCGGATTAGTGATGCGCGAACGTCCAAACGGCTTCCCTAGCTGCGGATCATAGGTGATCGCGACCGCTAGGGTGCGCCCAATAATGTTTTTCGTGCGCTCCGTGATCCACGTTCCCTTGCCACCTAAGCGGCAATGAAGAATCGCGTCAGGAAGATAAACAATAAATGCGGACGGTCTACCGTTTTTAGTGTCGGTAATCGTGAGCGCCGCAGAGATTGCGCGGCGTCGAGCGTCCCAGAGTGCCGAGCTATGCTCTGCGGAATGCGTCTGAATCTGAACATCAGGCTCACCAGAGGCACCCTTGGCGACCGTCGCAAAAGAGACGCCGTGCTTATATGCAGACGTGACGCCTTGCGAGAATTCGAGACCGAAACGATTGGCTTCAAAAACCTCGCCAAGCTCAAATGGATCCTCGGATCCTGGGAGCCGCAAGCCCTCAAATTGACTCATTGACGCCAGCTTGCGAACTGCCATAGTCGCCCAGCCAAGGTAGAACTTCGCGTTCTTTAGCTGTGGCGGAAGCATGAGTCCAAGATCCTTGAACGCCTGCTCTCCGTCGTAATAGAGGCTACGGCGCTGATTCTTCTCTAGGCGGTCATTCCACGCCTTCAAGAGTCCAATAATCACGTCTCGCTCGACGTCGGTTACGCCTGAGATTGAAATACTCGATATATCCGAGGTAGTCCAAGTGCTCACAAGAACACCGCCTTTCTTCTCGGATTTCGAGTTGTAGTCTTTGCGCCCCAGAATGCGAACGTCACTGCGTCAAATAGGACGACCGTGCCGCCGTCAGGGGAAGCCCAGCCAAAGCCGCCGTTGTTGCCGATTTTTCTCTTTACGGCTGGTTTTATTTGGTCATCGAGCGCTTTTTGGCTGATATGAGTAATGCCGTTATCAGTGATTGCAGATTCAAACATTCCGTGAGCTGCAATAGCTTCATCGGCGGAGGGGGTCTTGATCACCGATTCCGGAATTCCCTCAGTCCTAAGAGCGTTTACCAAATACCCAACTCCAGACTTTCCTTCAATGACAATCTGGGCGGTGCTTTCTTTGCGCTCAACAAGCCAATCAATGAGCCATGCCGTGCCGTTGCTTGACGGGGCCTGCTTGATAGCCTCCACATGCACGGGGCCATTGGCGGGGCGAGTTGCAGCGGCGAGACCTATTGCAGATCCATCAATTGAGAACTTCACTGCAAAAACTCGGATGCCGTCACGCGGAACGTCGGTAGATGAGATGGAACAAGCCGCCCACTTATCGAAGTTGACGGCCTTTCGGGTGAGCGAGGTTTCATCCCAGATGCCAAGAGCTTCACGCTTGAACGAATCCTCAGAGCCGAGCAACTTCTTCATGCGAAGAATTGCCGTCTCCGTGGTTCGGTGAGGAAATGACGGATTCGCTATAGCCCACTGCTTGCGATCATTCGGATTCGCTTTTTCATCGGCTGAAAACTCGACATAAAGAATGTCTTCATCTTCGCCAGATAGAGCAGCGGCGCGACGGTTCATGAAAACTTCGCCAGGATCAGACGGCCTAGGCGGTGTGCCCATTAGGATTACTAGGCCATTAGGTGCCGCGTTCGTCGCCGGAACCATGTCTTCCATGGCCTTTTCGGTGAGGATTTGGGCTTCATCGAGGACAAGAATGTCAACCTTTGGAATGCCTCGACCGAAGCCGTGTTCACGCGCGCCAAAGAGGATTCGTGAGCCGTTCTTGAACTCGACCGCCTCAGTGCCGGCACCCGTTAGGACCCGCTCAATGAACGGCGCTATCTTTTGGCGCTTCGCCATTGACCCCATTGTCCTAAACGTCTCAGAGTGAGTCCTGGAACGATGCGCAGACCATAGGACAAGCAAGCCGGGGTTACCGAGGCAAAGTGCGAATATCAACGCGCCAATGGTGTGCGTCTTGCCAGACTGCCTAGGGATCGAGGCTACAGCGCCACCGATTCCGCACGCATATAAGCCGTCTTCGCGCTTGGCGACGATTGACATGCAGAGACCTTGTTGCCACTTATCAAGCGGTGTGCCCATGCGGTCGAGGTTATATTCAACAATCGGCCAGTCGGTGGCGACAATCCCACTTGGTAGCACCAAGTGGCGAGCAACTTCAGATAGCTTCCGGTCTCCAGGCTGTCGAGGAAGGCTCAATTTGCTTCACTCCCCCTTGATTTGAATCTTCGGCCTCTACAAGCTCGATTGATTCAATCTCCTTGGAGATCTCGCGAAGCTGTCGCATCAATGCAGCCAAGTCGCGCGCCAAAGTCTGTTCGTTGTCAATATGCGCCGCAAGAACGCGGCGCATTGCGTAGAGCTCATCAAGTCGCGTTCCGCCATTTATCGCGCCGGATACCGTGGTGATATGCGAGCTTTCAGACGGGGCTACAGATCGGAGCTGCTTTTTTCCAGCCAAAAAGATCACCCACTTTCGAGGCGTCTAAATCGCGACGCTTCGCATTACAGTACATATGCGCCGTTCTAAGGTTTTCAGGGTTATGATCGCCACCCTTTGAGCGCGGGATAATGTGATCTAGCGAAGGGTAGTAATTCGAGCGCGGAAGCGCAGTATCGTCAACAGCCTCGTTGCATAACCAGCAGATCCAGTTATCTCGCTCGTAGATAGTGCGACGAACCTTGCGGTCGATCCATTCGACGCGTGGAGGCATTCCGCCGTTGTCGCGCTTCCACTTACTAGATGGGCCAATCCCATGAATGGCGCGAAACTCTTCTTTATACTTGCGATTCTTCTCAGCTTTTGAAGCCTTACATGCGTCGCAACGGCAACCGTGTTTGTATCCAGTCAGATTATGTCCATCGCCTATGCGACAGTCTAGGCATTTGGCGATACCCTGGGGCGCGGAGGTCTTATGCTCCCACATCTTCTTGCCGCATTCGCAGCATGTAAGACTGCTGCGTGAAAGCTTCTTTGCGTCCTGAGCTGATGAAATCGAGCGGCCACCATTGGAAGCAAGGCGGAGAGCGTCCTCCGCTGGTACTGAATTGCGAGGCGCGGAATGAACCTTTGTCGCGTCACCGTATTTGCGGAAGCGCTGGTAATGCTTCGGGCACATGCCGCGAGTGAGCTTCCCGGGCGTGTGGCTGACATCCTCGACAGAGCATGCAAGAATAGGCATATCGAACTCCTAATCAGTTCGGTCAAGCCCTGAGTTGTTAGCGCAACGTCAGGGCGTTTCTATGTGTGGAAAAACATTTCTAGCCAATAGGGCATTTGTGGAATCGGCTGAAAATATATAGCTACGCCAGAGGAGCGACCATTGGCCGGGGGGTGAGGGTAACCTGCCACTCCTTCTCACCAAATCCCGGACGACTCAACCTCGATCGCCTCGATTGTCGGCGTGTCGCGGCGCGTTGACGATCCAAGCCTCTGATTGCACAGGCGACAGATCACGCGGACGTTATCAAGCGAGTCTCGACCGCCTTTTGCGTGCGGAATAACATGGTCAACCTCAGGGCTATTAGGTCGGCGCGAGTACTCCCAGTCGAGAGGAACGCGACACAGTGGACAGTTGAATAATCCAACTTCGAGCGCTTCCTTTAGCGCTTCGTTGCGCACGCGCTTCCACTTAGCGGTTCCAGTCCTCGACACGTAACACCCCTTGCATTCATCCACCAGATAGCCAAGACTTAGCGAATGGGCATCTTCTCTGACAGACCAACGGATAACTTCGGCACGCTCTTGCTGTACAAGAACGGCGACATTGAAGATCTCAGCAAGCCAAAGGGTGAGCGTCGTCAATCCCTTATCGGCGCTGAGATCGAGCTAGAGGACGGCGCTGCACTGTCGAAGCGCGTAACGGCATCTCGCGTGCTACTGACTGGCGTGTTCGCATTGGCACTCAAAAAGAAGAGCGGCGGCGAATCCTGGTTGTCGGTAACCTCGCCGGATTTCTCATGGCTTCTTGAGGTGGACCGCAAGGATGCAGCTAAGGCAACGAAGTTTGTGCAAGCGTGCAAGCAACGTCAACGTGAGCTACTGCTCAACGCTTAGGTCATCCCCCGCAAAGCTCCACACGTAACAATCCACTAGCCCAACGATCAGACCCGCAACCTCGCGAGCATGGTGTTGGCAGAAATGTAGATCCCCCGCGATCAGACCCAGCCGCGCATAAGCAAGCACAGCCGGACCGCAACGATCGCAGGTCTCTTGGTCAATGTCTTTCATGACACCGCCCTAGAAAGTTTGACGCGTACTATTCGCCCGGTACGCGGTCGGTCGGAGTCGTGCGCACGCGGTCAATTCAGCTGCGGACTCTCGGTAAGCAAATCATCGAAGAATCGAACTTCGGACTGCGGTTTTGGAGACCGCCGTGATACCACTTCACCAATGAGATAGGGAATGCCCGCGGTGCGAAAGGAAGGGAAACTCACCGCGGGCATAAAAAAAGACCGCCGAAGCGATCTGAAATGTTTTGTAGGGTCGTCAATTACGCCCTCGCATAACGATTCTAACAGTAAATTGGTCCGCTTGCATACCTTGATGGGCCACGAATTTCCATAACCATGTTCTCCGTCTGCTCGTTGTAGCTAAACCATTCTCGGCCAGCTACAAGATGTTCACGGAATTGTTTATGGTAGGCGGCTTCGTCCTTGCGAGTTCCTTGCTGGAAATGCAGCAGGGCATCCGCTTGAAGTGTGCTGATCCTCCCTCTTAGGTTCGACGTCCAGCCGATCTTCAACATGTCCATTACGCGAACGAAGTAGACGACACCCGGAAGATTCGGGTCACCGAAGTCGGCTCGCTCGTCTTTTGCGTTCTCAACTTCGGCACCATGCAAGACCTCGAACTCTGCCCATGCTTTAGCGAGGTGGCGCTCACATAGTGGCATGTGTTGTGTGGCGTGCGCCTTGCGTTCACAGTGAGGTATGCAGCATGTTGCTTCGGTGTCAGTTCGACCATATACAACACCGCCTCTTGCTCCGCCGAAGTTGCGCACGTGGCGGGACCTTTGGTTACTCATCGTTTGCTCCTTTCGTATTCCTTGAGAACTTCTACTGGGTCGTATGCAGGATGCCCGCCTGTTTCGATCTTCTGGATCTTTTTTAGGAACACCCATTGGCGTAGCGTTCCAGCGTGGATGGTGACTCCTAGTTTTTCTTTGAACCAGGGGATGAGGTGTCGCGCTGGCATTGGTTGGACGCCTTGGAGTTTGAGGCGTGTTTCCCATTCGGTGCGCGTCACTTCTGGCTCGCCGTCTACGAGTAGCTTGGCGGCCTTGGCTTGACTTTCGATGTACTGCTTTGACCATGCGCCGTCTTGATGCGTGGCGTATTGGTGTGGCGTGTACGCGAGCGCCATGTTGAGGTTGAGTGCGAGTTGGTAGGCGTTCAGGTTCATTGGTGGTTTTGATCCTGCTTTGCCACCTCCACCACCACGTGCTGCTTTCTGGGTGAAAGCCTTCTCAATGTTTGTACTTATGAGCTTGAGGACTTCGATTAGACGCGGGATGTCGCTCATGGTTTTGGCGAGTGATGTTGTGCAGTCGCCGCAAAGATAATGGGTGGTCGGTTTGTCACAACCGCCACCCGTGCATTCTTGTTCGTAAACGAATTTCTCGCTCACAACTCCCCCATCCTCGACAACGCCAACCGTCGCGCAGTCAGCTCGGCCGTTTCGCGTCTAACCCTCATGTCGTGCGCCACCATTTCGTCGGTGAGTGCGCGCCATTCTTGATCCAGGTCTTGCCGCTCCCTCCACAGCGCGAACGTCCACGCGGGGAGGATGATCAGCAACAGGATCCCGATTGCAGCTAGAAACTCGGTCATGGTCTACCTCCGTAATTGGTCATAAAAAAAGACCCTTTCGGATCTAGTGCGAATTGCAGTGCGTCGTGCCAGTCTTGGAATGGTCGCCGGTGCAGCATGTATCGGCTCGTGCGAATCTCGACGCGCCACATGGAATCCAGCGCGCTCCAGTAGATGCGGGGCTTAGTCACGCCCACGATCAGCCGCTGTTGAATCACAAACGGATCCTTAGTTGGCTCGCTCATGGCTTGCCGCCCTTCTTGATGATCGGCTTCATGCCGTAGCCCCGAAAGACTTTTCCGCACACTAGGCAGATTCGGTAACGCTTACTCCAAGCTCCTGGTTCGTAGCGTCCGTAGTGCTTAGTCATTTCCGCGCCTCTCTGCTCCGATGCGCATTTCTGGGTACGCATGGAACCCCATCCGGTAAGCCTCGGCAGTGCTCGTCGCGCCTTCCTTTTGTGGTTCACATTCACAGGCAAGACTTACCGCCTTGGCCTCAATCAGCGCGCAAATAGCGTCATAGATTCTCATTCCGATACACGCAGCCAATGAACACCGTCTTCGCGCCCTTCGCGCCACTCACGGCACACATGCTTCTTGTTGCAAACCGTGCATTTGATCACTGTGCCCACTTGGAAATTCTCAGCAGGCGGAAGTTCGCAATCGTGGCGAGGTGGTGGCGTTGATACAATTTCCCACTTATTTGGTGCGCTCATTTCAGATCCAGCCTTTCTTCGACTTGAAGCTTTAGCTCTTCGCGGTCAAACGTCCCCTGTGATCGTGCTGAAATTTCTAGCGCGTGCAGTAGGTTCGCCGTGCGTTGCTCGTAGGCGAGAGCGAGGCTGGCGTGCGTGTTGGCGTCAATGGTTGCCATCATTGCCGTTGTCTCAGTCCACCCCTCGTCCTGGATGAAATTTTCCCCGGCTGTTTCAATGATCTTCAATGCATTGTCATAGTGCTTATTCATAGTCCACGCTCCTCGACTGGTTCGGCATATGGATTCGTTGCCAGGCAGAGGGCAACGGTCGTTTCTGATTCCATCGTCATGTCCTGCAATGCGCGCACGCCGTTGATCCAAGCCGTCGCCATGAGCTCTTTCTTCGAGCCTTCAAGCCGGTCGGTCATGCCCACGATCAGGCGGGCGAGTTGGTTGTTGCGGGTCAGTAATTCTTCGTAGGTTGGCTCACTCATGATTCCTCCAGATTTCGAAGCTTCATCATTTCGGCCTCGCTTTTGAGCTTCATCGCTTCGATCTCGCGAACCGCATTATCGAGGCGCTTGAAGAAGCTGGGAGCGTCATGGCGCTCAGGAATGCTAGGAACAATGTCCAAGTTGCAGGTTGGCTCACTCATGATTCCTCCGTAGGCTTCTTGATGATTAGCGCGATTGAGTGGCAGTAGTATCCGCTAGTCGAGTTGCCGTCGATTTCTATAGCGCACACAGCTTTATCCACGGATAGGACGGTTAGCTCCCAGTGCTCGTCATACTCGTCTTCGCCAAGGTTTTTATACTGCACCGCGGTTATGGCATTCTCGGTGAGGTCTATCTTCTTGAGGATTCCGTCGAAGTAGGCACAGCAATCTTGAACATCCTCAAGTTGAAGCACCGTCCGGTCACTCAATGTAATTTCTCGGGTTTCTTCATTGATTTCGGTAATGGTTTTACCGATCAGAAGGCTGGCCAAATCTTGCTCGCCTAGGTCATAAATGCGTTCGCTCATAATTCCTCCAATAGGTTTTTCATTTGCGTGATTGCGTGGTTTATTCCGGTGATGATGCCTTTGTGGTAGGGGCAGTAGTCGGGGTGTCCGCCTGCTGCGATTGTGGTGCAGGTGTTGCATTCTTCGGGGTCTTGGTTTTGGTTTTGTTGCATCCATGTGGCGACTGTTGCGAGGCCGTATGGTGTGAGTTCGTAGCCGTTCGGGAATTCGCCATACCCGTTCCTTTTTAGTTCCAGATCACTCCGGCCCCCGGAGTGCACGATGTATGGCAGTTCGATGTCGCTCATGATTCCTCCAAAGCGTTGTTGATTGCCTCGTCAATTTTTTGCGCAAGAATGTCTTGGCCGACTCCGAACCCCTCCGCGTAGCTGTCGAAGCCCTCTGGCGGAAGGTCGCCTTTGGTAATCTCGCGCACAGCTTCCACCGCAGCAGTGAGCTTCGGGAGCGCGGTTCGTGCGGCGATGATAAACTTCCGATCCTCCGGCGTGTATGTATGCGCCACAGGGTTCACATCCACCCCCTCAATGGATAGCTCCCCATTAGGGATGACCGCTTCAGCGTTCCCCACCATGAGCATGTTGTTCATGTGTTCGGCGCCGTCCTGATCAAGCCATGCAGCCCACGGCCCCGGCGTTGCTTTCTCGCACAGTGCTTTCAGTTCTTCGAGGCTCATGCCCCGCTCCTTACTCGCGCAATGGCGATTCGTTGTAGTTGTCTGATGCCGTCCTGTTCCGGCTTCCATGTCGCGTAGGAGTTGCGCAGGATCGTGAGCCGGTCCGAGTGGTCATTGCGGCGCTGATCGGCACGCAAGATCACGTAACCGATAGCGACGATGGTTGCCGCGATGATGGTGGGCTTCATGACTCACGCACCACGAAATCGGCGGGCTTCCATGCGGTGATGTGCTCGGCATAGTGAGATTCCCATCCGTTAATCCGCATGGAACCAACCCATGCTTCATAGTCATTCAACGTCAGCCACCACTCGCCCTTCACTCCGCGCACTTCCGTAGCGAGGATCACGGCAGGGGCTTCGGTAGGCAGTTGCGGCGCTGGACGGTGGAGGATGCGGAAGGTTGACTCTTCTTCGCGGTAGCCGATATATCCACCTTGCTCCGTGTAAAAGCTCCCGGAGCTGCTGATGTGACCCACGATTCCGGCGTACACCTTGCGCACTCCATTGACATTCCATGTCACCTCAATCTCATCCCCCTCGCGCACGTCCTCCCAGCTAATCGGCTCACCCTCGCGCTTGGCTGGGAGGGCGTTGGCGAGCTTGATGTAACGCTCTCGCGCCGCAGTTGAATAGAGTTCCCATTTACCAAAGCCAATTTCCTCGGCTACAGCCTTCACTTCTTCTTCCGTAAACATTTCCGTTCCTTTCACAACAAAGCCCCTCAAAGCGCTTCTAAGGGGCTGGGATTATTCCGGCGAGTATTTACCCGCCTTAGTGGTTTGCGCGTCTTAGAGCGCGGGTTACGCCGCGATAGCAGCGCGCTTGGTGAGGTAGATGATCTGTCCATCTTCAATTTCCGCGATGACGACACCAGGTGAGCCAATGTCACCGGTTCGGTGCTTCCACCAGACTGATTCCGCTTCCATGCTCGGAGCCATGCACCAGATCACCCCGGAGCGCTCAAAGACTTGGAAGTGGTGGCCGTGCCCCGTGAGCAGAAGTCTCACGTGACCGACTGGATTGTTGGCGAGCTTGTTGCGAGCTATCCACGCCATGACGCGATCACCACTTGGGAAGCCCTGAATGAGATGCCCGTGCGCGTGACCGATCACCAGCCCGCCAACTTCCACAACGACATCCGCGTGATCATTGCCGGGTACAAAGCACTGAACATGCCTGTAGCGCTTCCGGTTCATCCGCAGCGAGTCATCTACCGCGATCAGCGACTCCACGCTCCAGTCGTCATCTGAGCGCGTGCCCACAGGTTCGCGCATTGCTTGACCGTGATTCGATGGGACGGCGACAACGGTGACCTTCTGAGCACCCGCATCCACGAATCGGTCGATGATTTCCAGCATGGTTCGTCTCACGATGCGCGTTTGCTCGGTGATCGTGATCGGAGTGCGCCACATGTTCTTGCCACCTTGTGAGACGACGCCCTCAAGTTCATCGCCAAGGAATGCGATATGCACCCACGGACGACCGGAGCGCTTGAAGTCATGCACTACGTCATCCACGATGCCGTTGATGCGTGTTGCCAGATCCACGAGCGGGTTTTCAGACTTGCCCACCTGCCAGTCGGCGATAGCGAACACGAACGCCCCACCCTTTTTCGTGCCGCGCTTCTTAGTAGGAGGTTGCGCCGTGATTGCCGCGATGATCTCGTCCATGTCCACGGACTGACCGCGTGGCACCACCTCGATGCGCACCGACTTTAGCGGCACTGACTCAACAATGACGTCGCCGCTTTCGTCCTTGGTTCGCCGCAATCCGTCCCAGTGTGTGGACTTCGCGCCGGTACCAGGTTTGAGCATCCACACTTTCGGATCAAAGTCATGCTCAATGAGGATCGAGTCAATGTCATCAGCGTCGGCGGGGAGGATTGACGACGTGAGCGAATACCCGCCGTCTACAGTCTCCTTGCGCTTCTCCCACGCCTTGGTGAACGTCGGAATCTGCACACCCTTTGGAGCGCCCGGCGCGACTGGCTTGTTCAGTAGATCCTCTAGTGCTCCCATGCGTGACCCGCCTTGAGCTTTTCGCGCATGGTCTTGACCATTGAGATGCTGGCATGATGCCCAACGGACTTGAGCGCTTCGGCTATGACGGTAGGGCCAATAGCTAGATTCTCGACGGCCTCACGTAGCGCTTGCTTGTCGTCGTCGTCGAGCGTGGCGTAAATCTTTTCCAGCGCGCATAGTGTGCGGATTGGCTCGGCTTGCTTTGCGAGTGCTGCTTTTAGGCTCATGGTGTCCCTCTCTAGATCTTGTCTTCAATGCGTGCGTAGTGACCAACGAAATCCATTGACGCGCCACCTGTTGGCCCGTGGCGGTTCTTGGCAACGAGCATCTGGATTTCATACTTCTTGTCGCCGTCAATTTCTCGATGCAGAAGAATCACAACGTCGGCGTCTTGCTCGACCGCGCCAGACTCGCGAAGGTCACTGATGCGTGGTCGTCGATCCTCGCGTGACTCACTGCCGCGATTGAGTTGCGATAGTGCAATGACCGGAACGTTCAGCTCCATCGCCATAACCTTGAGCGCCCGCGACATTTCCGCGACGTACTCATGGCGTGGACGACGATCACCTGGCGCTTGGTTCATGAGCTGGAGGTAATCAATCACGACGCCCGCGAGAGGCTTGCGTCGGTGGACGTTGCGAACGAATCGCTTGATGTCCGTGATGGATGCGCCCGCGTTGTCGAGCACTCCGATGGGCAGCGACTGCCTTGCGTGTCGCCATTCCGATACCAGCGCCCAATGTTGCGGTGCGAGCGTCTTGCGCATGAGTACTTCCATGCTCAGTGACAGCTCGGCGGACATGAGACGAATGTTCACATCGTTCTTGGACATTTCCAGCGACACGAAAGCAACCGAGCCGTGCTTGCTCAGTTCCCGTGCGAGCTGCAACCCCACGACCGACTTGCCCACGCTCGGACGCGCACCAACGACGTACAGCGCGCCGGGCTTGAGTCCATTCATGATCCGGTTCAGCGATCCCCATGGCGTCGGAATATCGTGCGTCTCAGATTCGAGATACGCGATAGTGTCGCCGATGGTTTCGCCGATGAACTCAACGCGAGATGTGCGCACCGTGGATTGCGTGCCGTCAATGATCGAGCGAGCCGCTTCAACAATTGCGTCCGCGTCTCCCCCGTCCTCGACCATTTGCCGAATCTGACCCGCCGCCGTGGACACTCTGCGAAGCGTTGCCGCGTCACTGACGATGCCCGCATAGTATTCCGCGCTCGCAACTGTTGGAGTTGATTGTGCGGCTTCGTGGAGTAGTCCAGGTTTGACCTTGACGCCCGCAAGTGTGAGCTCATTGCCTACGGTGAGAACGTCAATCGGCTTACCTAGGTTCTTCATGTCTGCCACGACGCGGTGAATCTGCTCGTAGACGGGTTGGCGATAGTCACTAGGTGAGAAATCAAGTTCGTCTAAGACTCGACCGCCGCTAAGGATCAATGAGCCAATGACGGATAGTTCAGCTTGCTCAATGTCGCTCATGAGTTGCCCCCAATCTGATCCCAAGGTGAGTAAGTTTCTTTCGGCTTGATCACTTCGTCATCCCATCTGCCAGCGTTGAGCCAAGTAGCAGGATGTGGAATGTACTGAGAGTCAGTGACGTCAATCTTCTGGATACCCTCAAGAATCTTTTGAGGATCAGCTAACTTCATAGCTTTCGAGTAAGCCTTGATAGCTGCTTGCTTGCCAACCTTGCGCGGATAGGCTGCCCAGAACTCGGTGAACTCCATCGACGGCGTAGCCGGTGATGATGAAGTGTTTATATCTCTCTTTCTCTCTCTCTCTCTAGGCATGCGATCCGCAGTGCGATCCGCATGCGATCCGCTCGCGTCTTGCATGGCACTAGCATTGCCTTTCGCCTGCCGTTTGCTATGCAATGCGAGTGCCCCTGCTCGCCCTGCCTCGGAAGCGCGCTTAGCTTCTTCCGATGAGCGGTTGTGCTCTAGAAAGTCGTGGACGTAGATCTTGCCCTCTGGGACTTCTGGGCACGCAATGCAGTCATGTCCGGCGACATGCCATAGCCCGGCATCGAGTAGTAGTCGCGTATCCGCACTTGTGCCGCCGATCTTGCGCTCCATTGCTCGACTAACCGCAAGACCGTTCGTGAGATGCTGGGCGCAATACAAAATGGATGCTGCGTGCATAAGTACAGCCGAAACACTCACGTCCAGAACGGGAGACATTTTCGGATTGTCGAGATACCCGATATCGAACTTTGCGAAAGCCCGCTTGTCTGCCAACTACTTCACCGCCCGACGAATCAAGCCGCGAACTGCTACTTCGGTTATCCCGTAAGCGTCCGCGATTTCTTGATTTGTTAGGCCGTGTTCCTTGGCTATCCGTGCGTAGTATCCACGGTGGATGTTGTGCTTCTGATACTCGTCATTGGCGAGCGCGAGAAACGTCCTCGCGATTTCTTTGCGGCCTTCCAAGCCGTCTGTGGGTACACTCATTAGTGCCACTCCTTGTCAGTGGTAGGCCCCGGGTTTCAGTGTTGGTAGCACTGCCGGGGCCGTTTTTCTTACCACTACTAGTATATCGAACCTGTGTGCGATTTTGTTGCGCTGTGGGTGATTGATCATTACAATTTCGCTTTTCATTCGTTGAGTCACGTCAGCAGCCTCACCAAATCACCCAGCGTCATGGTCACGTACTGATCCTCAGCAGCACCTTTTCCGCGCCGTTTATGGATCACCATGCCCACTTGAGCGTCGTCGTTCAGGCGCTCTACTTCGGCCTCGGCGATCCAGGTTCCAAGCTCTAGCCGGTTCGTGTTTTTACACTCGACGACGATGCGCTTGCCCGCATATCGCCAGCCTGAAATATCCCCACGATCCGAAGCGCCACTCTTTGCGCGCCGTTCAATCCGATCGTCAATCACTGCCGCGAGATGCTTCACGATGAGCGTTTCAAAGCTCGTTCCAGCGGCTCTTGCAGATGCTCTACTTCGGGTCACGGTTCCTCCATTTGCAGTAGTCGAGTTCGGCCTCTTGGCGCGTGTCTCGAAGTGGTGCGCCGTCGTATTT
Organism: Neomicrococcus aestuarii; assembly: GCF_014201135.1. Classification (NCBI taxonomy): domain Bacteria; kingdom Bacillati; phylum Actinomycetota; class Actinomycetes; order Micrococcales; family Micrococcaceae; genus Neomicrococcus; species Neomicrococcus aestuarii. The sequence goes on along the minus strand of NZ_JACHDR010000001.1, from coordinate 2,315,512 downwards.
CGCAGCGAACTTATACGGCTTCACAAAGTAGGATCCGGCGACTCGTGCGCTTGTCGTAGTCGGGTGAGGATTACTGCAGTGCGGGCAGATGGTGATCACGCCGCCCACCCCACGACGCTAGGAATCCCACGACGGCGGCGATCCAAGACGTAAGCCCTTAGTCCCTCGTTGCGCCTTAGAACGTCGTCAGGCAACTTGGCGGGGATCTTGACATTGGATGCTTCAAGCGGCTTCAAGAACACCTTTTCGCGGCCTGTCATGACGCGCCGAAAGCAGGTTGCGCAAGATGCTCGCCCGTCCGGCGTGATCCCGTAGTAAACGACAGTGTCCGGCGCTTCCTTGGCCGATACTCCAGTGCGACGCATGGGGCGTTCGCAGACTTTGCAGTGACTTGGTGTTGTTCTTGGCTTAGGCATTACTTTTCTTCCTCTCGAAAATTCAAAATGTTGTCGTGTGGCACTTTGCATTTGCCGCGCCACATCCACTCGCCGCACGTTCCGCAGCGGGCTACTTCCGCATCTGCGTAGTAGAGGCGGTCACGTTGCTTGCGCGCTCGCCAATCCTCGACGGCGCTGGTTTTCGTCCACTCAGTCGCAGTCATGGCCGTCGTCTGCCCACTCGAAACTTGGCGGCTCAATGAACACGGGCATCGCGTTTACTGGTGGACGATGGCACGCGCATTTGTAGTCCTTGTAGCATCCGTGTGCACCCTCGCAGCAGTAGTGATCGCAGTCGAACGGGCTGTGGAATGTGGCTTCAACTTTGTTGCTCATGACTTCCTTTCGGGCATAAAAAAAGACCCTGTGTGGGTCAGTGGTTGATTTGGTCTCGCAGCTTGCGGTTCTCCGTGGCGTACCGTGCGCGCAATACCTGTAGGAGCAGAATGTACTCCTTGGCCTTCTTGAGTTTCGCGGTCAGGTCGTCAACTTCCGCTTCCCATTGGTCATTGGTTTGCGGGTCCGTGTCAGTGCCAGCGAGTAGGCGTCCTATTTGCCGGGCAAGTGACTTTCTGCCAGTGTCTACACCTAGCTGGAAATCGCTAGTGGAAATAGGCTCCTCGCCGTAAACCTCTTTGACGATCCGCGCCACTTCATCCATAAATTCGGTGCGATATTTGCTCACGTTTCCTCTTCCTTTCCATTTCCCGATCAGCGCGTGCGGATGCTTTATCACCCGTGGGATCTCGGTATGTCTGCCGCGCTCGATGGTCTCGTTCTTCGCTGGTATGGTGTTCGCATCGTCGCTGGTGGTAGCAGACGCCTAGACCGTTTCGGCAGCACTCGCCGTCGCAAGTCACTCTGGATCCTCGACGTCAACGCGTAGGGTCCTCATGGTGCCCGTGATGGATTCGCTAAGTTGCCGCAACCCATATGAGTCCGTCGCGTGCGAAATGCGTTGTATGCGCCAGTACCACTCGACGGCATCACGTGCATCCCTGAGCGCTCTGTATACGTCCAGATTCGCGTCTGGCACATGGCCTTTAGTCGTCACTGAATATCCACCGATCTTCCACGCGGCCTGTCGTGAGCGCGTCTCCGCTGACTGGGTATGCGGTGCCGTCCTTGGCGTATATATAGTTCGCCGTCTCACACGTGGCGATCTGTGCAAACCAGCGGCTCAGGTGCGCGTCGTCGTCAATTTCCGACATGTTCTTCCTCCAGGTTGGTAGCTAGTGAGTTGAGTGCGTCCACGGCATCCGAGACCGCGAAACCGTCGCGCAATGTCCAGCGCCGCTCGCGTCCGCCGTGGTGAAACATGAACGTCAATCCGTCGATGCCCCACGTGAACTCATAGAAAGCGCCGCCGTGAGCCTCGATGCGCTCCAGCGACTTCGACGCTTGCCGTAGTAGCGATTGCATGAGGTAAATGTGATGATGGGCGTAGCTCATGACTTCCTCTCAGGTATGCCAATGGCGCGCCACTTAGGACGCGCCACGGCATATTGACTAGTGATTGTTAGTTGATTACTTCGCCGTCTTCGATAACGATTCCGCGACCGTCGCCGTCGCTCACCATTTCGATCCAGACTTGGAAGTCGTGAGCCTTAGCCATCGACTCAATGAGTGCAAGGTTGTCGCTGTCGAGTAGTGAGCCGTCTGCAATGCGAATGACGCGCAACTTTGGATTGAGGGCAATTGCCATAGCGAGCGACACTCGGAGCTGTTCGCCGGAGGACGCTTGCTTGAACGGCACACCCTGATAAGTGACGCCGCCTTCGTCGAATCCAAGTCCGTCAATCGGGAACTTTGCGCTCGCGAGTCCATCGGCGCGAGTCTTGTCGATGGTCTCAATCTCAGTCGTAAGCGCCTCATACTTCGCCCGCAGAGAGTCCTTTTCGGCCAGCTTTTCGCGTGCGGAATTATTGACGCGAATCGCGGCGTTAGTGTCCTCGACGGTGGCGAGCCGCGACTCTAGGTCGGAAGTGTCGTGCTCGACATTCTTCTTGAGCCAGTTCTTCGCATCGACCCCATTTGCGATCAGGCGTTCCAGCTTGCGTTGCAGTAACTCGATCTGCTGAGTAACCTCAGACGCTTCGGATTCCGACTCGCTAAGCTGCTTACGCCATGCGGCGACATTCCGGTTATGTTCTTCGGCCTCCCTGATCTGGCCGATGATCTCCGATGCGCTGGACTCTTCGACGGGCAGTGAGTCATCCACCGCAACCTCACCAATGGACTTACCCTGCCGCCCGATATCTGCGCGCTCATCGAAAATGCACTTGCGGTCAGCGTCGAGCTTTGCAGGATCAAATGGCAACTCAACAAGATCCAGGAGCGTCGCCACCTGATCCTTGTCTGATAGCTGCGTGAATGCCAGCGGGTCGAGTGAGAGCCTGCCCAGCAGTCCATCGAGGTGCGCCTGACCTTTGCCGTAGGTCGCGCCATCCTTTGACTTGACCGTGATTGTCGAGCCGGATTGCGTGAACTTCCGGGTAACGGTCACATCCTCAGTCTCAACAACGATTTCGGCGCGCTCTTCACCCTCGCGAATCGGCTTCGGCGTCACCTTTGAACTTACGCCGCCGAGAGCTGCCGTGATGCTATCGAGGATGGAGGACTTGCCTTGGCCGTTCTTGCCGGAGATGATAACCAGGTTTCCGTCTGGGTCTGGCTTGATTTCGACGGCTTTGAGGCGCTTGTAGTTGGTCGATTCCAACCGGATGATTTTGGACATTGTTTCTTCCTTTCAGGACAATGGCGCGCCCGTCATGAGCGCACCACGGCATAAAAAAAGCGCCACACAAGGCGCGGGGGTTGTAGTTTGGATTACAAGGTTTTAGAACGGTGGAGCGTCGGATTCGAATCCGCCAGCGCCAACAGCTTCCCACCCGCTCGATTCGGCGGGGGCTTGATTCGTCCAAGCGTCATTCGCGGGCTGTTGCTGTGAGCGTTGACCTCGTGGCGGGTGAATGGTGATTGCGTTGGCGCGAACATCGAGCGAAAGAGCCTTACCGTTCTTGCCCTCGTACTCGCGACTGTAGAACTCGCCGTAGACCGTGACGCGAGTTCCTTTTCTGAGTAACGGCGCGTACATCTCTGCGCCGTCCCACATGTCAACGTTGAGCCATTGCGACGCGGTAGTTTCCCACTCGCCGTTCTCCAGCTTGCGACTCTTGGAGTCATTGGCGCGGAACTTGAGAAACGCAACCCCGCTCTTCGTGAACTTCATTTCTGCATCAGCGGCGAGATTGCCGGTGAACTTGATTTCAGCCATTTACTGGTCCTCTTTCATTGCGTCGTAGGCGGCATCTGCTAGGTCCCAGACGTCCACCTCGGTTACTTCGTCGGGTTCTTCGTGGTAGTGGCGCTCAAGTCGTGCGAGGTTTGGGAAGTTCACTCCTCCTCCTTGCGCCGCGCAACCTCGGCCTCAACAAGTTCGCGGGCTTCGGGATTCGCTTGCCAGATGTTGCGGAGCTCTTCGGCGTTGCAGGCCGTGACGATTCCAGCCCAGTTTTTGGGTTCCGGAATTTCCACCACAATGACTCCGTGATCTTCCTCGACCGGATCAGCGAGGACGTTGACGGCGCTCTCTGCCGCTTCCGGCTGACCAAATGACTCCAGCTCTTCGCTTGAGTATTGGATACCGTGGAGCGCGTCTGGCGCTCCGTTCCTGCACACCTCGGTAATGGCGCGGGCTTTCAGCATTGCGCCGGGGTAACTCTTCCACGTTGGCGTATTCAGCCCCGCTTGCTTCGCCTTCACCAAGTCCCAGCGAGACTTGAACGCGAAGTCTGGATCATCCTTGCGAACAAGCACCGCTTCCGCGAAGGTATCGTCACCCGTGACACGGAGCTTGTGCCCAGCGCGCCGAACAAGCGTGCCAATTAGGTCAGCGCTCGCAGACGGTCGCCCATTGATGACGTGAACCGAAGTGATTGCGTGAATCGGCTTCATGTCCAGTGCTTCCGCGAATTCGATTGCATAGAGCAGGTTCGCGGGGTTGTTCTGAAAATGCTTCGGCAATAGGTTTGAGCGCGACAGCGTTTGCGCGTACTCGACCTTGTTGCCGATCTGGTTTTTGACTAGTTCGGTCATCGTTCTAGCAACTCCTCTTCCTTGTAGAAACTCCAGCGTGGCAATTCCAGGGGCTTCCCGATTAGGTAGCCCGGCCATACGCCGGTCTTGGTGCATTCGTTGTAGACGCGGATTCCGCGCTCTACTAGCTCAGCGCCGCGCGCCACGTCCGTGCTGTGAATCTGGTGGACATTCGGTAGGTACGGGGGTTCTTTCTCGACTGTCACGAACAAGAACGTGAAGTCCTCGCCGTAAGCCGCCTTGACGCCCGCCGTGTAGTGGGCTTGTTGCAAGTGGTAGCCATACCTTGCCGCCGATGAAGCGAAGTCGTCCGGAGCGGCGCTCACCGTCGTCTTGAGGTCAACGATCAGGTTGCCCCGCTTGCCGCCGACGTGGAGCGCGTCAGGTCGGCACTTGAGCCTCGTTCCCGTCTCGTGTTCCCAGAAGATGGAAACTTCCGGCTCGTGACCAATGAACGCGTTTCGTGCGAGTGGGTGCGTCATCACTGAACTGCGCATGGCTTTGACCGCTTCAAACTCTTTCGTTAGCAGCGGCACGAGGCCCTCAGCGTAAGCCGCTTGGCGCGCTTCCTTGGCCGCCTTGGATAGCCAGTTTGGCGCGTCAATGACCTCAAACTTTGAGGTGTCATTCTCCAGGATTAGCGAGTGCGCCGCCGTCCCGATATCAAACGTTGTCGAGTGCGTTTGATTATGCGACTCATACAGATAATGCGCTGGGGTTCGAGTCGCCAACGTCTTGATGCTTGAGCTACCCAGCGCGGGGTTCGCATGATATGACGTGTTGCTCAAACCTTTGGTAACCGTGGCCATACCGAAGGTTTCGCTAGTTTCCTTTGGTATGGAGCTCACGGGGTCACCTCGAATACCTCAGCGAGGGTCCACTCTTGGATATTGTCGTCGGTGTGCCATTGGGTGTCGTTGATGCGCTCAGGTGAAAGCCACACTTCATACATGGCGAGCATCATTCGCCACTTGCCCTCAACCCCGCGAACCTTGGTCGCGATGATCACTGAACCCGGCTCGGTTGGCAGCTTCGGGGTTGGGCGGTTGACGAGGATGTAGGTTTTGCCGTCCCTCTGGCACCACAAACCTTCCCCTTCGACCTCAACGCAGAGGTCGTCAGCGTGAACCGCCGTAATCTCACCCTTGGACGTCCACTCCACCTTGCGACGCACCCATTCACGCCGGATCGTATCGCCAACACGGATGTCCTTGAACTCAATTTCGCGCTCGCTCACGGGGTCACCTCGAAGATTTCGATGTGGTGCCACTCTTCGATGTGATGCGGGGCCGCCCAGAGCACATCGGCTTCTCTAGTTAGGTCGAAGAGGCTCCATGTCCCATTAGCACCGAGCCTCGCAAGCCATTCGCCAGTATCGAAGATGATCTTCGTCACCTTGATGCGTGAACCTGGCTCAGTCGGCAGCGGTGGGGCTGGACGGTGGACGAGGTAGAAAGTGGTCGCCTCGGCATAGTCATCAAAGAACCAACGGAGGCTGTCGTCCTCAGAATTGCCGACGTAGACCTTTTCGCTATCGACATGCTGAACGATTCCGGTAGCCGTCATCTCCACGCCAAAGACTTCATACTCGCGCCGGATTCTGTCAGATACTCGCGCATCTGATAGAAGAATCTGTTTTTCTATCACTTCTTTTCCTTTCAGAGTGCCCACGCCGCGATGCACGGCGCGAGAATGATGATAAAAACGAAACCCACGCCAGCGAGGACGTGGGATAGAGGTGGGTAGTCGGTGGGGTTCATGCTGCGGCCTTTCGTTCAAGGCGAGCCTTACTTGCGGCTCGCTCGATGCGCTTTGCTTCTCGGCATTCTTCGCAGCGACACCCGCGCTTGTAGGCCGCCCCCGTCCCGCATGGGAACAGTCCGCGCTGTTGCTGAGTCTTTTCCTTATGGCATTCAGCGCAGAGCACTTGGCACTTGGCTAACTCAGCCTCACGGAATGCCTTGCCGCCTGACCAGATGCGGTGAGTCACCTTCTCGCTCGGGTCGATGTGGTCAACTTCGAGCGATTGAGTGGATCCGCATTTGACGCACGACTTGCCCGCCATAAACTCGGCGCGATTCTTCCGCGCCCAGTTGCGCATGTACTCGCGGTGATATTCCTTGGCGTAAGTCATGCCGCCACCTGCTCATTTGCGGCTTCGCAGTTGTGGCAGAGCTTGTGCCATGGTTGGCCAGCATCTGCACAGGCGACAGCTTCTTCGCCAACTGGATCCGAATAGCCGATAATGCGCATCAAGTCCGGGTCGTAGTGACCTTTCTTGAAGTTGGTTGCGAGATTGTGCGCCCGCGCCTTGGATAATGGCTCGCCGTTCGCAGATGCAATATCCAAGAGCGCATCGCGAATCTCGGCCTTGGTTGCCGACTTATCTACAAACCTAAAAAACACAGAGTTCTCCCTATGAAACTCAGTCTCCGAAAAGAAAGAGGGTGTTACTTGGTGGGTGCCGGATGTCGGCTAGTTGTCTGAGTCGTATTCAGACGGGAGGGCTTCAAACCACTCTTGGAGTTCCTGCGCTCCGAGTACTGGACGCGAGGTGGGATACTTCGCCACGAGCCGGTTAGCGCGGATATGAGCGCGGATAACATCGGCACTCACGCCATACGCGGCGGCGGCTTCCTGAACGGTGTAGGCGGCCTTTTCCATTAGGCCGCACTCCTGTGCTCAGTCTTGAACTCTTTAGGCAAGAGGCTGTTTGGGTCTACATCGAGGGCAATTGCAATGCGGGCAAGCTCATACACGGTGAAGTCTGTACCGCCAGCTAGCTTACGGATTAGCGTGGTGCGCGGAATCCCGGTCTCTTTAGCGACTCCGTAGACGGTTGCGCCTTCACGCTTCTTGATCGCCTTGGCGACTCTCTGGGCTGTTTCGTTGATCATGATTACGACAGTACACGACCATTTGGACGCGTGCAAGTCCATATGGACGTATTCAAAAGATTTTCCCGGCTGGTCGCGCGCACGCCCAAAATGGTGCTAGTGTGTCCATATGGATATAAACAATCCGCTATCCCAATCCATAGCGAACCAATTGTTCGCAAGGATCAAGGGGCGTGGCATGTCAATGCAGGGAATCTCGGAGCGCACCAATATAGGCATCGGCTCACTGAGCCGCTATGTCAACGGCAAACGGGATATCCCAGCACCGCTCTTTGCACTCATTTGCAAGGAGGTGGGATTAGATCCTGGCGAAGTGCTGCGAAATGCTATTGAAGAGTTCACTAGGGCAGACTCCGGTAGCAAGTGATATCGCCGCAACATCGGTTGCGGTCAACTTGGAGAGCGTCACTTCTAAGGAGGTGGCGCTCTCCTCGTTTGGCGTGGTGCTCAATACTTCCATTGGCGACACGAGTCCCCCTCGGGTAGGCGATATTCCGAAAGCCTACTTTGCGGCACTGTCATTTAGAACATTATTTCGATAGCTTGCGATGTAGAGGGATAGCGTAGGCTCACATACTTTTTGCGAATGGGTACACCTATGGGTACACCTAGCCACTTTCTGCCTGAAAATTTAGACAAAAAAAGACCCCCAGATCGTTGTGATCTAGGGGTTTTTTAGGGGTAGCGGTGGCGGGACTCGATCCCGCGACCTCACGATTATGAGTCGTGCGCTCTAACCAGCTGAGCTACACCGCCACGAATGAAGACGCCCACGCCGCGCCATTTTGCAGGTGCATTGTGGGCCTTCATTCAGAGCCCCCCACGGGAATCGATCCCGTGACCTCAGTCTTACCAAGACTGCGCTCTACCACTGAGCTAGGGGGGCAACGAGGAAAAATTCTACCGAAGTTCTCCTCAAATCCGAAATCGAGAGTGGTGTGTGCTCACACACACCACTCAAATCGCTTCGGAAGCCTTATTTTTAGGCTTAGTCGCGGCGAAAACCACGGTTTGGACGTGACGCCCCGAAGGTCTTTCCGCCGTGACGAGGCTTGCGGAAGCCACCTTCACGATTGTCAGAAAAATCACGTTCTGGACGATCAGCGCTTGCAGCGCGGTCGCCACCGAAGCCGCCACGGTCACCACGATCGGCGCCAAAGCCACCGCGCTCAGCACGGTCTCCGCCGAAACCACCACGATCGGAACGCTCGCCACCGAAGCCGCCGCTACGGCCACCACGGTCGTCACGGTCCTTACGGAAGCCACCGGAAGAACGTCCGCCGCCACCGAAACCGCCACGGCTACCGCCACCTTCACGACCGCCACGGTAGCCACCTTCGCGGCCACCACGATCGCCGCGGTCCTTACGGAAGCCGCCACGGTCGCCGTCGTCATCACGTGCAGGGCGACGACCATTGTCCAATTCAAGATGAATCAGCTGGCCACCAATGCGCGTGCTGCTCAAGCGATCAAGCGTTTCGCGGGAAAGATCGGCTGGAAGCTCCACGAGGGAGTGATCCGCACGAATGTCGATGCCACCGATAGCGCTGGATGGGATGCCACCCTCGTTAGCGAGAGCGCCAACAATCGAGCCTGGCAAGACGCGCTGACGGCGACCCACAGAGATGCGGTAGGTAACGCCACCCTCGGAGCGACCGCGGGATGGGCCACGGGAACCGAAGCCATCACGCATGTCGCGGCCATCGCGGCCTTCACGAGCCTGCTTGGCAGGTGCTGCTGGAATTTCTTCCGCGAGCAAGAGTGGGCGACCACCCTGTGCCATGTGAGCCAACGCTGCAGCGATTTCAGCTGCAGTGACATCGTGAGTACCTTCGTACTTCTCCACGAGTTCGCGGAAGACACCCAAGTCCTCAGACTCGATGGTTTCCGTGATGCGCTCAGCGAACTTGTTCAAGCGAACATCGTTGACTGCTTCAACGCTTGGAAGACGCATGTGCTCGACTTCTTGGCGGGTTGCCTTTTCGATGGCGCGCAACAAGTACTTTTCGCGTGGCGTCATGAAGAGGATCGCGTCACCCTGACGGCCGGCACGTCCCGTGCGACCAATGCGGTGCACGTAGGACTCGGTGTCGTGAGGGATGTCGTAGTTGATGACGTGGCTGATGCGCTCAACGTCAAGACCACGCGCAGCAACGTCCGTTGCCACGAGGATGTCGATCTTGCCATCGCGCAACTGCTCAACCGTGCGCTCACGCTGCTGCTGTGGGATGTCACCGTTGATTGCGGCAGCGCGGAATCCGCGAGCCTTCAACTTGTCGGCGAGATCTTCGGTAGCCATCTTGGTGCGCACGAAGGTGATAACGCCATCGAACTCTTCGGTTTCGAAGATACGGGTCATGGCATCGAGCTTGTAAGGGCCCATTACCTGAACGTAACGCTGGCGAATGTTCTTGCCGGTGGTGGTCTGCGACTTCACCGTAACTTCTTGCGGGTTACGCAAGTACTGCTTAGCGATGCGGCGAATCGAGCTCGGCATCGTGGCAGAGAAGAGTGCAACCTGCTTGTCCTTGGGAGTCGACTCAAGAATGCGGTCAACTTCTTCAGCGAAGCCCATGCGAAGCATTTCGTCTGCTTCGTCAAGAACGACGTACTGAAGGTTGGAAAGGTCCAAAGAACCCTTCTGAATGTGGTCAATCACGCGACCTGGGGTACCAACAACAACCTGTGCGCCACGGCGAAGGCCGGAGAGCTGTGGGCCGTAGGGGGATCCACCGTAAACCGGGAGAACCGTGAAGTTTTCCAAGTGACGTGCGTAAGAAGTGAAAGCTTCGGCAACCTGAAGCGCGAGCTCGCGGGTTGGAGCCAACACGAGGACCTGGGTGTCGCGGCTAGGACCGTTGATGTCAGCAAGTTCTGCCATCTTGGAAAGCGCTGGAACGGCGAACGCGGCAGTCTTACCGGTACCGGTCTGGGCGAGGCCCACGACGTCATTGCCTTCGAGCAAGAGTGGGATGGTTGCTGCCTGAATGGGGCTTGGCTTCTCGTAGCCAACTTCCAAGAGTGCGGTCAGCACGCGGCCGTCGATGCCAAGGTCAGCGAACGTGACCTCCGCGTCATCCTTAGGAGCATCCTTCTTGGAGCGCTTCTCAGAAGACTCATCAGATGCGGATTCGGTGCGATCCTGAGCGGCTGGTGCCTGCTCGGAGGCAGCTTCTTGAACTGGAACTTCCTGGGCTGGCGCTTCCACGGAAACCTGCTCAGTCGCGGTTTCTTCTACTGGGGCCTGCTCAACGGAAGCGGTTTCAGCTTCGGTGGTAGCGGCGTCGTAATTATTTTCGGGCATGTCTGTAGACAAGATTTCAACCTCACAGATTGGGGGCGGGAGGCCGCGCTATTGCGGCTCACATGGGACAAAAACACCACGTCTCCGGCAGCTCCCCCTATGAATATCTCATCGCAGGCGCTCCACCCAAGGGTGAAGACTTCACTTTTTATTGACCTGCGCTATACACACGCACAAGTACTTCTGCCTCAGATACTGGGCAGAAAAGAGGGGAATTCCGGAAATCGGCGAACACTCTATGCTACAGCACCCGGAGGACTTCGCGCACAACTTTAGGTGTGAGCTGTAGCTCGCCAGCCTTCTCGGCGTCCTGTAGAGCCCGGGCCTGCGCGGGAGTTGGCCCTCGAAAGAGATCCTTGACACTCACTCCGTGGCTAGGCAAAAACGTCACTGTGATCTCATCTCCAGCCTGAATGCTGCCCTTCCGCGTGACGCGCAAATAGGCGCCCGTATTGCCGTTGTCAGTGAATCGCTGCACCCAGTTGTCTTCACCCATGCGTCGCGCGAACGTGGAGCACGGGGTACGCGGAATGGTGACCTCAAATTCCGCCGAACCGATGGCGCAGCGAGTGCCAATCACGGCATTCGAGACATCCAGCCCTTCAGTCCGGAGGTTCTCACCGAATTCACCGGGCGCAATCTCACGACCCAGCTCAGCCGCCCACACGGCGGCGTCTTCGGCAGCGAACGCGTAAACGGCCTGCTCGTCACCGCCATGGTGAGCCCGATCGGCCTGAACATCCGCATAGAGCCCCAACTTGCCGACCTTCACTTTGCCCTCCACCGAACGCTTGTCGATGGCCGTGACGCCCACCGTGCCGCGATCTGGGAGGAGCTGAAAGACTCGGCAAACATGCGTGACGCGAGCTGTTGTGATGGTTTCACTAGATTCCATAGACCTACTCTATGAAACCTTCGGGACATGCGCTCCCCTAACACCGAGCGGCATTGGCTACGCTGGAAGAGTGTCACGCCCTTCCGAAACATCGAAGCCCTCTTCCGCCTCTTCGCAGCCTGCCTCCAAATCGGCGTCGCGGCGGCTCCCCGGCGTGATCCGCGCGGCTGTTGGCTGGTGGACGGCGGCCGCCCTGGTCTGCGGCGCCTTCGCGGTGGCGTCTTTCCTGAATTCAGACATCGCCGGCACCACGAGCCCCGTGGGCTTCATCGGTTTGGGCTTGTTGCTGTCCGTGCTGACGATCATTTTGGGAATCGGCGCATGGCGTTTGTGGCGGGGACAATTGCAGGGCCGCATCATGTTGACGACGTTCGGCATCATCGGCGGATTGCCGTTGCTTTTCCGCGGCCCACGACTCATGCCGATCGCCATCGCCCTGCTGGTGGGCGTCGTGTTGCTGTACTTGCCAGCGAGTATTCGCTTCTTCAAACCTCAGGTCGATGAAGCACGAGCTCAGCGTAAAGCTGCTCGTAAAGCGGAAAAGGCTGCACGCAAGCGCTGAGAGCGCCATCTGGCTCACTTGACCGCCCCATGCGTGGCCAAAATGCTACAACTTTTCGCGATTTCCTCGTCGAAAAGCGTTCTCACATGGGGTGAGTTGTAGCGAAGTGGCCTCACATGGGAGGTGGCAGCTCTTAGAGAGCGCCGAAGGCCTGCTTCAAGTCAGCCAACAGGTCCTGCTCGTCCTCGATACCCACGGACAAGCGCAAGAGATCCTCTGGAACGGCAAGCTCGGTGCCCTTGACGGACGCATGAGTCATCTCAGACGGGTAGTTCACGAGAGACTCGATGCCCCCCAAAGACTCGGCCAAGGTAAACAAGCGCAGGGACTCGGCGAACTTGCGAGCTGCAGCCTCGCCGCCCTTGAGACGGAAGGACACCACTCCACCGAAGGACTTCATCTGCTTGGCGGCGAGATCGTGACCTGGGTGCTCTGGAAGTCCCGGGTACATCACGTGAGATACCTCGGGGCGGGTCAGCAAGAACTCGGCCACGGCCTGACCGTTACGCGAGTGGCGATCCATACGAACACCCAAGGTCTTGAGTCCACGCGTGGTCAAGAACGCGTCCATCGGACCGGAGACAGCGCCCACGGCGAACTGGACGAAGCCAATCTTCTCGGCGAGCTCGTCATCATTCACAATGACGGCACCGCCAACCACGTCAGAGTGTCCGCCAATGTACTTGGTGGTGGAGTGCACCACGATGTCAGCGCCGAAGGACAGCGGCTGCTGCAGGTAAGGCGTGGCGAAAGTGTTGTCCACGACGAAGAGCGCGCCAGCTGCGTGCGCAATTTCTGCGAGCGCCGCGAGGTCGGAGATCTTCATCATCGGGTTGGATGGGGTTTCCACCCACAGGATGCGGGTCTGGCCGTCGGCCACAGCGGCCTTCACCGCGTCCAAATCAGCCATATCAACTGGCTTGTTGGTGATGCCCCATTCGCCCAAGACACGGCTGATGAGTCGGTAGGTTCCGCCGTAGGCGTCGTTACCCAAAACAATGTGATCGCCCGGACGCGTGAGCGCGCGAATCAGCGAATCTTCCGCGGCGAGTCCCGAGGAGAAGGAGAAAGCATGCTTGCCACCTTCGAGGGAGGCAAGCTGCTCTTGAAGTGCATCGCGCGTGGGATTGGTGCCGCGGCCGTACTCATAGCCGTCCCGCAGGCCACCAATTCCATCTTGCGCGTATGTGGTGCTGAAGTGCACCGGCGGAATAACAGCGCCCGTGCGAGGTTCAAACGCCTGACCGGCGTGCACGGCGCGGGTGTTGAAACCGCCCTTTGCGTTGTTCTCAGAAGTCAACGAAGATTCAGAAGCAGACATGCCTCCTAGGCTACGCTCACTCCCCTGCCTTTTGGCTAGCTACATCGCCACTATTCGTCACAAGCGAAGTCTTCGTCACAACGCCGGCAACGACGCCGTCCTTAGCTACCAACACCACGTCGGCAGCTTCCGGAACATTCACGGTTTCCACGCCCTGGTATGCGCCGGCGAGCGGCAATGGGCCACCCACAAAGTCCGCAAGTGGCGCGCTTGCTTGAGCTCCGTCGTCGTACGCCTTCTGAATTCCCGCAGCGGAAATGGAGCCGCGCAATTCACCCAACATCACAGGTGGCTCGTGCGAGACCACAGGCAAGGTAGGCAGGCCGGACTCGGTGATGCGCTGCAAAGCGTCGCCGAGAGTTGCTTCCAAACGCACGTGAGGGACGGTGGCGGTGTCCAAAGACAGCACGTCCTGCACGCGGGCGCCGGAGACCTCAGGGGAAATGAATCCGCGCTCGGTCATCCAGGCATCGTTGAAGATCTTGCCGAGGTAGCCACGGCCGGAGTCCGGCAAGAGCACCACCACAACGGCGGATTCGGGCAGATCGCGGGCGGCCTGCAAAGCTGCCACGACGGCCATACCTGAAGAGCCACCCACGAGGAGTCCCTCTTCGCGGGCCAAACGGCGGGTCATGGCGAAGGCGTCGTTGTCCGAGACCGCGATGACCTCATCCGGCACGTTCTTGTCATAGTTGTCCGGCCACATATCCTCGCCCACGCCTTCAACGAAGTACGGGCGGCCCGTGCCACCGGAGTAGACGGAGCCTTCTGGGTCTGCGGCGATGATCTGCACGCGGCCCGAAGCGCGGTCTGCCGAGATGTCGCGCAAGTAGCGGCCGGTGCCGGTGATGGTTCCGCCCGTGCCCGCGCCTGCCACGAAGTGCGTGACCTGGCCTTCGGTGTCGTCCCAAATCTCTGGACCGGTGGTTTCGTAGTGGCTATTCGGCGCGGCCGGGTTGGAGAACTGGTCCGGCTTGTACGCGCCGTCGATCTCGGAAACCAAACGGTCAGAGACGCCGTAGTAGGACTCCGGGGAATCAGGGGCGACGGCAGTCGGGGTGACCACGACATCGGCGCCGTACGCGCGCAGCACGTCACGTTTTTCTTCGCCCACCTTGTCAGGCGTCACGAAGATGGTGTTGTAACCCTTCATTTGCGCTACGAGCGCCAGGCCTACGCCAGTGTTGCCGGAGGTAGGTTCAACCACGGTTCCGCCGGGCTTAAGGTGCCCCTGCTTTTCCGCTTCTTCAATCATCTTGAGCGCGATGCGGTCTTTGACCGATCCGCCCGGATTCAAGTATTCGAGCTTGACGAGGACGGTGGCTTTGACGCCATCAGTGACCTTGCTCAGCTTGACGAGGGGAGTTTTTCCAATGAGATCCAGGACGGAATTCGCGTACTTCATTTGGCAAACTCTACTCGGCGGGCGCCGCGCTCGCCTAAGCTTCGTGACCTATTTGTCATGTGCGAGTGGGACGATAGTGGGATGAGTTTTTCAGCGCCCTTGATCACGCATTGGGATCCTTGCGGTCCCTTTGATCTTGCGCGCACACTCGGCGTGCTGCAGCGCGGGGCCAATGACCCCACCGTGCGCGTGAGCACCGGCGAGGCCTGGCTTTGCTTCCAGTACGACGGCGCAGCTACCGCCGTGCGCGTCCGTCACCTCTCCGCTGGGGCACCGGTGGAGTTCGCCGTGTGGAGTTCTGCTGCGGAGGCCGTGGCGGACTCACTTCCGCGATTGGTGGGAGCGCACGACGATTGGGCTGCGTTCGATGATCCGGCTTTCGTAGATACCCTGCCCCGTCTGGTGACAGAAGCACGACGCCGCCACCCCGGCATCCGCTTTCCAGCGACCGGCCGCGTGTTTGATGCGTTAGTGCCCGCCATTTTGGAGCAGAAAGTCACGGGCATGGAAGCCCGGTACGCGTGGGCCTATCTGGTGAATCGCTTTGGTACTGCCGCGCCGGGACCGGTTCCTCGCGGTATGAAGATTGCGCCGACGGCTGCTGGTTGGCGACGAGTTCCCACGTGGGAATGGCACAAGGCTCGCGTTGATTACAAGCGCCGAGATGCGATTCTGCGTTGCGCTCATCTGGGTTCCGGATTGGACCGATTGTCCGACAACCCTGACGCCCATGAGGTGGAGGAGAAGATGCGCACCGTTCCGGGCGTTGGCGCATGGACGGCCGCCGAAGTACTTCAGCGCACGCACGGCTCCCCCGACCACATTTCGGTGGGCGACTTTCACTTGGCGCACTTTGTAGGCCAAGCCTTGACCGGCCGCCGCACGGATGACGCCGGCATGCTTGAGCTTCTCGAGCCATGGACGGGTCATCGGCAGCGGGTAGTCCGCATGTTGGGACTTTCCGGCGCCAAGAACCCGTCCTACGGTCCTCGATTACACCCGATGGATCACCGAGCGCGCTGAAGCGCCTCTGCTGCCTCGTTGCGTAGTTCGACCTTGCGGATCTTGCCAGAGATGGTCATCGGGAAAGACTCACGGATCTGGATGTAGCGTGGGATCTTGTAGTGCGCGATCTTGCCGGAGCAGAAGGCTTTGATGCCGTCGGCGTCGAGGGGCTCACGGTCCTCGTGCAGGATGATGCACGCCATGAGTTCTTCACCGTATTTCTCATCCGGAACACCAATGACCTGAACGTCGCGGATGTCTGGGTGGCTGTAGAGGAACTCTTCAATCTCACGCGGGGAGATGTTTTCGCCGCCGCGGATCACGATGTCCTTGATGCGACCCTCAATGCGCACGTAGCCGTCCTCGTCCATGACTGCGAGGTCGCCGGTGTGCATCCAGCCGTCTTCGTCGACGGCTTGGGCGGTCTTCTCTGGTTCGTTCCAGTAGCCGGTCATGACGGAGTAGCCCTGGGTGCAGAGCTCGCCGGCGCTGCCACGAGGAACCGTATCGCCGTCCGCGCCGACCACCTTGATTTCCAACTGCGGCATGACGCGTCCGACGGTCTGGGTGCGGCGCTCGAGGGAATCATCCACGCGCGTCATGGTGGACACCGGGCTGGTCTCCGTCATGCCGTAGCAAATAGCGACTTCGGACATGTTCATCTCGGAGATGACCCTCTTCATGACCTCCACCGGGCAATTGGAGCCTGCCATGACGCCGGTGCGCAACGTGGAAAGGTCATAGTCTGCGAAGTTCGGCAGTGCGAGTTCGGCAATGAACATTGTGGGGACGCCATAAAGCGAGGTGCCGCCGTACTTCTGAACGGCTTCGAGAGCGAGATCAGGTTTGAAGGCCCGGCCTGGGAGCACCGTGGCCGAGCCGTGCGAAAGCGCCGCCAAGTTGCCGATCACCATGCCGAAGCAGTGGAAGAACGGTACAGGAAGAACGACGCGGTCCTTCTCGGTGTAGGACAAGAGCTCACCGATATGGAAGCCGTTGTTGAGCAAGTTCTTGTGGGTGAGCGTAGCGCCTTTCGGAAACCCCGTGGTGCCAGAGGTGTACTGCAAGTTGATGGGGTCATCCGGCGTGAGGCTCGCTTCGCGGGCCGCCAAGTCTGCGTCCGAAACGTTCGCACCCAAGGTGAGGAAATCCGCCCACGCAAGCTCGTGCTCGCCGAAGGTGGTGTTCGGGACGGAAGCTGCGGCGTCGTCCGCTAAGAAAATGAGGTCCTGCAAACCCGCGGCCTCATCGCGAGCGGCGCGGGCCATGGCGGGGTAATCACCGATTGCCTCGGCGGGTGCCACGACGAGTCCTCGCATGCCGTTCTGGTTCACGACGAAGTTGAGCTCGTGTTGGCGGTAGGCGGGGTTGACGTTGACCAGGATGACGCCGGCCTTCGCCGTGGCGTACTGCAAGAACGTCCACTCGTGGCAATTGGGGCTCCAAATGCCGAGTCGATCGTCGCGCTCATAGCCCATGGCGAGCAGCGACTTAGCGATCTGGTCCGTTGCCTCGTCCACCTTGCGGTAGGTGAAGCTGCGGTCCGTGGCCGCTTCAATGACGGCGATGGAGTCAGGAAAACGCTGGACGACCGAACGGAAATTCGCACCAATCGTCTCGCTCAGGATAGGGATATCCGTGGGTCCAATAGCGTGCGACAGTTCCTGAACGGTCATTCTCACAACTCCTCGGTTAGTGCTGATTCACTCAATCATAGCGTGACGCAGAACACATTCCCGAGGAGGTGTGAGTTGACGATTACTGCTTGTCAGAGCCTTGCTGCTGAGCCGCAATCTGTGCGTGAACCTCTTCCATATCCAAACCCTTGACGGCCTGAACCAGCTCTTCGAAGTTCGCTTCAGGCAGTGCGCCAGGCTGGCTGAACACCAGCACGCGATCGCGGAAAGCCATGAGCGTTGGGATAGACGTGATGCCAGCGGCCGCTGCGAGACCCTGCTCAGCTTCCGTGTCTACCTTTGCGAAGGTGACATCAGGGTGCTTCTCCGAAACCTTGTCATAGACCGGCGCGAAGTTGCGGCACGGACCGCACCAAGCGGCCCAGAAGTCGATGAAGACGATCTCGTTGTCCGTAATGGTCTTCTCGAACGACGATTCTTTGATGTTGATGGTTGCCATGAACTAACGGTAGCGGCTGAAGCGAGTTATCCACAGAGTTTTTGCCGGGAGTCCGCTGACGGAAGAAAACGGCTAAATTCACTAGCAAGCGCTTAGAAGAACGGAAACTAGCCACCACCAAAACTGGAAATGGGACCAATCATGGGCCGCTACACCCTCCTTCTCGTCATTGAAAACTGCATCTTGCGCGATGCCATAGCCCTCACCACCACTCTCAGCGCCGACTACACGCGCCGCTTTCCTGAGACCGTTGAAGTCGTTGACACCGAGATCTACGCCGTGGGCGTTGCCCGCCCCATTCAAGAACGACTCCGGGTGCCACGGGCGCTTGAGGAACCGTCCGAGTCCGGGACGGTCCAGGGACAGGTCCACGCGATCTGGAAGAACGACAAGTGGTTTTACCCGGACCAGTGTCCGAGCCCTCCCGAGGATGACAACGGAGCGACTTCTTGGCAGTGGACGCACTTCGACGTCATTTCCTCCGCAGATCCGGAATCGTTCATGTTTGTCATGGACGTCTACGTGCGCGAATACGAGGCGCTTGAAGCTGCGTAGGCAAACGACGGACTGGGAACCGTGACTAAGTGTTCCATGAAGGTTCCTTGTATCGAAACGTGGAAGCACAAAGCAAAAGGCTCCGAATCTTACTTCCCCCCTCAGCCCGGAACAGACGATAACCGCGTCGGGCTACGCTTGAGGTACTCGAAGTACTAGAACCAGCCCTTCATGCGTGACTGTCGCGCCAAGTAAATCCCCGCCGGCATCAAGGAAAGCCACATCAACATTGCCCAGGTCCGTTTCATGAATCTGGTCCCCTGTCGGAGTTGCCACGTAACTAAAAAACCCGCCCAGATCTTCAAGAGCCCTAACGATTTCCCGGTCATAGCGATACCGAAGCAACACAGCATCCGGCTGTGAACGGGAGTACCCAGGACGCACGCCGACGCCTTCACGCCGACTCGGCTTCAAAACCGAAAGACGCCCAACCAAGGGATGCGAATCATCGCCATCACAAAAAACCAACTCGATAAACGCAGTCCTCGGCCTCAACGAGCGCATCCATTCAAGCTGCGCACCACGATCAAGACCAGTCACAACCTCAAACTCACACCCAGCCACGCTAAGACACTCCCCACTGAGACAAACAAGAACTCAGACAACAGATTATGGGCTACCAACCCCAACTTTCACTTCCACGCAAAAGAAAGAACCCACGCTGCCCCGATTCTTTCTCTCCAAAAAGGAGAAGAGTCGCGCTGCCCCTTCCACAAAGAACAGCGCGACTCTCATCAACGACTTTCCTAGCAGCTAGGAAGTTCGTCCGGTTTGTTCGGCGAATACGCATCTGGGGTTAGCCTGAATTAGTGGACACCCGAACATTCGGAACCACCCGATCCCGCATTTGGCAGGATGTCACTGATGAGCAATACGAAAAGCAACGCAGGTCCTTCACCGGGGAATATCCCCGAGAAGCCGCCGGCCTGATCATCGATACCGGACGCAACATCAGCGCGGTAGCCAAGGAACTGAACCTCGGCGAGCAGACACTGGGCACAGGTGAAGAAAGAACGATCCCGCCGAGGCCCGGACGGTGAGCCGACCGCAGCGATGGACGAGTCCGATAGCGAGGAACTCAAACGCTTGCGCAAAGAAGTCTTCGAACTGCGGAAGGACAACCGCTTCCGGGGAAAGCCGCCTCCTTCTTCGCGTCGAAGCAACATCGGTCGAACGGTTCGAACTGATGCACGCGTTAAAGGATGAGTTCACCCTGACACGGATGGCGGCATTACTTCAGGTATCAAAGTCAAGCTATTACGCCTGGAGGCAACGCCAAACCTCTGGCCCACCCCCAAGGATTGCTGCGCAACGGGCAGAACACCGATTTGGTGAAGAGGGCTCTGCGCATAGCCAGGACCCTGCGAGAACAGATTCCGGGTCAGGTGGTGTTCCACACGGACCGCGGCGCGCAGTTCACCTCGACCCAGCTGAATAAGCTAGATCATGTGTCCACTAGTTGCGGAGAACCCCATGCCCAGCTCTGGATTTCTATGTGCCGTCAGCTGACTTCCCGGTGCGGGTTATAGCAGAACCGTGAAGACCACACCCGGTAAAACCACTAAAATTAGTCCTCTACACGTTTTCACCGGGCAGCTTATATGCAAGCACATCGACGTTCTCAACGTTCGGGTCTACGCTGAACAGATCTGCTCCCTGGGCAGCGAGCGCTTGGCCGACGCCTCCAGACAAGTGAGTCTGGCGGGCCCCGTCGTCTGGGAACACGTCAAAGATCCCGAAGGTCGATGCATCGAACTTCAAAGCGAACCAGGCCCGCGTCCCTTCTTCTTGCTCGACAATCGAGCGCGCGCTACGGAGAAACTCCGCGACTTCCTCTTCTTTGCCTGGCTTGGCCCGCAGTACTACCGACAATGCAACCTCAATCATGGTCGCCTCCCTTGGCTTCGCTGAGCTGTTCTACGATCGCGGAGCAAAAAGCCGGAAGATCGTCGGGCCAGCGACTGGTGATGAGGTTCCCATCACGTACGACCTCTTCATCCACGACATTCGCACCGGCATTGCGCAAGTCAGTGCGGATGCTCGGGTAGGAAGTCAGCGTCCGACCGTTCGCGACACCGGCTTCGATCAGCGTCCATGGGCCGTGGCAGATCGAGGCGACCAGCTTGCCGGTGGCCACGAAATCGCGCACAAAACCTACCGCATCGGCATCCATCCGAAGCTGGTCCGGGTTGACCGTGCCACCAGGAAGCAACAGTGCATCATAGTCACCGACCGAAACTGATTTCACTAGGGCATCTACTGAGAATGTCCCAGCTTCATCCAGGTCATTCTTTCGAGCTTTGATCTCGCCCTCGTGCAGCGACAGCAGCTCAGTCGTGGCGCCGGCATCAAGTAGCGCCTGTCTCGGCTGTTCCAGCTCGACTCGCTCCACGCCGTCTGCGGCAAGGATCGCTACCCGCTTGCCTTTCAATTCGTCTGCCATTTTGTGCTCCGTTCTTTAAGAGGTGATGACCTGCCTGTGTAGGCGGGTCATCACCTGTCCATAAACGACAACATAATCTAGGTGCAGCACTACCTTGGTACAGTCGTCAGTGTACTCTTCGAAGTTCCAAAAGGCGTCAGCCCGCCTGCCCAAGGACAGGGCGTAGGTAACTACCAGACGCGGCTTTGTCTTGGCACCAACGATGAGATCCCTGTGTCGACTGTTTTACTTTTATATCAAGGCCAAACTTGCGATAACGACTGGCCTTTCGAGCAGTGTATACCGTCAAAGAACCACTGCATATAGCAATCCCGGGTGCTTTGACTTTCCTTTCTCATCTGATCCGCCGCAGGGTTTTGAGGTATAAAACGCCTGACATCTGATACCGCCAGTGAACTGCATCAACTACACCAGACGATTCAGGGAATTTCGTCCGAGCAGCCCACCGGCTCATCGTCAATGCCTGCGCCACAAGCTCGCAACCTGGTTCTCATATCAGGCACAGCACATACTCTTTTGATGTGCTCACCAGTCCGGCCAGCTCCCTCTGCGAAGCCCACCGGCGCTCACCCGCGGGAGGCAGCCTCGTGCAATGCCGCTTCGAGGTACGGTGCCGACGCGCCGACTCCGCGCGAGGCGACTTCCTCAGGGGTTCCTGAGGATACCACTGTGCCCCCGTCCTCACCTGCGCCCGGGCCGAGGTCGATGACGTAGTCGGCCGTTGCGACAACGCGCATGTCGAGCTCGACCGCGATGACAGTATTTCCTGCGTCAACGAGTGTCTGTAGGTGAGCCACAAGCCGGTCGGAATCTGCACAGTGGAGCCCTGAGGTAGGTTCGTCAAGTATATAAAGCGTGTCTCCACGCTGGGATCGTTGCAGCTCAGAAGCGAGCTTGACGCGTTGCGCCTCGCCTCCGGACAGCTCGGTAGCCGGCTGTCCGAGCCGCAGGTACCCGAGACCGACATCGATCAGTGCCCCCAGCGAGCGCATGATATCGAGCTCCTCGTGAAAGAAATCGTGAGCCTCCTCAACACTCATGGCGAGAATCTGCGCGATGTTGCAGCCGCGCCAGATGATCTCCAACGTGGTGGATTGGTAACGGGTGCCGTGGCAGTCGGGGCATTCGGTGTAGACCGATGGCAGGAATAGCAGTTCTACCATCACCGATCCTTCTCCCTTGCAGGTAGGACAACGGCCGCCAGTGACGTTGAAGGAGAATCGACCCGGTTTGTACCCGCGTGCACGAGCCTCGGGCGTTTCGGAGAACCTCCGCCTCACATGATCAAACAGCCCGGTATAGGTGGCGACGTTCGAACGCGGGGTGCGTCCGATAGGCCTCTGGTCAATGCTTACGACGCGGCGCACCCCAGAGAAGTCTCCGCGGACCGATCCTTTGACCTCCTCGGGTTCATCCGACAGCAAAAGCTCGTCATCTTCGGGAGTGTCAGTATCCTCTGCCTGCGCAGTCCGACCCAGTCGTTCGCCGATCAGCGCCGGCAGGGCCTGGCTGACTAGGCTCGACTTTCCTGATCCTGAAACTCCGGTGACAGCGGTGAACACCCCGAGCGGAACGGATAACGACACATTGTGCAGATTGTTACGGGTGACTTGCTCGAGGCGCAGCCATCCCTGTGGCTGGCGGGGCGTCCGCTGAAGCAGTCCATTGCCCTCGAACAGATACCCGCGGGTGACGGATTCCTCCACCTCCGCGAGCCCTTCGGTAGGCCCGCTGTAGACGACACGACCGCCGCGCTCTCCCGCGCCTGGTCCGATGTCAACTAACCAGTCAGCATGGCGCATCACGTCCACCGAATGTTCGACGACGAATAGACTGTTGCCTCGTCGCTTGAGCCCGTCCAGAATGCCGAGCAGCGCGGTGACATCCTGCGGATGCAATCCAGCGGAAGGCTCATCGAGAACGTATACCACCCCGAAGAGTTCAGAGGTCAGTTGGGTTGCGAGACGCAGTCGTTGTAATTCTCCTCCGGAGAGTGTGGGAGTGGTCCGTCCTAGGGAAAGATACCCCAGCCCTAGGTCAATGATGGGCCGTAGCCTATTGACGAGTTCTGCGCCCAGCCGGGCTGTGGCGGCCAGCCTTCCCGCTGAGTGGTTCGCTTCCCTGTTCACCGTATGGGCACCCCGGTGGGTTGTTTCCTCGGCATCGACGCGCTGCTGCGCTGCATCTGGTCGGGCTGCGTCGTCTGTTCTGTGACTTGCTTTCTCGATCCCGTCGAGATCGGCGGTGGCCTGCTCAACTGCTTTTTCGATCAGTACCGAGAGTTGCGCCAGCGGCAAGCTGGAGAGGTCTGAGACATCTAGGCCTTCGAACGTCACCGACAGGGCCTCCGGCTTCAGCCGTTTACCATGGCAAGCAGGGCAAGGAGCGACTGTAAGGAACTGCGCCACACGCCGCTTCATTGCCTCGCTCTTGCTATTCGCGAACGTGTCGAGTACGTACCGGCGAGCACCCACGAACGTTCCCGAGTAACTAGGTTCGACACCTCGCGCGATTGCGGCCCGTGCCTCGGCGAGAGTCAGCCGCGAATGGACCGGGACATACGGAGTCTGATCTGTGTAAAGGATCCAGTCACGTTCTTTCTTTGGCAGATCCTTCCAGGGGACGTCCACGTCGTACCCGAGGGCGACAAGCACATCGCGCAACTGATGACCGTGCCAGGCTTTTGGCCACGAGGCGATAGCCCGCTCGCGAATCGTAAGCGAGGGGTCGGGCACCATCTTGTCTTCAGGGACTTCGTACACCCGGCCAATGCCGTGACACTCCGGACAAGCTCCCTGCACGGTGTTGGCAGAGAAGTCTTCGGCGTAGAGCATCGGCTGATCATCAGGATAGTGTCCAGCCCGGGAAAAGAGCATGCGCACTAGCGAAGACACCGTAGTGATGCTACCGACCGAAGAGCGAGCGCTACGACCTCCACGTTGCTGCTGAAGAGCAACGGCCGGCGGCATACCTGTAATTGAATCGACGTCCGGAACGCCAGCCTGGTCAATCAGACGACGCGCATAGGGAGCGACCGACTCTAGGTAGCGGCGTTGGGACTCTGCGAACAGCGTTCCGAAAGCCAGAGAGGACTTCCCAGAGCCAGAGACTCCAGTGAAAACCACCAGCGCATCGCGGGGCACCGTGAGATCGATGTCCTGAAGGTTGTGTTCACGAGCGCCTAAAACACGTACGTTTTGCTGAACGGACAAGGACTGCGCTGACGCGGGCACGGGTGGTTCGAACATATTCGCGATACTAGCAACTACTAGCGACTCGTATCACCAATCTCGCAAGCTCGGGCACTAATTTGTTGACGGTTCACCTTTCTGCGGCGCGCCTTGTGGGCGCGAGGAACGACCGATCCGCTGGGCGTGGCGCTCTACCTTTAAGGCGGTCCTCCTGTGATTCAAGAACAGACCAACCAAGGCCTCTTCGCAAAAGGTGTTTACCCAGTGCTTATGTCTAAGCATTGACCCGATTCATTTATGGCCCGACCAGCATGTCTAAGGAACCGAAACCCATGGATTTCCGAATTTCACACTGAGCGATCAGTCTCTGACACGCATCGCACAACCTTGCACCGATAACAGCCCAAAAGAGAACACCACCGCCAACCTGGGACTCAGCGCCTAAGCGACCTGTAAATCACCTAGCAACGCGCCACAGTGAGCCGTCCCGGGTTTGATGCCGCTATCTTCTGTGAGAAAGATAGTGACTATGCCCAAGCAGTTCCCGCCCGAAGTTCGTGACCGTGCAGTGCGCATGACCATGGATCGGTTGTCCGAATACCCGTCTGTCTACGCTGCCTGCAAGGCACTGGCCCCGAAGCTCGGGGTCGGCCCTGAATCGCTCCGGCGCTGGGTTGTCCAGGCTCAAATCGATGCCGGTGAGAAGACCGGACCAAGCACTGATGAGTTGGAGGAAATCAAGCGGCTCCGGGCTGAGGTGCGGGACTTGAAAGAGTCTAACGAGATCCTGAAACAGGCCTCGATTTTCTTCGCGAGGGAGCTCGACCCTCGCCGCCGCTGATCTGTCGATTCATCGACGAAATGCGGGCTGTTGGTTACGCGGTCGAGTCGATCTGTGCCGTCCTGCGGGAGCAGGGCGTGCGGGTCGCCGCACGAACCTACCGGGCGTGGAAGAAACGCCTTCCAGCCCTGCGCACCATCGAAGACGCCCGCCTCACCGATGCACTTCGTGCTGTGAAAGTCCCCGACGCGAAGGGACGCCCCCGTCCCGAGATCATCTACGGACGGCGGAAAATGACACAGTGGCTGCGCCGTAACGGCTTCCCGGAAGCCTCCAAACACACCGTGGACCGGCTCATGCGCGAAGAAGGCATGAACGGGCTCGTCAGAGGCCGCAAGACCCGTACCACCATCTCCGGCAAGGACGGCCGCCGTGCCGGGGACCTGGTGAACCGGGACTTCACCGCCGCGGCTCCGAACCAGATCTGGGTCACTGATTTTACGTACGTCCCGGTCTACTCCGGATTCGTCTACGTTGCCCTGGTCATCGACCTGTATTCCCGGGCGATCCTCGGCTGGGAAACTTCAACCGTCAAGGACACCGCGTTCGTCGAACACTGCCTGCGGATGGCCTTGTGGCGGCGCGAACACACCGGCCGCCCGGCACCGACGGGACTAATTCACCACAGCGATGCCGGAAGCCAGTACACCTCGATCCGGTACACCGACACCCTGGCCTTGGAGGGCCTACAACCGTCCATTGGCAGTGTTGGTGACGCCTATGACAACGCAGCAGCCGAGACCGTGATGGGGTTGTTCAAGAACGAGGCCGTTGCGAAGGACTCACCGTTCCGCAGCGGGGCGTTGAAGACCGAAACCGACGTCATGGAAATCGTCTTCGAGTGGGTCCACTGGTACAACAACGAACGCCTGCATTCCGCCCTGGACCACCAAACGCCAGAGGAATACGAGCAGACATATTATGATCTTGAACCGTACTGGGTTTGATAGACAGTTTGTGTTCACGCACTGAGGGTTCCAGCCGTGGTTTGTTGGTGGTAATTGTTCTCGAATTCCGTGGGAGTTTGATACCCGATGCTCGAGTGCACGCGCATGGTGTTGAACCAGTCCACCCATTCGGCGGTCCTGGTTTCGACTTCTTGCACAGAGCCCCACACTTTCCGCTTCCTCGCGTGAATGAGTTCAGTCTTATACAAACCGATCGCCGATTCCATCAACGCGTTATCCAACGCGTCACCCACCGTCCCGATAGAACCCCGCACACCCGCATGTGACAAGGCTTCTTTGAGTTCAGTGGACGTGTATTGAGTGCCGGCGTCTGAATGATGAATCAGCTTTTTCACGCTGAAACGTTGCCCACTGAGCCGTCGAACCATGAGTGCATGATTCAACGCATTCGTCACCAACGAGGTACGCCGGGACGTATCCACGTTCCATCCCAGAATCCTGCGGGAGGCCACATCGGTGATGAAAGCGACATACACAAACCCTGACGGGACACGCACATAAGTGAAATCAGCCACCCAGACCGTGTTCAAATCCGTGACGTCCCACCCGCGTTTGACAAGATCAGGGAACCGGTGCGCGCTCCGATCGGAAACCGTGGTCACCGGTTTCCTGCCCCGAACGACCCCGTGAACACCGGCCAGTCGCATCAACCGTGCCACGTGATCACGGCCCACAACATGGCCTTCACGCTTGAGTGCATGCCACATTTTCACAATCCCATACACTCCGTAATGACGCTCATGCAGCTGCCTCACGACCGGCACAAGCTCACTATCACGTCGTGTTCTGGCGCTTATTGGTCGGGATTTGAAAGCGTAATACGTGCTCGGGGCGATCTTCACACCCGCATGACGCGTGAGCACCGTGCAGATCGGCTTGACCCCATAGCGATCCCGATGATGATCAATGAATTTCACGATCAACCTCGTGGGCGGTCGAGCTCCGCCGCGAAAAAAGACGCTGCCGAACGCAAGATCTCGTTCGCCCGCTTCGCTTCCGCGAGCTCGCGCTTCAACCTACGATTCTCGCTCGCCAAATCCACACTCACAGCCCCCGCCAAACCAGGAGTTGATTGTCGATTCCATGTCCGCAACGTGTCATACGGCATCCCCACCACGCCAGCAACCTGCCGGATCGACGCCGTAAGAGACTCTTCCTGATACTCCGAACGGCGTTCCTGCAACAACCGGACCGCGCGCTCCCGAAACGCTGTGTCGTACTTCACTCCACTGGGCATAACTCATTCTCCGATCAATCATGAGTGTCTAGCAAACCCAGTACGGTTCACCTACAGCGGCCACAAAATACGAATGCTCATCGACAACGCCGACATCACCGTCATCGACACAAAAACCGGAGAAATACTCAAACAGTTCGAAATCGACCCCAACAAGAACTACCAAAAACAAAAACCCAGCACCCACCAGGCACCAAGTTAAACAAAAATGTCCTGGGACATCGTTCAGAACGATGTCCCAGGACATTACAACGGTGGCAGATGAGGGATTCGAACCCCCGTAGGCGTTGCCAGCTGATTTACAGTCAGCCCCCTTTGGCCGCTCGGGTAATCTGCCGAACGTTCCTTTTGGAACGAATAGATACTTTACAGAGTGCGGGCGCAGAAATCTAATTGAGGGTTCGCAACATCCCCCACACTTCACCCTCACGTGGCGTGTATAGATGTGTACCTGCACTCAAAAACCCGGAATCTTCGCGAATTCTGCTCCAGAAATGGATAGTGTAGTGCGAAAGTAATCCCTCAAATGTCAGGAGTTTCACATGGCTAGCGATTCTAGTTTTGATGTTGTCAGCAAGGTTGACAAGCAAGAAGTCTCAAACGCACTGAACCAGGCTCAGAAGGAAATCGCACAGCGCTACGACTTCAAGGGCGTTGGCGCAGACGTTGATTTCTCCGGCGAGAAGATCCTCATGAAGGCAAACTCCGAAGAGCGCGTCAAGGCTGTGTTGGACGTTTTGCAGTCCAAGTTGGTCAAGCGCAATATCTCCTTGAAGTCCTTGGATGCGGGCGAACCTTTTGCGTCCGGCAAGGAGTACCGTATCGAGGCTTCCATCAAGGAAGGCATCGAGCAGGATGTAGCCAAGAAAATCACCAAGCTCATCCGCGACGAAGGACCCAAGGGCGTCAAGGCGCAGATCCAGGGCGACGAGCTCCGCGTGACCTCGAAGTCCCGCGATGATCTTCAGGAAGTCATCTCCATGCTCAAGGACTTCCCTGACGCTGCGTTGCAGTTCGTGAACTACCGCTAAGAGGTTCTGTACAAATCTGTACAAACAACTCAGGCGGTGAGCACCGGGGATTCCACATCGCCCGGCGCTCACGGCCTGATTGCTTTTCTCAGCCTGGCCAAACGCCTCTCACCCTTTCAGGCGAGGAGGCTACGCAGCCTCAAACAACCCTTGGCCCACGTACTGGCCTTCGCTCACGCCAGCTGGGATAGCGAACAATCCAGAGCCGGTGTGGCGCAAGTACTCGGACAGAAGATCGTTCTTCGCCATTGCGGTCTGCATGGGAACGTAGTGCGTGCGCGGATCCACCACGAAGGCAATAAAGAACAGCCCAGCGTCGAGGCGTCCAAGATTGTCCGAACCGTCCGTGTCGTTGAAGCCACGACGCAGCATCCGCACGCCGTTGTTGCGTGACGGATGAGCCAAGGCCACGTGGGAGTTCTCGTCGATGAGTGGACCGCGTCGTCCCGCGAGCTCAAAGTTCGGCTCAGTGAACTCTTCGCCGCCGGAGAGTGGTGCACCGGTCTTCTTGGTGCGACCAATGACCGTTTCCTGCTCGGCGAGAGAAGAGCGGTCCCAGGTTTCAATCGTCATGCGGATACGGCGAGTGACCATGTAGGTGCCCTCGTTCATCCACGCAGATCCACCGGCGGCCCCACTAACCCACACGTGTTCATCCATCACGGCTTCGTCCTCAGACTTGGGATTAGCCGTGCCGTCCTTAAATCCAAAGAGGTTTCGAGGCGTCACTTGGGAGGTGGACGTGGAGGAGGTTCGACCAAAGCCCAGCTGGGACCAACGCACGCGCGCCGTACCGAAGGCGAGACGCACGAGGTTTCGTACCGCGTGCACGGCCACTTGCGGGTCATCAGCGCAGGCTTGAACCACAATGTCCCCATCTGAGCGCGACGACTCGAGCTGGTCACCAGAGAAGTGCGGCAGCTCAATCAACGCTTCGGGCAAGTGATCCTTGAGCCCAAAACGGGCTTTGCCGTCAGCATCCACGAACAGCGAACGCCCGAAACCCACCGTCACGGTCAAATGGCTCGCGCTCAGATCCAAAGCTTCGCCGGTGTCTTCCGGAGGCGCCTCGTAGGACCCTTCGGTCGCCGCGCCATCTCCGCCCACTTCCTGACCAGCCGTCATGGACGCGATCGCCGCAGTCCACTCCTTGAGTAGCTCGATCAGCTCGTCCCGCGAATCAGTGGTCACATCAAACGCAGCGATGTGCAAGCGGTCTTGCACCGCCGTCGTAATTCCTGCTTGATGCGCACCGTAAAAAGGGACGGTGTCCGCCACCGCAGGCTCTTCTTGAGACGCGGCCGTTACTGCCTGCGCGCTCAAGACTCCGCCGGCGCCAACCGCGAGGCCCACTCCCCCGACACCCAGCGCCGATAAAATTTTGCGCCGACCAACGCCGGCAGTGCTCTCAGCCAAGTGCTACTTCACAACTTCGCTTGTGAGCTGGGACAGCGGCTCACCAAGAGCATCCACCGCGGCGGAAAGCTCCTGGATCTGCGCTTCCGTCAGATCCGTGTACAGCACGTAGCCGTCGCCCTTTTCGTACTTGGCGAGCAGGGTTTCCAGCTCAGTAAAGTTCTTGGTCAACGTTGCGGAAAGTTCGTCGTTGGTGCCCTTGAGCAGCGGCTTGAGGTCCTCAAATGCCGTCTTGGCGCCTTCGATGTTGGCCGCGAAATCCCAGAGGTCGGTGTGGGAGAAGGCTTCTTCTTCGCCTGTGACCTTGCCGGTGGCGACTTCGTCCAGCAGTCCCTTGGAGCCGTTGGAGAGCGCGTCTACTGTGAACTCGATTTCCTTGGCGCGGGAGACCAGCTCCTTGGTGTTGGTGACCATGCCGTCGGCGATTTCTTGACGCTCAGCGGCGGTCATCTTGGTGTAGGACGCGTCGGTCACCCACAGGTCCTTCTCGACGCGGTGCCAACCGGTGAACTCTTGGCCTTCTTCGAGGTCCGCTTCGCGAGCGTCCAAGATGGGGTCGAGGTCGCCGAAGGATTCCGCGACGGGCTCGATGCGCTCCCAGTGCATGCGCACGGCGGGGTAGAGCGCCTTGGCTTCTGCCACGTTGCCGGCGGCGAAGGCGGCCGCGAACTCTCCGGTTCCGGCCTCGAGTGCGTCAGCTTCTTGGGCCACGAACTCTTGGTACTGCTTCACGGCGTCTTCTTGGAGGGCAACGCGGTTGGCGTCGACGGTACCGTTGGCGCCTGCCGTGAGGGTGAAGTCCTGCGTGATGCCGTCGCCCACCATGCCCGGCTTGCACTGGGTGGTGTAGCTGCCGGGTCCGGCGATGACGGTGAGCTGGCGCGAAAGTCCCGGGCCGATGTTCTCAACTTCACCCACAATGCGGTTTCCGTCGCTGGCGATCAGGTAGAACTCGGTGACCTGGGTGCCGTCGTTCTTGACGTTGAAGGTGACCGTGCCGCTGCTGGTTTCGCTGGCCGTGAGCGTGCATTCGGTGTCCGTGCTGGAGACGGCGATGGGTCCGCCGGCTTCCGTTCCGGTGGCGCTGCTGGGTTGCGCGTTGGAGGTGCAGCCGGTCAGGCCGAGGCCCGCGATGAGCGCAAGAGGGACGGCGCGCTGGATGAGCTTCATGGAAGGACAGTACTTTCGTAAGAGGGATACAGAGGGAGTACGACGACGCCGCTTAGTGCGCGCTGACAACGGCACTGTGGGTGCCACTTGCGGAGGCGGACGGCTGGGAGTTTCCGCCGCGAAGGCGAGCGAAATACAAGGCCATGACCGGGATGACGTAGGCCACCCACGCGATCGCTTCGAGCCAGGTGGTTTGTGGGGAGAAGTTGAAGATGCCCTTCAAGAGCACGCCATACCAGCTTGCTGGCGGAATGATGGTGGAAACATCGAAGGCGAGGTTGTGCAGTCCGGGCAGGACACCAGCCTCTTGGAGATCGTGAATGCCATAGGCGAGCACACCACCGGCGATGATGATCAGCAGGGCGCCGGTCCACTTGAAGAAAGGTGCCAGCTTGATGGCCAGCACGCCCTTGTGAATCAGGAATCCCATGAGGATTGCCACGGCCAAGCCGATTGCGGCGCCAACGAGTGGCTCCCACGTCTCGCCGGTAGCGCGAGCCGCGGCCCACAAGAACAGTGCTGTTTCGAGCCCTTCGCGACCCACTGCGAGCGCAGCGACCGCAACGAGTGCTC
Source organism: Neomicrococcus aestuarii (assembly GCF_014201135.1). NCBI lineage: Bacteria > Bacillati > Actinomycetota > Actinomycetes > Micrococcales > Micrococcaceae > Neomicrococcus > Neomicrococcus aestuarii. The sequence continues at coordinate 2,284,027 of NZ_JACHDR010000001.1, read as the reverse complement.
CGGTACTGGCCGCTGCGGCGTCGTCCACTTTGGACCGCAAATCAGCGCCCAGACCGCGGGCAGCGCGCGCCATCCAGAAGACCATCCACGTCACGAAGCCCACGGCAATGATGGACAGCGTGCCGCCGATGATTTCTTGGGCTTCGAAGGTCAGTCCGCTGGGGCCAAACGTGAGGAGTGCACCGAAACCCAGAGACACCACAACAGCCGCTGCGACGCCGATCCAGATTCGTTTCGCCAGATGGGAGGGACCAGTTTTGTTCAGGTAAGCCAGCAAGAGAACAACAACGAGTGCAGCTTCGAGGCCTTCGCGGAGGCCAATCAGAAAGTTTCCGGTCATGCGGATGGTGCCCTTTGTCCAAACCAGGTGGACACGCGGCCCTCAAGGTCTTTGAATTACGCAAGGTCAATCTTGCTTTACAAAGGTTAGGCTCACCTATATAAATTCACAAGTCCATTGAGAGGACCCACTGATGGCTAGCCGTCGAGGCGACGACCAGCCATGGCTTCAAGGCGGGCAACACGGTCATCCATGGGTGGGTGTGTTGCGAAAAGTTTCTGCACACCGCCGCCACGGAATGGATTCGCGATCATCATGTGCGAGGCGTTGACCACGCGCGGCTCTTCTTGAAGCGGCCGAGCCTGCACTCCTCGCTCGAGCTTGCGCAGCGCCGAGGCGAGAGCGAGCGGATCGTTGGTCAAGCGTGCGCCGTCTTCATCGGCGTCGTACTCTCGAGTGCGGCTGATGGCCATCTGAATGACCGACGCAGCGATAGGCGCCAAGAGGGCGATCGCGATGGTCGCGATGGGGTTTTGGTTTCGGCGATCTCCACCGCCGAAGAACATCAAGAACTGGGCCACCGAGGTGATGACGCCGGCCACGGCAGCGGCTACGGACGAGGTCAGAATGTCTCGGTTATAGACGTGCATGAGCTCATGCCCCAGGACTCCGCGCAATTCGCGCTCATCCAAGATTTCCAGGATTCCCTCAGTGCAGCAGACCGCTGCGTGATGCGGGTCGCGGCCGGTCGCAAAAGCGTTCGGGGCGATGGTCGGTGACACGTACAGCGCGGGCATAGGCTGGCCAGCCGTCTGGGACAGCTCGCGCACAATGCGGTACATCTCAGGCTGCTGAGCTTCCGTCACGGGGTAAGCGCGCATAGCGCGGATGGCCAGCTTGTCAGAATTCCAGTAACCGTAGGCCGTCGTTGCCAAACCGATCAGCCCAAAAATCCAGATGAACGCGGACTGTTGGGTGGAGGAAGCAATGAGTCCACCGATGGCCAGGAGAATGGCAAACATTCCACCTAACAATCCGACAGTCTTCAGTCCGTTGTTGTGGGAATGCATGATGGTCCTTTCGCTGAACAAGCCACCCGTGGTGTGTCACATCTACTGTAATAACAACGCGTGAAAGTGCGGGAGTGTTCCGCTCAGGGCATGGAGCAAGTGAGTGGAACTACAGTGCAGAATTACGGCGTGGAACTACCGCGTGAAATTACGGCGTGAGATGACGCGAATCGTACTTGAGGAAGCCTGGCTGCCACAGCATGAGCGCCGCTGCCGTGGCGGCGCTGACGATGCCGCCGATCACGAGCGTCCACCCTTCACCCATGGCAGTCGCGACGCCACCGGCGATCATGTCGCCTAGCCGCGGTCCTCCGGCAACCACCACAATGAAGACGCCTTGGAGTCGTCCGCGCATGTGGTCTGGTGCCGCCGATTGCAAGATGGTGTTGCGGAAGACAGCACTGATGGAATCCGCGATGCCGGCGGTGAGCATGAAGATCGCTGCGATCCACACGTATCCGGTCATCGGCGCGTTCAGCGGGAGTGGACCGCCGTTGGCTCGGATGGCCCACAGCACCACGATGCCAAAGCCCACCATGGAGAGGGCCCAGCCGGTGACGGAGAGATACACGGCTTTACCTTGATGATGGATGCTTCCTAGCGGACCGGAGAACAGTCCGGTCAACAAGGTTCCTAGCGCCACCGCGCCTAGGAGGATGCCCACGGTGGTTCCGCCGCCGCCCAAGAGGAGTGCGCCGATGGCGGGAAGCAACGCACGGGGCGAGGCGAGCACCATGGAGGCCATGTCGATGAGGAACGTCATGCGCACGTTGGGGTGCGTGCCCAAGAATTTGAAGCCGTCAATGACGGACTTGACTCCCGCGACGCGAGCGCTGCCGTCCGCATTCGGTTCGGGCGGTAGGGCGGGGAGCCGGTACACCGAGTAGAGCGCCGCCAAGAACGTCACGACGTCCAGGGTGTAGGTCCACGCGTAGCCAACCCACGCCACCAACAGTCCGCCCACCAGCGGACCCACCATCATGGCCACACCGAAGGTCACCATGTTCAGTGAGTTCGCCGCCGGCAGGAGTTTGCGCCCCACAAGGGCGGGAATGATGGCGCCGCGCGTGGGCTGGTTGATGCCGGACGCGGCCGCGTGCAAGGCGATGAGAATCAGGATGACCCACACGTTGCGCCAGCCCAGCCACGCTTGAAGCGCGATCCCACACGTCACGATCCACAGGGCGATCGAAGAGAACAGTGCCACTTTGCGGCGATCGTAAACGTCCGCGATGGAACCGCCATAGAGCCCGGTGATGACCAGCGGCACGAGGCCGAACAGCCCCACGAGCCCCACATAAAAGCTGGAGCCGGTGATCTCAAAGATTTCCAAGCTCACCGCGATCATGGTGACTTGCAGACCTACCGCCGAGAGCGAATTGCCCACCCACAAGCGTCGATACGCGGGAGAGGTGCGCAGAGGGGTGAGGTCAGCTAGGAGCCGAGCCATGACCGGGGTGACCGGGACTATTCAGCGCGCGAGATGTTGACCATCTCGTCGCGGGGCACAACCTTGACGCGCTCGCGGGCCACGGGGCCCTGAGCGGTGGCTTGGGCGCCGAGTTCACGTTCGTGAGCGTCGAGCTTGTTCCAGCCTTCCCACGTGGTGTAGTCGATGCCGCGCTCTTCCAGAAGTTCAATAACGGCTTCTTCAGAAGGCACCTCGGGGGTTGGCAAGGACGCGGAATCTTCCAGCAAGTTTCCGATGGTCTCGAGCGCATCGCCCTTGGTGTGGCCGATGAGGCCCACGGGGCCGCGCTTGATCCAACCCGTGGTGTAGAGGCCAGCCAAGTGCTGCTGATCCGCGTCTACCACGCGGCCGCCGACGTTCGTGATGACGCCGCGGCGCGCATCGAACGGCAAACCGGGAAGCTCGGAGCCGAAGTAACCGATGGCGCGGTAGACGGCCTGGAGTGGGTATTCCACGATCTCGCCGGTGCCGCGCACGTTGCCGGTGCCGTCCAGCTCTTGGCGCTCAAATTTCATGCCGACGACCTTGCCGTCTTCGCCGAGGATCTCGACGGGAGCGTGCAAGAAGTGCAAGTGCAAGCGGCGGGAAGCGCCCGTGTCCTGATCTTCCACAATCCAGTTGGTCAACGTGTTGACCATGGTCTTGACCTGGTTGTTGGTCTTGATGGCCTCATCTGAGGCTTCATCGAATTCAAAGTCTTCCGGGTACAGCACAATGTCCACGTCGCGAGAGTGGGACAGTTCGCGCAGTTCCAGCGGCGTGAACTTGATCTGCGCGGGGCCACGGCGGCCGAACACATGCACGTCCGTGACGGGGCTCTGCTTGAGGCCCTGGTACACGTTGTCTGGGATTTCGGTGACCAGCAGATCGTCCGCGTGCTTGGACAACACGCGCGCCACGTCCAAGGCCACGTTGCCGTTACCAATCACGGCAACCTGCTGGGCATTTAGCGGCCACTCGCGTGGCACGTCCGGCTGTCCGTCATACCAAGACACAAAATCTGCTGCGCCGTAAGAGCCATCAAGCTCCACGCCCGGGATGTTCAGCGGGGCGTCCTTGATGGCGCCGGTTGCGAAAATCACTGCGTGGTAGTGCTTCTTGAGGTCCTCGAGCGTGAGGTCTCGGCCAAAGGTGACGTTACCGATGAAGCGGATGTCACCACGGTCCAGCACCTTGTGCAGTGCGGTCACGATGCCCTTGATGCGTGGGTGATCCGGGGCGACGCCGTAGCGGATCAGGCCGTAAGGCGCGGGGTAAGCGTCAAAGAGGTCAATACTGACCTCGAACTCGCGGTCTGCTTTCGTCAGGATGTCCGCTGCATAAACGCCCGCCGGCCCGGCTCCAATAATGGCAACGCGCAGGGGCGAGGTTTCAGTCGTCGAGGACACAGAATTCCTTTCGAGCAAGTGGCGCTGACAGCAGCCCACGTGAGGTTTCGCCCGGATCGGGACCCCGGGCACCAACTTACTATTCTAATAGGCGCCGCAAATCGGAAAGCGGCCCACGGAACCGAGTTGCGTCGTCGTACGCAGAAGGCAGTATGTACTAGTGACGAAAACCGCGCCGACCCCCGCGCCCAACGCTCAAGCTGGAGGCATCCTTGCGGGCCTCGGCGCCTATTTTTTGTGGGGGCTTTTGCCGCTGTACTTCGCGCTGCTGGCTCCGGCCGGTCCGCTCGAAATCGTGGCGGCGCGCGTGTTCTTCTCCTTGGTGGTATGCCTCGCGCTAGTGCTGATTCTCAAGGAATGGGGCACGCTCAAGACGGCGTTGCGCACTCCGCGTACGGTGGGGATGCTCGCGCTGGCGTCGGCGCTGATCGCCGTGAATTGGGTGGTCTATACCTTCGCGGTGCTCAACGGTGAGACCGTGTCCGCGGCACTGGGGTATTTCATCAACCCGCTGGTGTCCACGTTCTTGGGCGTCGTGATCCTGAAGGAGCGCTTGCGTCCTTTGCAATGGGTCGCGGTGGGCTTTGGCCTGCTGGCTGTGGTGGTACTAACGGTGGGTTACGGCTCGCTACCGCTTATAGCGCTTACGTTGGCGTTCTCGTTTGGGCTCTACGGGCTGGTCAAGAACCGTTTGGGGCACTCCATTACGACGACGACCGGGCTCACCATTGAGACGCTGGTTTTGGTTCCGTTTTCGCTAGCGTTCTTGGCCTATCTGGCCGCGACCGGGCAGACGACGATCACGTCTGAAGGCCCGGGGCACTTCTTGTTGCTCATGGGCACCGGCATCATCACGGCTGTCCCGCTGTTGTTCTTCGGTTACGCAGCACAGCGTTTGCCGCTGAGCGTGATTGGGTCCTTGCAGTACATCGCTCCGGCGCTTCAATTCGTGACTGCCGTTGTGGTGTTTCACGAAGAGATGCCGCCGGAGCGATGGTGGGGTTTTGCGTTGGTCTGGGTTGCTATCGCAATCCTGACCGTTGATTCAATTAGGAGTTTTTCCGGATCACGTCCACCAAAACGGTGAGTGCTTCCTCGAAGAGTTCCTCAGTCATCACGAGTGGTGGCAGCAAACGAATAACGTTGCCGAAGGTTCCACAGGTGAGGATGACAATGCCTTCTGCAAGGCAGTCAGCTGCGATCTTCTTGGTGAGCTCAGCGTCTGGCTGCTTGCCACCGGCCTTGACGAATTCGATCGCGAGCATGGCACCGCGGCCGCGGACGTCGCCGACCGTCTGAACTTCCTTCTGGAGCGGAAGAAGGGTGTCGAAGAACTTCTTCTCCATGACTCGAGCCTTTTCGTTGAGGCCCTCTTCTTCCATGACCTCGATAGCTGCGAGCGCTGCGGCCACTGCTACTGGGTTACCGCCGTAGGTTCCGCCAAGGCCACCTGCGTGGACCTTGTCGAGGATGTCAGCGCGTCCCACGATGCCGGACAGTGGCATACCGCCTGCGATGCCCTTGGCCATGGTCATGATGTCTGGGACAACACCTTCGTGCTGGGAAGCGAACCATTCGCCGGTGCGGCAGAAGCCGGACTGCACTTCATCAGCGATGAAGACGATGCCCTGTTCCTTCGCCCATTCGGCGATGCGAGGCAAGAAGCCCTCGGCAGGAACAATGAAGCCGCCTTCGCCCTGGATGGGCTCGATGATGATGGCTGCGATCGCTTCGCCACCGATCTGCTTCTCCATGGTCAAGATGGCGCGCTCAGCGGCTTCCTTACCGGAGATGTTCGGGTTCTCTTCGCGGTACGGGTAGGACATTGGAATGCGGTAGATCTCCGGAGCGGTAGGGCCCATGCCCTTCTTGTACGGAGCAGCCTTCGCAGTCAAACCCATGGTGAGGTTGGTGCGGCCGTGGTAGGCGTGATCGAAGGCCACGACTGCCGAGCGGCCGGTAGCAACGCGAGCTACCTTGACGGCGTTCTCGACGGCCTCGGAGCCGGAGTTGAAGAACGCAACGCGCTTCTCATGCTCACCGGGAGCAAGCTGTGCGATCTTCTCTGCGAGCTCTACGTAGCCTGCGTAAGGGGTGATCATGAAGCACGTGTGGTTGAAGCGCTGCGTCTGAGCAGCAACGGCTGCGGCAACCTTCGGGTGGGATGCACCCACGGTGGTCACGGCGATGCCGGAGCCCATGTCGATCAGCTGGTTGCCATCGACGTCCACAATGATGCCGCCGTCGGCGTCTTCAACGTAGACCGGGAGGGTGGAGCTAACGCCGGCCGAGATGATCTGGCTGCGGCGTGCTGCCAATTCTTGGGACTTGGGGCCGGGGAAGGCGCCCGTCATCTTGCGCTGCTGTGCAATACGGAATTCTGCCGTAGTGGTTGCCATGAGCTATTCCTTTTCTCTTCGACAACGATCACGCGCAATCGCAGGCCGGGGGGTGAAAGTGGCGAATGCGTCTTTTCCGCGCGTGAAGGATTAGCTCCGATCCTAGAACCCTCAAGCAACCGGCGTCTTGTACCAAAATACAAATCGACCCGCAGTCCGTAGTGCAAGAGCACTGGGCTGCGGGTCGATCTTGTTTGCACGACAGATAGCGACTATCTGCGACGGTGCGGTCTAGCGTTTGCTTCTAGAAAGCCGGTCTAGAGTTCGGGAGCGTGCATGGTGGGAAGAACTTCGGGTTCTTCATCCTCCGGGTGACGGCTCAAGTTCCACATGGACAGCGCCAGTCCGCCCCAAACGGTGAGGATGGCAATGATCAGCATGATGATGGCGGTGGTGGTCATCGCTGACCTCCCTTCGTGTAGGAATCCGCTTCAGCGTTTTCGGCATCGCGGATCGCGTCATACTCGGGATCGAAATTGAGCTTGGACTTCGCAGACCACGGCACAAAGGACATCAGGATGGCGAACACAATCAGCGCAACGGACATGCCCCAACCAAAGATGGCGTTGAACCACAGCGGGTACCCGGAGTAGGACTCCGTGGACTTGGCGATGATCTCAGTGACCAGCATGTAGGCCAGCACGACGGGCGCAATAACGCCCGCGAGAATGAACCAGACGCCACCCAGCTTGAAGCTCGAGTAGCGGTTGACGTGCTCGCGCAACGACGGAAGATTGCGGTAGATCCACACCACCACAATGACCGCCACGAGGGCGCCTGCGACGATACCGAACTGGTTCACGAAGCCGTCCACCGTGTCCAGCACGTACAAGCCAGTGGTGGTCGGGAACAAAACGATCGAGATGATGGCCATCGGGATAGAAACAATCAGGGTAGAGAACGTACGACCCGCGCCCAGCTTATCCTGAACGGCTGCGACGATCACTTCCAAGATGGAGATGAGCGACGTAACACCAGCAAACACCAACGAGCCAAAGAACAGCACGCCGATGAGCTGGCCGGCAGGTGCCTCAGAAACGATGGCAGGGAAGGCGATGAACGCCAGGCCAATGCCACCCGTTGCTTGGTCGGCCACCGTGGTTCCGGCAGCCTGGGCCATGAAGCCAATGGCTGCGAACACACCAATACCGGCGAGGATCTCGAACGCTGAGTTGGCGAAGCCCACTACCAAGCCGGAACCCGTGAGGTCCGTCTTGCGCTTGAGGTAGGAGGAGTAGGTAACCATGATGCCGAAGCCCACGGAGAGGGAGAAGAAGATGTGACCGTAGGCGGCAGCCCAGACGGATGGGTCACCGAGTGCTTCCCAGCTTGGCGTGAAGAAAGCGTTGAGTCCATCCACGGCACCTGGCAAGAACAAGGACTGCACTACCAGGATCACGAACATCACCACGAGGAGCGGCAAGAAGATGGCGTTCGCGCGAGCGATACCCTTGCTTACGCCCGCAATCATGATGCCGATGGTGACAATCCAAACGATGATCAACGGAATGAGGATGCCTGGCACGAAGTCCAGAGACACCGAGGCCTCTGTTGCCGCGCCAGCTCGCTGAAGGAAATCTCCCATAAAGAACGCTTCGGGATCCTCACCCCACGCCTTCGTGACGGAGAAGATCGTGTACATCGAAGACCAGGCGATGATCACCGCGTAGTACACGGCGATCACGAAGCAGACCAGCACTTGCCACCAGCCGAGCGCTTCGGCCGGGCGGGCCAAACGTCGGAATGCCAGCGGCGCGGAGCCACGGAACTTGTGGCCCACGGCGTAGTCGAAGAAGAGAAGTGGGATACCTGCGGTCAAAAGCGCGGCGAGGTAAGGGATGAGGAAGGCGCCGCCGCCGTTTTCATAGGCGACATAAGGGAAGCGCCAAATGTTGCCAAGTCCAACGGCTGAGCCAATGGCTGACAGAATAAAGAGTCGTCGAGAGCTAAAGGTCTCGCGACGAACCGGCGTTTTGCCGTTCGTTGCTGTAGTCATGCCCACAAGACTAGGTTCACTCTGGGCGAACTCCAAGCTTCTAGGCACCATTTTTTGAGTTTCTTCCGCTAGCTATGCACAAATTAGGATGAGTTCATGGCCATGACCCTCGCGCAGTTGCTAGCGGTTCCCAGTCTTGGACTGACTCTGGTGCCGTCTGCGAAGGGTGCCGATCCGGCCTCGATTCAGCTGGCCTGGGCAGCTGTTACCGAGCAAGTGGACCCCTCCGTTTTCCTCACCGGCGACGAAGTTCTCCTCACCACCGGCATCCGCTTGCGCACTGCAGCGCTACAGCGCGATTTCGTGGTCAGCGCCAAGCGAGGTGGCGCTTCGGCGCTTGGTTTCGGGGTGGGATTAGGGCACGACGCCGTTCCCTCGGCTTTGCGTCTCACCGCTGAGGAAGTGGGACTTCCGTTATTCAAGGTCCCCTACCAAACCGCTTTCGCCGCGATCTCCCGCATCATTGCCGAAGACCTCGCTGCTGAGCACGTTTCCGGCATCCAACAGCTTCTCGCGGGACACCAAAAACTCTCTGCCGCACTGTTGCGCGGCGGTGGCATCGACGCGCTCCTTGACGTCCTTGAGAATTTCGTGGGCAACGCCGCCCGGGTGGAGCAGTACGGGATTGAACTGGGTAGCTCTCACCTCGCGACACAGGGCACCTCGGACCCGGTGTCCACGGATTCTGATGCAGAGTGGGCCGACTGGCCGATCGCCTCCGGGCTTCGTGACCGAGCCTCCTTGTTCATCCGGAAACCGCTCACCTCCGAAGCTCTCATTCCCTACGCGCAAAGCCTGCTGGGACTCGAACTCTCCAACCAAGCCCGCTTGCGCCGCACGTCCCGCATCGCCGTGGGCCAAGTGCTCGACGATGTCCTGCACGGTGGACTGCGCGGTTACGACGCATCTCTACGCATGCAATCTGTAGGTCTCGACGCAACGCAAGCGCACGGCGTCGTACTGGTTGAATCCAGTAGCGGGCACGCACCGCTAGGAGAAATGCCGCTACCCAGCCTGCCTCCTCGCGTCATCACCGCCATTCTGGATGGTCGACTCGCGATCATCGTGCCCTCGCGCGCCGCCGGCGGAAGTAAAGATGGCGGAACCGGCAACGACAGCGGACCAGGTCATGACGCCAGCGCTTCGGAACCGGGCGTCATCGCGGCGCAAGCCGCCGAGCTGTTCAGCTCCGCAACCACCCATCTCACCATCGGTTACGGGCGCTTGTACCCGGACGCGAATGGTTTGCGGCTGAGCTACTACGAGGCTCGTGAATCCTTGCGCTCCCTGCAGCCCATCAACGAACCCAGCCGTCTCTCGCTCACATCGCTGCTCCTCACGGCCAAGGATGTGCCGCTCATGGATCTGGCCCGCGAGATCCTGGAACCCCTTGAGAACGCCGACGCTCAACACAACGGTGAACTCATCAACACCTTGCGCCGGTTCCTTCATAGCTCAGGCGAAATCGGGCAAGTAGCGCGCGAACTCGGCGTGCACCGCAACACCGTGCGCTACCGCCTCCAACGAGTGACAGATTTGACCGGCTACTCCCCTGCCAACATGCAAGATCGCGTGCAGCTCTGGCTGGCCCTCGAAGCGAAGGAGCTCTCGTGAATCCGCTCATGCTCTCCGCGGACCTGCTCGGCATCTTCTTCTTCGCGGTCTCCGGCTCGTTGCTGGCGGCACGTAAGGGCTTCGACATCATCGGGTCCCTCGCCCTCGCCTACATGACCGGCCTCGGCGGCGGAATTGTGCGTGACCTGATCATCGATCAAGGCGTCCCGAACGTCTTCGTGAACACCATCTACCTGCTCCCGCCGTTCTTGGCGGCCATCGCCGTGTATTTGATGTCCACCCACTTGCAAAAGCTGCGCTATTTCATCTCCCTCTTCGACGCCGGCGGACTGGCTCTTTTCTGCATCACGGGAACGCTCGTTGCGCTAGAGGCCGGAATTGAACCCATCGTCGCCGTGCTCTTAGGTGTGGCCACGGCGTGCGGCGGCGGCTTGCTGCGTGACATCACCGCAAACGAAACACCTGGCCTGTTCAACCCTCGAGACCTCTACGCGGTTCCAGCATTCTTGGGCGCCAGCGTGACGGTTCTCTTGGAGATGACGGGCTGGTTTAACCTCCTCACGGCGACCATCACGGCGGTGGCCGTGTTCGTGATGCGCATGCTGGCGGTCCGCTTCAAGTGGAGTGCGCCACTTGCGGTTCGCGGTTGGTCCCGGCCTAGCCTGCGTTTGCCCCGATCTAGGGCTGACAACGCCAAGTAAGAGCGCACGGTAGGCCCGCATCTGCCGATAAGATCGAAGCATGGCCGATATGTTTCTTGAAAAGTTCCGCTCACTCGTTCCCGAATACCTCGATGACCAGTGGCAGCCCGAAGACGGTTTGAGCGAGGACGAGTTTGAGGACATGGTCCAGGAATCGTTGGGACGCTCCGCAACTCTGCTCCCCCAAGTGCTCCGCGAGTTCTACATGAGCGTGGGCGGCGTGGAAGACCTCATGGAGGCCTACTACTTTGTGTGGGAGCCAGACGAGTTTGAGATCGAAGACGGCTACCTCTTGTTCATGGAAGATGAGGAAGAACTCTTTGTGTGGGGCATCCGCGAGGATCAGCTCAACGTTCCGGACCCCATTGTGCACCGCCGCAATAACGCTACCGGCCGCTGGATGAGCGAGGACGGCACCTTCAGCGAATACATGCTGGATATGTATACGTGGGTGTTTGAAGAGCTCGAGCCTGAACTCGAAGACTGAGAAGTGACCCGTCGATGAGCGAACTCTGGCATTCTCACGCACCCGAGGGGTACGTCTGCCCGTTCTGCGAGCTGTTGAGTGGCAAGATCGAGTCCCCGGACAATCTCTGCGCCCTTACTGACTTCATTTACGCGAATGACAAGGCCGCAGCCATCATGGCGTGCGACGGTTTCGGCAACCACGGCGGCCACGTCATGATCATCCCCACGCAGCACCAAGAGGCGCTCTACGACGTTGATGAGGACACCGCGACGGCCATCATGCTGCTTGCTCGACGCATGACCTTGGCCATGAAAATTGCGTGGGATCCGGATGGCACCAGCGTGCGTCAGCACAACGAACCTGCTGGGAATCAGCACGTGTGGCACTACCACATGCATGTTTTCCCGAGGTATTTCGGCGATGACCTCTACAAGCAGTTGCGCCATCGCGTACCCGTGGAGGTGCGGGCGCGCAAGGCCCTCGAGTTGCGTGGGGCGTTGGATCAGGTTGACGCGTACGACGACGTAGCTCACCACTGATTCTCCCCTTGCGGACTCGCGGCTCACGCACGCTTAGTTCACGGAGGTACAAATGATTTCCGGTAACGGTTCCCTGGATTTCCTGAATGAACGCGCGTCCTTGGTAGCGCCGCAACTGTTGGGGTGGCGGCTTCGGCATACGAACGCCGAGGGCACCGTGGTGGTGGAGCTGACCGAAACGGAAGCCTACGAGGGCGAGATCGACCCAGCCTCTCACGCTTACCGTGGACTCACGGCGCGCACGGAGGCCATGTTCGGCCCCACGGGCAGGCTCTATATGTACCGCTCCTACGGCAATCACTGGGCGTGCAACATTGTGGCCCATACGCCCGAGGGTTCTGGCGGTGTGCTGTTGCGCGCGGGGAAAGTCGTGGAGGGTCTTGAGCTAGCTCATGCTCGTCGCGAACGTGTTCCGCGCAAACAGACGGTGCCGCGCAAGGTAGCGCTCACGGATGCCCAGCTCGCTCGGGGGCCAGGGAATCTAGCGCAAGCCCTTGGACTCAATCTCGAGCACTACGGCGCTGTCATCAACACCGAAATTGGCGCTGATAACGGCTCGCAACTTGGCACTTCTACTAGCTCCGCGAGTGGCGCAGTGGTGAGCTTGGAATGTCCCGAAGCTGCGTCGTCGTACTCCCAAATTTCTTCGGGACCCCGCGTAGGGGTGTCTCAAGCGGCGGACTGGCCGTGGCGGTTTTGGATCGACGGTGAGCCGAGCGTTACCGCGTACCGGCGCAATCCGCGCGCTTGAATCGCGTTTAACTACCTACTGATCGCGGACTAGTTACTGGTCGCGGGAGACCACAGCGTCGGCGAAGTCCAACAGCGCGTTCTTGACAGGACCGTTAGGAAGTGGAGACAGCGCCTCGCGAGCCTCGTCAGCCCACTGGCGGGCAACAGCCCAGGCCTCGTTCGTCGCTGGGTGCGTGGCAACCGCCTGAACAGCTGCAGCAAGCTGCTCGTCGCTGGTCAGATCGCCGTCGACCAAGGTGAGAACTTCGGTAGCGGTGGCGTCGCCCTCGGCGGACATGCGCCGCAAGATCAACACCGGCAAGGTGGGGACGCGCTCGCGCAGGTCCGTTCCCGGAGTCTTACCGGACTTCACCTTGGCGCCAGTCAGGTCAATGACGTCATCGGCGAGCTGGAAGGCAACGCCCACCTTTTCGCCGTATTCGCTCAGCAAGTTCATCTGGGCATCGCCGGAGCCGCCGAAGCGGGAGCCGAACTCGCCAGCGGCAGCCAGCAAGGATGCGGTCTTATCAGAGATCACGCTCAAGTGGTGCGTGAGCGCGTCCTCTTCAGGGCGCGGTCCCACGGATTCATGCAGCTGTCCCAAGCACAAGCGTTCGAACGTGCGAGCCTGCAAGTCAACAGCTTCCGGGCCCAAGGACGCGGCAAGAATGGAGGCACGCGCGAAGATCAGGTCGCCGGTAAGAATAGCAACCGAGTTGCCCCACACTTCATGAGCAGTGGGTGCGCCGCGGCGCAAGGGCGCGGAGTCCATGACGTCATCGTGGTACAGCGTCGCCAAGTGGGTAAGCTCCACCATTGCGGCGGCCTTGACCACGTCATCGCTGATCTCCTCGTTGCCGCTGAGCAAAGAGCTCAACAGCACCAGAAGCGGGCGAACGCGCTTACCGCCAGCCTCTACCAAATGGCGGCTGGTCTGATCAACGAAAGGGTCAGAATTCGCGATGGCATCGCGCAACATCTTCTCCACACGAGCCATACCCGTGAAAACGGCCGGGCCCAACGTGGGGTCATCTGCGATCTCCGCGAACCCTGGCGGAAGCTTGACGAGCTCGGCAAGGGCACGAGTTTCGGCGTCCAATTCCATGGATTCGGGCACAGAGTGCCCCGCAGCGGTCCAAGTGTTGTGGGATTGAGTCACGATTTATCAGACTTACTGTTGGTTGAGAGAGCTCGCACTAAGCCCAGCGGGCCGCGTACGTTCTGTGAAATGTTGCTCAAGGAACGGACGGAGTTTTGGTTGTTCGTGGCGGGTGTAAGCCGCTCGAGAACATGGATAACTCTATCTTCAATTGTTCGCGGCGCTTCATCCGAAAGGTTCGCGAGCAACCGCACCACCATGTTCATGAGAACTTGGCTGGACATGCCCAACTTCAGGGACAGACGCATGATGTGCGGGTTGCCGATCACTTGCGCGAACAGCCGGCCCTGTGTGAAGTGTGAACCCCACTCGTCACGGATGACATCCGCGTACCGAGCCAAGGATTCTTCCTTCGCAGCACCTGTGGTGGCCTTGAACGCATCCAGTACGGACTGCGCCGCCATGCGACCGGATTCCATCGCGTAAGAAATGCCCTCGCCGTTGAATGGGGACACCATGCCACCGGCGTCGCCGAGCAGCATGAACCCTGGCGAATAGTGCGGTGTCCGATTGAAGGCCATGGGAAGCGCGGCTCCCAGAATGCGTGAAGTCTGGTTTTCCTCCGTGAAGCCCCACTCTTCGGGCATCGCGGCGGTCCATTCTTTGAGGACCTGACGATAATCGAGCTTGCCGAACTCCTTGGACGAGTTCAGGATGCCAAGACCCACGTTGGAGGTGCCGTCGCCAACACCGAATACCCAGCCGTAACCCGGCAACGGATCGCCGTTCTTGCCGGGTAGCTCCAGCCAGCCTTCCATCCAGTCATCGAGGTGACGCGGAGAGCGGTAGTAGGTGCGGTAAGCAACGCCCATGGGACGGTCATCGCGCTTTTCGAAGCCGCGGCTTACGGCGGAGCGGCTGGAGTTTCCATCTGCTGCCAGTACGACGTCGCCGCTCACCTCGAGCGTCTCGCCCGTCTTACGTCCGGCTTCATTGAGGATCTGGGCGCGGACGCCGGTGACGCGGCCACTTTCGTTCGTGATGGTTTCCGTGACGGAGTGACCCTCAAGAATGCGGGCACCCGCGGATTGTGCGTGGCGGGCGAGGGCTTCGTCGAAGCCGAGGCGGGTCCGGATCAGACCGTAGTCAGGGAAGTCCGTGAGCTCAGGCCACGGAAGCTCCATCGAATTTCCGGCGGCTACTAGGCGCAATCCCTTGATGCGTCGCCATCCGGCTGACTCTTCATGCGGCAAGCCGAGGCGCTGGATTTCCCGAACTGCGCGTGGGGTCAGTGCGTCTCCGCAGACCTTTTCGCGTGGGAAACGGGTCTTCTCAAGCACCGTGACGTCTACGCCAGCACGCGCCAAGTAATAGGCGGCGGTTGACCCCGCGGGCCCAGCCCCCACAATAACTACAGACACAAAGACCCTTTGCTACTTCTTGAAACCGCGGTGCACGGCAACAATGCCACCGGCGAGATTACGGTACTGAACATCGCGCCAACCGACCGCGTCCAGCCACGCGGCGAGACCGTCCTGGTTAGGCCACGCACGAATGGACTCGGCAAGGTACTGGTACGCGGTGGGGTTTGAAGACACCTTGGTGGCGATCGCCGGAAGAGCACGCATGAGGTACTCCGTGTAAACGGTGCGCCATGGGGAGAACGTCGGGTGGGAGAACTCAGCGATCACCAAGCGTGCGCCGGGCTTGGCCACGCGGTACATCTCGCTCAATGCCAAGCGAGGATCCTGAATGTTGCGCAGACCAAAGCTGATGGTCACGGCGTCGAAGGAGTTATCTGCGAACGGCAGGTTCATGGCATCGCCCTTGACGAAGTCAATGTCCGGGCGGCGCTTCTTACCCACTTCAAGCATTCCGGTGGAGAAGTCGCAAGCAACCACGGAGACGCCAGCGTCTGCGTAGGGTTCGGAGGAGGTTCCGGTGCCCGCTGCGAGATCAAGGACGCGCTCGCCACGCTTGGCGTCTACTGCGTCCACCACGATCTTGCGCCAGCGGCGGGTCTGACCCATCGACAGAATGTCATTGGTGATGTCATAGCGGGCAGCTACGGCATCAAACATGCTCTGGACTTCGTCGGGTCGTTTTTCGAGAGTTGCGCGATTCACCCGTTCATTCTCCCAGCCACACGCAAGCCGCGCTAATCCGCCCCACCGGTAAGGGGCATGATGCGGGCAACCTCATATGCATTGCCCGGCCTATGGAATCGCCGTGACTGAACACTTACGAGTAATCTTGACTCACCATGTCCACAGGCACTCAGGGCACTTCAACGCCCACTCCCCTCGCGTCGCTCCCTCGCCTCGCCAGCGCGACCTTCGACTTCCCGGCGGCCGTCAACGTCCCACTCGATGATTTCGTGACGACTGATTCAGCACTGGTCTGGCTGCGGAACTCCGAGGGCATGATTGGGCTCGGCGAGGTTTTCTCCGTTGCCGCTCAAGGCACGGATCGATTCCACGAACTCCGCCAGGCCTGGAACGAGCTGCTGTCCGCCAAGGCTTCTTCCGACGCCGAACTTTTCGCATTCGTGGCCGTGGCCTTCAGCCACACGAGCGCACACGCGTCCCGACTGGTAGTGCCGGAGATGGTGATCCGCAAGAAAGGCGGAGATGCCTACCTGACGTGGCTCTTCGACCCAGAATCAGGGATTGCACCGGAGGCTGATCACGAGACATTGCGCGAACGCGCGCTGGAACGCCTCGCCGTCTTGCAACATGAATCCAGCGTGGGTCACCTCGACTTCCCGGATGTCGCCGACGTTCCGACCGAAGATCGCCTCCTGGTAGGCCATGTCAGCGACGAGCAATATGTTGAGTCCATCAAACGCGGCGTGGAGCGCATCAACTCCGGCGAACTCACCAAACTGGTGTTGGCTCGAGATGCCGTTGCAGAACTTGCTCAGCCGGTTCAGGTGTCACGCATTCTCAAAGAGCTTTCCGTGCGCTACCGCGACTGCTGGACCTACTCGATGCGCGGCCTGATTGGCGCCACCCCGGAGATGCTCATCCAGGTCATCAACGGAACCGCTCGCGCTCGCGTGCTGGCAGGAACCTTAGACCGCAAGTCGGCTCCCGTAGCCGATCCCGACTACGCGAAGCGCGCCTTGTCCGAGGACGAAAAACAGCGCCACGAACACCAATTGGCCATTGATTCGCTCACGTCTCAGCTGCTTCCCTACGTGACTCATATGGACGCCCACATTGAGCCCTTCGTGCTCGAGCTACCTAACGTATGGCACCTCGCCTCTGACGTCACCGCCAAGCTCCCCAGCAAGGACGCGCCCAACGCGCTGGATCTAGCAGAAATTCTTCATCCCACAGCAGCCGTCTGTGGCACTCCCACAGATGCAGCAGCATCAGCAATTCTGGAGCTCGAAGGCATGGACCGCGGACGATACGCCGGTCCCGTGGGATGGATCGACTCGCACGGTAACGGCGAGTTCGGAATTGCGCTGCGCGGCGGAATCGTTGAGTCAGCACACCGAATTCGCCTGTTCGCAGGCTGCGGAGTGGTCGCTGCGTCTGACCCCGCTTCAGAACTCGCGGAGTCCTGGGCAAAGATGCGTCCCATGCAACAAGCCCTCAATCTCTAACGAAAAATCCTCACGCTAGCGGCGCCGTCGTTCTGTATTTCGCTAGAAGTCGCGAATAATGTGACATAACGCTCAGATAGACTATGCGTTCAGTTCCCTAGCGAACCGAAAAGTTCCATCACTCCTTAGAAAAGGAACCCTTCATGACTCGCACCTCAAAGTCACTCAAAGTGCTTGCACTGTCCGCAGCGGCAGCTCTTGCACTGACGGCTTGTGGCGGATCCTCCACCGCATCCACCTCAAGCTCGGCCGCTTCCTCCGGCGCCTCCAGCGTCACACTCCTCAATGCTGGAAAGCTCACCGTCTGCTCTGACGTTCCTTACCCACCTTTCGAGTACCTCGAAAACGGAAAGACCGTTGGCTACGACATGGACGTGGCTGCGGAAGTCGCCAAGGATCTCAGCGTTGAAGTTAGCGTGATCGACGATTCCTTCGAATCCATCCAGTCCGGACTGGCCTTGGCTAAGTGCGATGTTTCGATCTCCTCGATCTCCATCACCGAAGAGCGCAAGAACAACATGGACTTCTCCGACCCATACTTGGATGACGACCTCGCGTTGTTCGCCAAGGACGGCTCCGGCATCACGGACCTCGAGTCCGCAAAGGGCAAGCGTGTAGGCGTTCAGGGCGCCACCACGGGCGAGTCCTACGCTAAGGACAACGGCCTTGAGACCATGCAGTTCGAAGATGGTGGCTTGCAGATTGAAGCTCTCAAGAACGGCCAGGTTGACGCTGTTCTTGGAAACATCTCCGTGCTGAACTACGGCCTCAAGGACACCGCAGAGTTCAAGAACGTAGCCAACTTCCCGACCGGTGAAAAGCTCGGCATTTCAATCAAGAAGGGCAACACGGCACTTCTTGAGGCCGTCAATGCAACGCTGAAGCGCATCGAGGGTGACGGCACCCTTGAGAAATACAAGGAAAAGTACGGACTGAGCACCCCAGCTGCAGCTTCCGCATCCTCTTCTTCCTAATTAACGTCGTCTTAACAGGACCGTAACGATCGCAAGTGCGTCCGGCGAAAAACTCGCTTTGAGTGCTTTTCGCCGGACGCACTTGCGTATACGGTTGATTCACCCTTCTGTCACACTTGCACCAACACTAGGAAGGCTCCGCCATGGCCATGACCGCACGGCAGCGCGCGCGGACCAGTAAGATCATCCAGCTGGCAATCTTTGTTGTCATTCTTGCTGCTCTCATCTTCTCCATTGACTGGCCGGTCATTTTCCGGTCCTTCTTCAATTTCGAGCGCATCGGCCCGATGTTCCCGGATCTGATCCTCGTGGGCCTCAAGAACACCCTCATTTACACGGTGCTCGGGTTCATCTTTGGTCTCACCGGCGGCCTCCTCTTGGCACTCATGAAGATGGCGTCCTTCGCCCCGTACCGCTGGTTCGCCACCGGTTACATTGAGTTCTTCCGCGGCATCCCAGCACTTCTGGTGTTCATCACCTTGGGCCTCGGCGTCCCCGCCGCGTTCCCCGGCACCAACTGGCCCGTACCCGTTGTGGTCATGATGTCCCTTGGCTTGGTGTCCTCCGCGTACATCGCAGAAACCCTTCGCGCCGGCCTACAAGCCGTGCCAAAGGGCCAAATGGAGGCAGCCCGCTCGTTGGGTATGCCAGCCTGGCGCGCCATGATTTCGATCATCATTCCGCAGGCCTTCCGCATTGTTCTTCCACCGCTCACCAACGAAGTTATCCTGCTCACCAAGGACTCCTCTTTGGTGTACGTGCTGGGTCTCTTGGCAACGCAGTACGAACTCACGAAGTTCGGCCGTGACGGCATCTCGAGCCTCGGTGCAGGTATCACCCCGCTGGTAGTTGCCGGCGCCATGTACTTGGTCATCACCATTCCATTGAGCTTCTTGGCACGCCGCTTCGAAGCCCGCACCGCTAAGACACGTCGGTAGGAGGACGCCATGACTACCACGAATCAGCCCGCTTTCAAGGCCGCGGGCGTATCCATCAAGGATCTTCGCAAGAGCTACGGCACCAACGAAGTTCTCAAGGGAATCAACCTTGATATTCAGCCAGGCGAAGTGGTTTGCCTCATTGGACCTTCGGGTTCTGGCAAGTCCACTGTGCTTCGATGCGTGAATCGCCTCGAGACCGCGAACGCCGGCACCATTGAGGTAGGCGGTTTCGAAACCACCGATCCCGAAGTGGACATCGACAAGATGCGTCAAAAAGTGGGCATGGTTTTCCAGCAGTTCAACCTGTTCCCGCACTTGACCGTGTTGG
This sequence comes from Neomicrococcus aestuarii, assembly GCF_014201135.1. NCBI lineage: Bacteria > Bacillati > Actinomycetota > Actinomycetes > Micrococcales > Micrococcaceae > Neomicrococcus > Neomicrococcus aestuarii. Next base: position 2,264,452 of record NZ_JACHDR010000001.1, on the reverse strand, counting down.
AGAACTGCACCATTTCACCCGTCAAGGTTCTCAAGAAGAGCGCTGCAGAAACAACGGCAAAGGCTCTGAAGAACTTGGCCGCCGTGGGTCTCGGCGACTTCGGTCACCGCTACCCTGACCAGCTTTCGGGCGGTCAGCAGCAGCGCGTGGCGATCGCTCGAGCGCTCACCATGGACCCTGAGCTCATGCTCTTTGACGAGCCAACCTCCGCGCTTGACCCGGAAACCGTTGGCGATGTGCTCGCAATCATGCGCCGTCTGGCACAGGATGGCATGACGATGCTTGTGGTCACCCACGAGATGGCCTTCGCTCGCGAAGTGGCCGACCGCGTGGTGTTCATGGATCAGGGCATTGTGGTGGAGCAGGGACCTGCCGAGCAGGTCATCGCTAACCCGCAGCAGCCGCGTACCCAGGACTTCCTCAAGCGCGTTCTTGATCCGACGCACGTCAAGATCGAAGACTAGACACACTCACCCGCGAGGTTGGCCCGCAGATGTTGCGCGGGGTTGACCCGCAGTTGTTGAATGACCCGCCACTCCCGCTTTGAATAGAGGAGAGGGCGGGTCATTTGTTTTTAGAGCGTGACGTTCAACGAAGCCTGGTACCCGGACGTCACGTTGCCGGACGTGCTGGCGAGCTGGTACACGCCGCCGTCGTCACCGAAGACGTTGTCTGAGGTCAGCGTTGTCTTGGGGAAGTTCTGGGCGCTGGATTCGTAGCCCTCGGTCTCGTACACGGCGCGGCATGAGGCGTCCGTCATGGCGACTTGCGAGACCTTGAGGATTTGGCCCGTGGAGCCCACGTTGTTGAGGGAGTCGAAGACTTCGAAGTGGATGTGCGGCCAGCGACCCATGTAGGCGCCCGGGAAGATGGTGGTGAAGGTGACTTGCCCGTTTTCGTCGGCTTCCTGGACGCCACGCAAGAAGTTGTCATCTTCGAAGCCGGTGTCATACATCGAGTACTTGCCGTCCTTGTTGCAGTGCCACGCGTACACGGCCGCACCTTCGTAGGGCACGCAGCCGTTGGCGTTGTCCAGGATGGTCAGGGTCAGCGTCAGCGGGATGCCTTCTTGCACGCCCGCATCTCCTCCGCCGAAGCTGCCACGGATGTCTTCGCGCACAATTCCCGATTCCTCGAGGACGTTCGGCCCGTTGGAGCCGTCAGCCGGGTATGGGCCCTCGGTCTCGTCTGGGATTTCCACGCCGCATTCGGCGATAGCGCGGGTGGTTCCGGCCGCGCTTGAGGAGCTGCTTGCGGAAGCGCCAGTTGAAGCACTGGAGGATGAGGACGACGACGCAGCTGCGGTCGAGCTCGAAGCGGAAGTTGAGGGTTGGCTTGCGCTTTGGGACGGGGCGCACGCGGCAAGAGCGGCCGAAGCCATGCCCACGAGGCCAACGCCGACGGCGCGACGGCGGGTCAGGAGGGTCTTGAGGTCGAACTCGAGTCCGCGGTCATGGTCTGGATGTGGCTGCTCAGTGTTTGTCATACCTACATCTTGTGACCCGCACGTATGTTTGTGGTCAGGCTTTCCTATGAATCAGCTATGGATATTTTCGAGCACCGCTTCCACTGCCTCGCGCATGGCACGCGTATGTGCCGTTCGTTCGGCACGGCTCACGTGAGTCTCAATCACGCGCACACCGTCCGATTCTTCCCTCAGTATCGATTCGAGTTCCCCAGCCGATCCGACGCCTCGATACTCCGCGCCATACCCGCGAGCAATCGAAGAAACGTCTACGTCTTGTGGCGTTCCGAAGAACCGCTCCACGGCGTCTTGCCACTGCGGACGCTGACCCACCGTGCCGTGCTCGAGCGTCGAAAAGATGCCGCCACCGTGGTCATTGAGCACAACGACGTCGAGTTGCTGGCTCGTTTCAAGGGCTCCGCGCACGAGCGCGGCGGCGTCATGCAAGAACGTCACGTCTCCCACGACCAGCGTGGTGCGCGTGGACTGATTTGTAGCTCCATCGGTTTCCGCGCTGGCCGCGATGCCGAGCGCCGTGGAGATGGTGCCGTCGATGCCCGCCAGTCCACGGTTCGCAAACACGCGCAAGGGCCGCGAGCGCGCGGGGGCGGCGATATCAATGTCACGAATGATGTTCGATGACCCGATAACCAGATTTCCGTCGACCGTGTTCCAGACAGCCCGAGCTACATCGTGTGCGCTCAGTGCATTCGGTTGTGACCGCCAGATGGGTTCAAGGACGTCCACGGCTTGTTCGGCTGCATGGTGCCAGGAGGAGAGCCAGTCGGCAGGTCCTCGGCCCGCGAACAGCAGAAGATCCTCAAGGTCCTCGATCATTCGCTCGGTGCGTTTTCCGGCGTCGAACCAGGCCACCGGCTCCGGAACATAAAGTGCAGAGGGAACGCGTTCGCTCTTCAAGAGGGCTGCGATCTCGCGATTGAGCGTAGGACGGCCGAACACCACGGCTCGGTCGATGTTCTCAACGAAGGAGGGAATCAGGAGACGGTACGCAGTCACCGCGTTCTCACCGTATCGGGCGTTCGAGCTCGGCTCGGCCAGCAACGGCAATCCCGTGTGGTTCGCGAAGTGTTCGGCGATCGGGCCGGCATCGTGCCCTGCGATCACCACGGTTCGACGCTCTTCGAGTTGCAGCGTTCCCGCCAAAAGGCGCAAGGACTCGGCGGTGTCTTCGGAAACGGTGGCGCTCCCAGCACCACTGTCGCCAGAGCCACTTGCCCTGTTCTCAACCGGGCCACCACTCTCAACCGGGCCACCACTTTCAACCGGGCCCCCGCTCTCAGCCGACGTATCCTCGGGACGCAAGGCTGCGTCGTCGTCCTCTATGCCGGGAGTGAGCGGATCGCGGAAGCTGAGGTTCACGTGAACCGGCCCCGGAGCAACGTCGTGGGAGGTGACGCCCTCGGGGGCGAACTGCGGGTTGCTCTCGTTGAGCAGCTGCGAGTGTTCGTGCGTGAGAATGCCGAGCGAGGCGGTGAGTGCTTGTCGAAGGCACCCCGTGGGATCGGCGCCGGCCGGAACGGCGACCGCGAAGCGCACGTGCCCGCCAAAAATTCCATCCTGCACGGTGGTCTGGTTAGCGCCAGTGCCCAGAAGCTCCTCGGGACGATCCGCGGTCAGGAGCAACAACGGCACCGACGCGTGATTCGCCTCCATCGCAGCAGGAAGCAAATTCCCCACCGCCGTACCGGACGTGGTGATAACAGCCGCGGGACGGCCCGTGTTCAAGCCAATACCCAGCGCAAAGAAGGCCGCGGAACGTTCATCAATGCGCACGTGGCTGGTCAACAGGTCGGGGTGCTGCGCCTCAAATTCAGCGATGGCGTAGGCAAGAGGCGCGCTCCGCGAACCCGGGGACACCACGACGTGCCGCACCCCACCGTCTACCATTTGCAGCACTGCTCTGCGCGCTGCTGTCATCGCCGAAATTTCCGGAGTGGATGGCTGTACCTGCTGAGAGCTCATGAATTCATCCTACGGACACGGTGGTTCAATGCCGGGGTAGGTGCGTCCTCTGGGCCTGACGTCGCGTCCAGTTTTCCTTTCATGTAGCGCAGTCTTCCGTCATCCCTATTGACTTTGATAGTTCATACGCGAAACTAGAGAAAAGGCGTGCCAATTCGGCTAATTCCTTTAGCTTTCGACCATGTTTCACCAAGACATGACCTCGAAAGCTACTGCACCGTCTAGCCCGATTCCGGCGATTGAAGGAATGGAGGAACGTGACACTGATGTCCTTGTTCTTCCCATTCATACTTCACACCGAGCGCGCGAGAATCGAATCCCACCCGCGATTCGATCAGCGACGCTTCCACCCCATCCCAAGTCCTCGGAACCTCCTGAATTCTTGGACCCCCTTTACTCACGTGGACCTCTTTAGCGGCTTCTTCGCGAAGAGTCACAGCCCCGCACTTCTACTCCACTCTCCACCTGCGCCCTGTTAAGGATCTCGACATGCAACACCACGCTCGGACAACACCCGAGGACCGCACTGTTACTTCCGCATCCGAAAACGATGCCACGAAGGTCAGTTTGGAGCCGGATCCCGGGATGTCTTCGAGCACGTGGAGGATGCGCTCCGACGCGTGGGAGTACTTGCTGTTCGCCATCAAGCGTCTAGTCACCAGCCATGACCCCGAATCAACCTACGTAGCGGACACCGAGCTGCACCGATCCCTCCGGTCCCTCGAGACCATCGAAATGTATTGGGCGGGCGGCGGAACCGAATACGTACAGAGCATTCGTCGACTGCTGGAAGCTGGCGAATACAAGGCGGCCCTGGATCGTGTGGCACGCGTCGTGACTCGCCAACGCGGCGACCAACCCACCACCAACGAAACTTTTGAAGACGCCGCCGATGAGTCAGAGCGCCTCATGACCTCTGACGACGGCGACCCACGTCCACGATTCGAAGTCTTGGTCATCGATGAAATGTCTCCGGATGAAATCGAAAGCGTGATCAAGAGCGTGCACCGCATGCGGTCAGCCGCGGACGCATTCATCTACGAGTTCGTGATTGTTCCCTCCGCCGAGGATGCGATCGCCGCCATTCTCACAAACCCGAACATCTTGGCTTGCGTGGTGCGTCCGGGCTTTAGCGACAAGACCCGCTTGCCGCTCAGCAAGGATCTTCAGGACACCATTGCTCTCGCAAGCGAATCCGTGACGTCGTGGACGCCACCGCGCAGCAAGCTCGCCCACATTCAGCGCGTGGTGGGGCTTGCAGACACACTGGCTTCGTTGCGTCCTGAACTGGACTTGTACTTGATGGCAGGTGCTCACATTGAGGACCTGGCACGCTTCTTGACGCGACGATTCCGCCGCGTGTTCCGCCGCGAAGACCGCTTGGAACTGCACTTGTCCTTGCTGCGGCGCGTGTCCCACCTCTACGACACCCCGTTCTTCACGGCAATTCAGGATCACGCTCGACGCCCCGTGGGTGTCTTCCACGCGTTGCCGATTGCGCGTGGCGGCTCCGTGATCGCCTCGAAGTGGATTCGCGACCTAGCCGATTTCTATGGGCTGAACCTGTTGCTGGCCGAAACCTCTGCCACCTCCGGCGGACTGGACTCCTTGCTTGCCCCGGTGGGCACGTTGAAGAAGGCTCAGGATCTTGCCGCACGCGCGTACGGCGCGAAACACACGTTCTTTGTCACGAACGGAACCTCCACCGCCAACAAGATTGTTCACCAGGCACTCACGGGACCTGGCGACATTGTGATGGTGGATAGGAACTGCCATAAATCTCACCACCACGCGTTCGTGCTGACCGGGGCGAAGCCTGCGTACCTCGAGGCGTATCCGCTGGACGAGTTCGCTTTCTACGGCGCCGTGCCGCTGAGCCGTATCAAGGAGATGCTGCTCAAGTACCGTGCGGCCGGCCGGTTGGACGAAGTTCGCATGATCACCCTCACCAACTGCACGTTCGATGGCATCGTGTACGACCCAGAACGCGTCATGGCTGAATGCTTGGCCATCAAGCCCGACTTGGTGTTTTTGTGGGATGAGGCGTGGTTCGCTTTCGCCACGTTCCACCCCGTCACTCGTCGTCGCACGGCGATGGCGGCCGCGAAGTCACTTGAAGGGAAGCTGGCGTCCAACGAGCTCGAAAGCGCCTACGCGGAGCAGCAGAAGATCCTGTTCAACGAGGACGGCACTCCAGCTTCAGACGAGGTGTGGCTCAAGGAAAAGCTCATCCCGGCACCGGACTCCAAGATCCGCGTCTATGCCACCCAGTCCACACACAAGACGCTGACGGCACTGCGTCAGGGCTCGATGATTCACGTGTACGACTCCGAGTGGAAGTACGAAGCCGAGGACGCGTTCCACGAGGCGTACATGACTCACACGTCCACCTCGCCGAACTACCAGATTCTGGCGTCGTTGGACATTGGACGCCGCCAAGTGGAGCTCGAGGGCTTCGCTTTGGTGCAGCGTCAGCTGGATCTTGCGACGAGCCTGACACATTCGATTGCGCGCCACCCGTTGCTCCGCCGCACGTTCCGTGTGCTGACAGCTAACGAGTTGATTTCCAAGGAGCTTCGCGGATCTGGCCGTCCGCTTCCCCACCGCGATGGACTCTCCGCTATGTGGAAAGCTTGGGAGAACGACGAGTTCGTGGTTGACCCCAGCCGCATCACCATCGAGATCAGCCGCACCGGTATCGATGGCGACACGTTCAAGCACGACTACCTGATGGACCGCTACGGCATCCAGATCAACAAGACCAGCCGGAACACCGTGCTGTTCATGACGAACATCGGCACTTCGCGAAGCGCCATCGCCTACTTGCTTGAGGTTCTGGTCAAGGTGGCCGAGCGCATCGACGAGCACTATCAGGGCTCCAACATTCCGGCAGGCGGCGTGGACCAGGACTTGCCGCCATTGCCGGACTTCAGCGAGTTTGCTGCCGAGTTCAGCGAGGATCGGTCTTTGCCGGACGGTGACATGCGCACCGCTTTCTTCCGCGGCCAGAAGCGCTCCGAGGTGGACTACGTGAACCCTGCTGAGCTAGCGGAACGCGTGGCGAAGGGCGAGCAACCGGTCTCGGCAGGCTTCGTGACGCCGTACCCACCAGGCTTCCCGGTACTGGTGCCAGGTCAGGTCATCACGGCTGAGGTCTTGAACTTCATGGCCGTGCTGGACACCCGTGAGATCCACGGTTTCGATTCCGTCCGAGGGTACCGAATCTTCAAAGACAACACCGCTTCGGATGATCCGAAGGCCCTGAAAGCAGGGACGACCGAGGACCACCCGAAGCTTCCTCGCCGGAAGAAGTAGTACAGAAGGACGTAAAGAAGGTTGCAAAGAGAGAAGTGTGGCGGTGGTCCCCCTGAGAACCACCGCCACACTTCTTTGTTCACATCAGCTCGCTAGGCGAACCTAGCGAGCCAACGCGCGTTTGCTACTTGTTGCCCTTGCCGTTGTTGGCACCAGCTGGCGAGTACACCTGTACAACAGATGGACGTGGGCCGGAGAACTGGCCCTTCTTAGCCAGTGCTGGGGTTGCAACGTAGTCAGGGAAGTAGGAGTTCGGAGCCGCGAAGGTTCCGCCTTCACCTGGGTGCTGCACGTTGATGAACACCGAGTTGTCACGGTCGTGGATGAGTGGACCACAAGTCTCTGCGCCGACTGGAACAGCAAGGAACTGCTCCACCTTGCCGCGCTCAGCACCGGTCAAGGTTACCTTGTGCAAAGCGTCGGAGTAGCCGATGGTGCCTGGCTGGCCGTCGGTCGAGATCCACAAGGTGCCCTTGGAGTCGAACGCGATGTTGTCTGGGCAAGAGATCGGCGATACCTTCTCCGCTGGGTAGCCAGCGAAGTAGAGTTCCGAAGCTGGCTTTGCAGGATCGCCGCAGAGCAACAAGATGCTCCAGTTGAACGTCAGCGCGGTGGCTTCGTTCTTGGTCTCGGTGAGCTCGATGACGTGGCCGTCGCGGTTAGCCGTTGCGCTGGTGAGGCCTGCGCGTGGGTTAGCCTCGTCAGCGCCAGCCTTCTTGCCAATCTTGCCGCGGTCGGTGTTGTTGGTCAGTGCGATGTAGAGCTTGCCGGTAACCGGGCTAGGCTCGACGTCTTCTGGGCGGTCCATCTTCGTTGCGCCCATCTTGTCAGCTGCCAAGCGGGTGTAGACGAGAACTTCTTCGATGCTCATGCCTGGAACCATGGACTTGCCGTCCTTGGTCAGTGCAATCCACTTGCCGGAGCCGTCGAAGGCGCCATCGGAAGGAAGCTTGCCGGAGCCATCGATCTCAGATACTGGGGAATCGCCCGTGAACTGAGCAACGAACAAGTCACCCTCGGAGAGAAGCTTCTTATTGGCTTCGCGATCCTTGGAGATCTTGTTCTTGGAGATGAACTTGTACACGTAGTCGAAACGCTCGTCGTCGCCGGAGTATGCAACAACGCGGCCGTCAGCGGCGACGCGGATGTTGGCACCTTCGTGCTTGAAGCGGCCGAGTGCGGTGTGCTTTACCGGGGTGGAGGTTGGATCCTGTGGATCGATCTCAACAACCCAGCCGAAGCGGTTGACTTCGTTCTCGTAGCCAGCGTTCTGAGCGGAGAAACGTGGGTCCGTGAGTTCCCAGCCGCGCTCGGTGGGGCCGGAGCCGATTCCGTAGCGGGCGTCGGTTGCGGAACCTGTTCCCTGGAAGTACTGGTTGAAGTTCTCTTCGCCGGAAAGCACGGTGCCCCAAGGGGTGGTGCCACCTGCACAGTTGTTGAAGGTACCCAAGGCGAGCTTGCCCGTAGGGTCAGCAACGGTCTTCAAGAGGGCAGAACCTGCAGCCGGGCCGTCGATGGCGAACGGCGTAGTTCCGGTGATGCGGCGGTTGCGAGCGCCACCCTTGATGTAGTTCCAAGGCTCTCCGGCCTTGTCGCGGCGAACTTCCACGATGCCCATACCGTGAGCTTGGATGGCGATGCGGCGAACTTCGTCCGCGTTTTCAGCAGCCCACGCTGCATCAAACATCATTTCTTCGTTGGTGTATTCGTGGTTAGCAACCAAGACACCGCGGCGGGAGTTACCCTGATCGGCGATGATGTTCAGGTAGTCAGCGTTGTAACCGAACTGCTTTGCCTGGGCCTTTGCGGACTGGTTGAAAGCGTCAAATTCTGGAGCATCGTTGAAGATTGGATCGCCCCAGCGGATGATGACGTGGGAATCGTAGCCGGCAGGAACCGTCACGCCGTCAACGGTGCGTGGGACAGGCGCGATGGCCTTGAAGTTAAGCTTTCCGCCGCCCTTGCCGTGTCCGCCGAAGTCAGCAGCTGCCTGTGGAGCGTTAGCGAGGGATGCGCCTACAACAACAGCGCCAGCGGCTACGCCACCGAGGCCAAGAGCTGCACGACGGGTCAGTGCTGCATCAGCAATGTCGCGGAAGTAGTTGTTCGTCGAGGTGTTGCATACGTCTTTGGCGCAAGCGTTGCCGCACTTGTAGTGGCAGGTTGCGGCGGAACGGTTGCCGCGGGTGTGGCCGAACATTGGCAAAAGGTTGAGCGGAGTGCCCATGGTGATTTCCTCCAGAAAATGGGTAGAAGAACTACATTCATGAGCTTGTCACTACAATTTTAAGTTTCGGGTGTTTTCAAGTGAACAATTATTTAGCTGTTGTTCACCAACACTTCATGTACGGCCCTGATTCGTTCTACCCATGCACTACGACGCTCCTCGCTAGCGGCCAAAACACGCAATTTTCCCTGATCAGGTTCTATTTTTCGCACGTCAAGCGCCCCTGAGCGTGGTAGGAGGGGGTGAGCTGCGACGTCGTCCGTCATGAGCGACCCCGTCCCCAACCCGCACGCAAACGGAAGTTCCGGTAAAGCGGCTGCGAGCGCAACTCCAGCCGAAAGTCCCACCGAGGTGTCCAGCGCGCTCGAAATTACCGCCGGCATGCCCGCTTCACGCACAATCCGCAGCGCGTTTCGCACTCCCCCGAGCGGCGCGGCCTTGATCACCAAGAGATCCGCGGCGCCCGCTCGCGCCACTTCAAGCGGGTCGGTAGCCTTCCGCACAGATTCGTCGGCGGCGATCAACGTGGGATTCCCCGCGGCCCGCAACTGCGAGCGCAACCAGGCGAGGCCCTCAATTCCGGCGACGGGCTGCTCCGCATATTGGAGGTTGTATTCGGCTAGCCGCTGCAGCGCGTCGAACGCTTCCGGCACACTCCACCCGGCGTTTGCGTCGATGCGCAACGCTGCCTCCGGCAAATACTTACGCACTTCGGCCACGCGGGCGAGGTCGTTCTCAAGACTCTGTCCGTGCTCGGCGACCTTGATTTTGACGGTGTGGTGCGCATCGAAATTTTCTAGAACCCGTACGACGTCGCTGCTCGGCACCGCGGGCACCGTTGCGTTGACGGGGACGTGCGATCGCAACGGTTCAGGAAAGCCCTCCCACGCTGCTTCGATTCCGCTCGCGAGCCAGGCCGATGCCTCTTGCGGCCCGTATTCAAGGAAGGGCGAAAACTCGCCCCACCCGTAGGGTCCTTCAAAGAGTGCGGCTTCGCGGTGCATGATGCCGCGGAACGTCACGCGCATAGGAATGGACACCACGTGAAGGTTGTCCAAAAGGTCGCTGAGGGTGGGGAAGACGGTCACCTACTCAGGGTACCGAGAGACCTCGCTGTTGCGGTGCGGTGGATACACGAACACAACGCAAAGCTATGTCGTTGCAAGGAAGTCCACAGCTTAGCCTGACACCATTCTTAGTATGACCCAGCAGAATCTCTTGGAATCCCGTGACAAGCGGGGAGCACCGCATCTGTTCGTGAGCACTGCTCGCGTGATGCCTCGTTGGGTTGCTGCAGTTCTTGGGATGGCCGTCTCCGTGGCGCTGTTCGGGCTCGCGTTTTGGTACTTCGTGCTCACGCCGAACGGGCAGTTCGCCGACGAGGCAGCGTTCGCTGGTGCTCAGCAGTATCTTGGCGACGGCACCGAATACAGCTCGGCACTTCGTCGCTTCCTTGGCTACTTACCAGAACTTGCTGGCGGTATCGGCGCTCTTGCCTTGATCATCACCGCAATTGCGAGACGTTCCCTCGTGGCTCCGCTGATCGCGGCAGCCGGTTGGGCTGGGGCAACCTTGAGCACTCAGGTTCTCAAGCACTCGATCTTGAACCGCCCGGACTTCAACATCTCCGACGCTACCGTGAACTCCTTCCCTTCCGGTCACACCACTTTTGCGACGGCCGCAATGATCGCGGTCCTCGTGGTGGCGGCTCCCCGCTGGCGTCCACTTCTTGCCTTGTTCGGCGGTCTTTTCGCTCTCCTGACGGGCGTCTCGACGGTGGCTTTGGGATGGCACCGCCCCAGCGACATTGTTGGCGCCTTCTTGGTCTGTGCGTTCTGGGGATTCCTGAGCGGCGTCCTGGTTCTGTCCACGGGAAAGAGCTGGAACGCACGAAGCACCAACGAACGCTTCTTTTCCCGCTTCCATATTGGACGGTTCGGCTTGTGGCCGCTGTTGCTCTGGATGCCAGCACTCTTGAGCGGAGTAGCGTCGGTCATCATCTTCTTCTTCGCCACCCAAACCGCGCTGGCGAAAGAACTCTTGAGCGCCAACTCGTGGCTGTTCCTCTCCGGAACGCTGTTCATCAGCTCCGCGGCGCTGTTCTTGTTCGGGATCTTCAACAAGTTCTTGTCCCCGCTCCGTTTGCGGACCGTGGCGCAGCAGCCCGAAAGTTTTGATCAGGTAGCACCGGCAGCAGTGCAATTTCCCACGACTACCCAGATGCCAGCTGCTCACACCGCTCCCCTTCAGACCTCGCCCGGTCAGTCGTACCCGGGTCAGACAAACCCCGGCCAAGCACACCCCGGATACGCAACGCCGGACCAGCGCGTGCCTGCTGGAAGTGGGAGCAATTCGGGGAACCGAGCTACGTCGTCGTACGAGTTGTAATTCGTACGAAAGCCAGAACGCTCAGGCTTGCCGCGGCGTGCGGGGAATGAAAATTCCCAGAATCAGCGCGCCCAGGAAGGCAGCGGCGCTGACTACCCAGATGCCGGACGCAAGGCTCGCCGTCGCGGTGACGGTGGAGAGGATGAGCGGCATCGCCATGATGCCCGTATCCGAGCCGAGCCGCCACAGCCCCAAGAACTGCGGTCGAGTGGCGGCGGGCGCGTAGTCGGCGCCCAGCGTCATCACGATTCCCGAGCCCAGACCGTTGCCGAAACCCAGCAGCATCGCCACGATCGCGAGGCTCACCACGCCATCAGTGAACGGCAAGAACACGAGCGCAACGCCCATAAGCGCCATGCTCGGAACCGCCACAAACACGCGGCCACGCTGATCCATGAGCTTGCCCGCGGGGTAAAACACGAACACCTCAATCAGCCCGGACAGCCCATAAATGAGGGCTGCGACGGACGGCTCCAAACCTATTGCGTCCGCCCACAGCGGGACCACTGCGACGCGGGCGGCTCGGACTCCTGAAATAAGCACGACGCCGATGCCCACCGTCCCGAAGACCCTTGCGTGCCGCTTCGCTACAGCACGCACCGAGGTTCCGCGAGGTAGCGGGGAGAGCGGCTCCTTTGCTACGTGACGGGTATGCGAACCTTGCGAGGGTTGCGACGACGGTGAGTCTTTCGAAGACGGTGAGTCTTTCGAAGATGATGCCCCGCTGTCGGGAAGCGGCGTATCGCGCTCGTGGGTGAGCAGTTCCGGGATCCACCAGCACACCACGAGGGCGACGAGCATCGAGATGAGACCCACCCAATAGGCGCCGTCGAGCCCTAACGGAATCATGACGCCCGCCGCGGCGAACGGACCGATGAGCGAACCGATGCGCAACGTCCCGCCGAGCGTGGACATCGCTCGTGCGCGCTGAGCGGGGGCGATGACTTCGGCGAGGTAGCTTTGGCGCGCCAAATTGAAGGCCGCGCCGGCCATGCCCACAAAGAAGATACCGACCGCGAGCAAGGGCAAATGCTCCGACCACAGCGCCACGCCCATTCCGATCGCAGCCCACGCAGCAGCCCCAATCATGGTGGTGCGCTCGCCAAAGCGTGAGGTCAGAAGGGACGCGGGCACGTTCATGCACAGCGATCCCAGACCGATGATGGTGATCATCGCCGCCGCCAGTCCGGTGGAAGCGCCCAAAGAAAGTGCCGTCAAGGACACGATGGGCGAAACGGCCCCCAACCCTACCGAGTACAGCAGGGATGGCGCGTAGATCTTGACGGCACTTTTGAGCCACGAAGACTCAGCGGGTTCGGTGATAAGTGATCAGTCCTCGGTAGCGCGGGTGGCCGACTTCTTGAGGCGCTGAATCAAGTGACGGGACTGCAACGGCCCGTAAGGAAGAACCGGGATGGCCTTCGTGTAGTCCGCGGAAGCTTCGTGAATTGCGGCCTCGGACACGCGAATACCCTGGCGCAACTTGTGGAACTGCATGCGCACAAAGTCCATGTCCACCGGCTGGCCGTGGCCTGGAATCACTACCGGGTAGAGCTCGTCGATGGCGATAATCTTGCCCAGAACGCGCTGCCAGTCGTGCGGGTAGGAATCCTCGAAGGACGGGTGTCCGCCTTCTTCGACGATGTCACCGGCGAACAGGATGCCGTCCACGCCAACCAACATGTCGCCGCGAGAGTGCGCCTTTCCCAAGTAGAAGAACGTCACCGTCACGCCACCCAAATCAAGGTCAACCGGTGCTTCTTCGAGGAGTCGGTTCGGGAAGTCGAGCTCGGTATCGAGTCCTTCAGCGAGTTCCATTTCTGGTTCTACGCCGCGCACGAACTTGCGCTGAAGCAGTCCGGTTTCCAGCAGGTCCTTGACCACGGAGTGGTGGGCCCAAATATCCATGACACCGAGGTGGTTACGGAAGTACGCGTTACCGAAGACGTGGTCAAAGTGTGCGTGCGTGTTTGCCACGGTGATGGGCAGGTCCGTGATTGCTCGGACGGCGTCTGCAAGCTCCTTCGCTTGGCGAGGTCCCCCACCGGTGTCAATCACGAGTGCCTTTTCCGAACCAACAACCAGTCCAGTGTTAGCACCCCACTCCGCGCTGGAACGAACATAGGTGTGGTCATTGAGTTGAATCCACCCAGAAACTACTGGGTACTTCGGTTGCGAAGAACTTGTGATGTTCTCTGCAGGATTGGACGTGGTCACGTCGAGTGCCTTTCAGTCATGCGTGGGGGCTCAAGCTTTGATTAGGTTCAAAAATACCCTTAGCTGAGAATGGAACGTATGAATGAGTCAGATTCTGTTCCTGTAAAGCCGCCGGTTGCCCGCAAAGAACCAACGTATCGCACGCATCACGGCGACACGTTCGTGGATGACTACGAATGGTTGCGTAACAAGGAATCCGCTGAGGTTCTCGAGCATCTTGCCGCCGAGAACAAGCACGTCAGGGAACTGACTCAGCACCAGCAGCCCACGCGCGACGCTATTTTCCAGGAGATCAAACAGCGCACGCAGGAGACGGACAAGTCCGTTCCGAGCCGTATTGGTGACTGGTGGTACTTCACTCGCACCTCCGAGGGTCAGCAGTACGCGAAATACTGCCGCGTCCCCGCGCAGAACACTGGCGACGAGCACGCCGATTGGACCCCTCCGGAGATCCCCACCGACGCCGTGCTCGATGGCGAAGTGGTGCTGCTCGACGGCAACAAGGAAAAGGAAGGCCAACCCTTCTTCTCGCTCGGCGCGATGGCTTTCGCCGAGGATGGCTCGCTCTTTGCGTACGCGGTGGATAACGCGGGCGATGAGCGCTTTACGGTGCGCTTCATGGATCCAGTAACGCTGAGCCATTACGACGACGTCATCCCCGGCGCGTTTTACGACCTTGCGTTGGCGCCAGCTAACGATCGCGTCTTTTACACCGTGGTTGATGACACGTGGCGCCCCTTCCAGATTCGTCAGCACGTGCTTGGCACCCCTGTGGAGCAGGACACCGTGGTGTTCGAGGAGAACGACGCCAGCATGTGGCTGGGCTTCGACCTCAGCGCCGACCGCACGGAGATGGTGATTCAGGCCGGTAACTCCGAATACGCCGAGACCTGGGTGATGGATCTTGTAGATCCCGGCGCACAGCCTCGCTTGCTTGTGAGCCGCGACGAGCGCGTATTGCACGGGATTGATCCAGTACAGATTGGCGATCAGCGCTACTACTTGCTGGTACACAATCGGCAAGCACCCAACAACGAGTTGGCGATTGCCGCCGCGAGTGAGTTTGAGAAGCCGTACGCGGATCAGCAGTGGCTGACACTCATCAAGCACCGCGAGACCGTCAAGCTCTCCGGTTCCGCAGTGAACCGCCGGTACCTCATTCTTTCCTTGCGAGAAAACACCACCGAGCGCGTGCAGTTCCTCTCGCTCGCTCACGTGGCGGAGTTCATCGCAAGCAACGCCACCGCCTCAGCTGACAGCGCCACCGCGCCCGCCCCGGCTGACAGCGCTGAACCGCTGAATACAGCAGCAGACAGCGCTGACTTGAGCGGCGTCGTCGTACAGCCTCAGTTTGACGAGGAACTGTGCAGCGTCTGGTTCTCAGATGCGCCTTACGATTCCCCGTTCGTGCGCTTGAGCTACACCTCTTTCTTCACTCCCGCGCAGATCTTTGATTTCGATGCCTCCCAGCAACAGCTCGAGCTCCGCAAGGAGACCGTGGTGCCCGGTGGCTACGACTCCTCGCAGTACGTGGCAACCCGCGAATGGGCTGACGCTGCGGACGGAACCAAGATCCCGCTGTCCGTACTTCGCCGCGCAGATGTCACCGCCGACGGCACGAATCCCACGCTGGTCTACGGCTACGGATCGTACGAGGCGTCCATGGATCCACAGTTCACGGTGCCTCGGTTGAGCGTGCTGGATCGTGGCGTGGTCTTTGTGATCGCGCATATTCGCGGTGGCGGCGAACTGGGCCGCAGCTGGTATGAGCAAGGCAAGAAGCTTCAGAAGAAGAACACGTTCACCGACTTTGTGGACGCCACGCGTTGGCTGATTGCTCATGGGTGGGCTGATCCGAAGCGGGTAGCGGCAATGGGGGGTTCGGCTGGCGGCCTCCTCATTGGTGCCGTCGCAAACTTGGCGCCTGAGCTTTACAAGGTGATCGTGGCGCAGGTTCCGTTCGTGGACGCGCTGACCACCATCTTGGATCCAGAGCTGCCACTCTCGGCACTCGAATGGGAGGAATGGGGCAACCCCATTACCGACCCCGAGGTCTACGCATACATGAAGTCTTATACCCCG
The DNA here is from genome assembly GCF_014201135.1 of Neomicrococcus aestuarii. Classification (NCBI taxonomy): domain Bacteria; kingdom Bacillati; phylum Actinomycetota; class Actinomycetes; order Micrococcales; family Micrococcaceae; genus Neomicrococcus; species Neomicrococcus aestuarii. The sequence goes on along the minus strand of NZ_JACHDR010000001.1, from coordinate 2,248,775 downwards.
TATGAGAACATTCGGGCTGTTGAATACCCTCGGATCGCAGCGGTGACGTCTTTGAATGACACTCGCGTGCTGTACGTGGAACCTGCAAAGTGGGTTGCCAAGCTTCGCGAAGTTACCACCGGTTCTGAACCGATCTTCTTGAAGACGGAGATTGATGGCGGCCACGGCGGCGCGTCCGGACGGTATGAAAAGTGGAAAGACATCGCGTGGGATTACGCGTTCATTCTTGATGGATTGGAAGTATCGCAGTGACTGAAATTATCCAGAACCTCACCAATCAGGAGGCTGGATCTGAGACCGCAACCATCGTGATGCTCAATGCCCTGGCTTATGTGCTGATGGCTGTGGGGGCTTGGTTGTTGGGCCGACGGAACGACCTTGGCTGGTGGGCTTACATGCTGGGCGTGTTCGCGGGGCCGATCGTCACTGCTTTGTTGTACGGCTACGAAGGGTTGCTTTCGGCGATCCCTGCCATGCTGATCGGTGTTTTTGGGCTGTGGAAGTGGTCCAAATCTGCGATGGTGGGACGTTTCGGTAGAGCCGTTCCCACACGCGCTTTGAAGGTTCGTAGCGTCGTCACGTTTGTAATCTTGGTCATAGTCCTGACCGCCTTGAACCTTGGCCCCATGCTGACTTCCGGATTCGCGTTCTCCTCCGGAGCCGAGATCATCCTGATCAATATGGCGCTCATGGGCATCATCACCGCGAGCTTTGCCGGAATCGCTTTCGGCCAGCGGTGGTCATTCATTGCGTTGGCTCTTGCCGCGGCGGGCGTTGTGGCGCTTGTTGTGGCGAACGATCCTGCCCTTGCCACCCTCGGCGCCTACGTATTTTTGGCGCTGGGTGCAATTGTTGGCTGGTTCTCGTGGCGTACTACTGAACCTATTGCAGTACCGAACGCTGAACCCACCGCTGGGCGTGCAGCCTCAGAAACGGCTACTGAAGAAGTCACCGATTCCAAGAATTAGTCGAAACATTTCCGTCCCACTGTGCGGTCACACCTTGTGGTGTCGTACATTGTGGCGAAGAATTCGATGAATTTCTAGACCGTCGATGGTTTCCCTCGATCTTTTCAATGTTGAAAGGCACTACTTTGTCCGATAATTCGACGCCGAGTCCCGCACGTAAGTCCGCCGGGCATGTCATTGTTGACTCCCTTGTTGCTCACGGTGTGAATCGGACCTATGTTGTTCCAGGCGAGTCCTACCTCGATGTGCTTGACGGTTTGTACAAGTCTGAGATCGAAACCGTTGTCTGCCGCCACGAGGGTGGAGCCGCTTACATGGCTGAAGCCGACGGCAAGATGGACTCGGTTCCTGGCATTGCCATGGTGACTCGCGGCCCGGGTGCGGCTAACGCTCACGTCGGCTTGCACACCGCTTGGCAGGACTCCACTCCTATGGTTCTCTTTGTGGGTCTGATTCCGTTTGAGCACCGCGACCGCGAAGCGTTCCAGGAGTTCGATCCCAAGTCGTGGTTCGCCTCTGGCGCTAAGCGCGTCATGACGCTTGATCACGCAGAGCGCGCTTCGGAGATCGTGGCTGAGGCCATGTTTGCCGCTGTTTCTGGCCGTCCGGGCCCCGTCGTCATCGGCTTGCCTGAGGACATCATCAAGCAGGAAATCGACGCTACGTTGCACCCGGTCATCCCGGTTGGCGTGGGCGGCATGACTGTTGAGGACTGGAAGGCCCTCGAGTCTGCACTTCAGGAATCTGAGAAGCCACTCTTCGTCTTCGGCGGCAACGACTGGACGCACCAGGGTGCTGAGCTGTTCACGAAGTGGCTCGAAGATCACCACATCCCGGCAGCTGCTGAGTGGCGTTGCGAAGGCACCGTGCCGTTCACGTCGCCGTCGTACGTCGGCCCCATCGGCTATGGCCGTCCGAAGCCAACCTACGATTTGCTCGACGAAACCGACCTCTTGGTCTTCGTGGGCACCGTCCCCGGCGACGTCATCACCGATGGTTTCACGGCTCGTCAGAACTGGGATCAGAAGAACTTCATCGTCACGATCGATCCTTCCTTGCGTGGTCGTTCCGGCCCCGTGACTCACCAGATCGTTGCCAAGCCGGATGTCTTTGTCCGCGACTTGGTCCGCATCGCGCTTCCTGCCAAGGATTCGTGGAAGGCGTGGACCAAGCAGATGCGCGAAGAGCAAGAGAAGTTCGCTGCTCTGCCAACCACCAACAACGGTGACGGTCAGGCGCAGATGGACACCCTCATGGCCACGATGGTTCCGCAGCTTCCCGAAGATGCGATGGTTACCTTCGGCGCTGGCGAGCACACCAACTGGGCTCACCGCTACTTCCCCACGAACTCCTACGCGTCCATGATCTCGGCTCGCAATGGTTCCATGGGTTATTCGATCCCATCTGCCGTTGCAGCGTCCTTGAAGTACCCTGGCCGCCGCGTGGTCACGATCGCTGGTGACGGCGAATTCTTGATGAACGGTCAGGAGCTCGCCACGGCTACCCAGTACGGTGCCACCCCGCTGGTCATCGTGATGGACAACCAGGAATACGGCACCATCCGCACGCACCAGGAGCGCGATTACCCGGAGCGCATCTCCGGTACGCAGCTCGAGAATCCTGATTTCGCTTTGTTGGCAAAGGCTTACGGCGGATTTGGCGTTCGTGTTGAGAAGGATTCTGAGATCCCTGCGGCTCTCGAGGCCGCGTACAAGGCGATCGACGAAGAGAAGAAGTTTGCGCTCATCCACTTGATCGTGGAGCAGCGCCGCAAGGCATACTAGGCCGATCGTTCGGATCTGCCAAGGGTTCGGCTGTTGCCTTAAGCTTCACGCTGATTGAGCACCAAAAAGGGAGCGTCTTTCGGGGCGTTCCCTTTACGTTTAAGGAGTCAGCGAAGATTTCGGAATATTCAGGAGGCAAGAATGTCCAATTCTCACGCACATCAGGCAGCGACGGAGCACAAGCTCACGGTCAGCCGCACCATCGAGGCTCCGGTCCGCGATATTTTCAATATCCTCACTCTTCCCGCAAACCATCCCAAGTTTGATGGATCAGGATTCGTCCGCTCCGCGCTCAACACCGAGCGCATCAAGGAAGTTGGCGACGTCTTCACCATGAACATGGAGGGCGAGCACATGGGTGGCGAGTACCAGATGGAAAACCACGTCGTCGCATTCGCCGAGAACAAGCTCGTTGGGTGGCAGCCTGCCGCCCCTAAGTCCGAACCGAAGGGTTGGGAGTGGGTTTACGAGCTCACCTCCGTGGACGCCGACACCACCGAAGTCACCTTGACCTACGACTGGAGCAAGGTCACGGACAAGGAACTCCTCAAGAAGGTGTCATTCCCGCTCGTGAAGGAAGACTCTCTCGAGCAGTCTTTGCAGTTGCTCTCTGAGGTCTCCACCGCCAGCTAGCAGCCTCCACCGCTAGCCTGGCTCCTTCAGCTAGAAGGACGACCTATTCAGTACGACGGCGCAGCTCGCCTTTCGTGACCACCCCGCCTCGGGTGCGGCCACCGTGAGGCGAGCTACGTCGTCGCTATTTAAGTCACTATTTAGGATCCGATGCGATTTGACTCGCTAGATCCGTTCGATCTTCTCCACAGTGAAGAGTGGGACGGTGGCGCTTCCGCCGATCGAAGTGTCGTACGTGTAGGCCATCAGCACGGTGGCTGTAATCCGCACTTCGTCGTCCTGCAGGACGTCATCAAGCTCAGGGCAGTCTGACTCAAGATCGCCGGCCACGAACATGGAGTTGTGCTCATAGTCCCAGTCGTACCGCATGTTCGTATGGCCGATGTCGGCTCGGAATGTACACTCGCCGGTTGCCGCGTCGAACTGCGACACGGTTCCGTACACCACAACCGTTTCGGTGATGTGATCATCCGGGCTCTTGACGATTCGTTGCAACTCGCGGGCGCTCAGCTCTGGGGCGTCCGCTACTTTCTTCTTGCGCGCAGCTGCAGCCTCTTTCTCAGCCTGCGCAGACTCGCTAGCAGCGGCTTCAGCCTCACGGCTAGCTTCCGCTTCTGCTTCTGCTTCGGCCGCGGCTTCAGACGATGCTGCCGCCTCTGATTTCGCAGCTTCTACTTCGCGCTCAGCTGCTTCTGCTTCTTCGTAAGCCGCCGCCTCAGCAGCAGACTCGCTAGCTGCGGACTCGCTCGCCGCGCTCTCGGATGCAGCGCTTTCAGAGGCAGCACTTTCTGACGCGGCCGAAGAAGCGCCACTCGCACAACCGGTAGCCAACATAACCACCGCTGCGGTGACTGCCACCGTCCGTAGACCATTTCTAATTCCAGCATTGACCTGCTGGGACAGGTGAGTGAAGGGAAGCATCACACCATGCCTTTCTATGACGCTGGCGCCCCCGTCCTCAGGCCGAGAATGACCACCTCGCGTTCATACAAAGAACGGTACGAACGACGTATGACAGTTAGAACCGACCGGCTGTTCCTCCCCCGCGAACCACGACAAAGTTCCTGCATTTGAGCGCTGATTTTCTGGTATCGATTTCATATTCTTCTTTCTAGTTTTCCCTCTATCTAACGCGCTCTCAGAAGCCTATGATTCAGGTACTGGAGCCATCTGACTTTAGATCTCAGCGTGGAGATCTCGAACCGATACGAGTCGCACACACTCGATGGTGATGGGGTTTTTCTCGAGTCCTCTGCGCCTGTTGGAAGGTTTTCTCATGGCAAGGAACGTCACTCGAAGGGTGGGTAGTTTCGTAGCAGCCGTTGCATTAGCAGCCGCCGCTTTCGGACCCACAGCGAATGCAGCAGAGCGCAACATCGATTACGTGAATTTGGGCGATTCATATTCCGCGGGTTTTGGAACCGGCGGCATCGCCAGCACTGGTGGATGTTTTCAGGGAAGCGGAGCTGACCACGTCTCAAAGCTCGACGCCAAGAAGGGGGTGGACCTCAAACTCGATCTAGCATGCGGAGGATTCACAACCTCGGACATTGCTTTCTACTCTCAAGTCGTCGCAGCCGGAGCGCTCAGCCAGGCAGAGGTTGTCACAATCACCCTTGGCGGCAACGACCTGCCGTGGAAGGAACTCGTGCAAGCGTGTGCCATGGGATCTCCTGAACAATGCGCATGGGCATTTGGATCAGCTCAGACGGCACTTGGCAGTGTGGGAGCTAATGTCTACAGCACGTTGAGCACTATCCGTAGCCTCACCAATGCGAGGATCGTGGTTCTTGGCTATCCGCAACTCTTCGATGGCGTCTACCCGAACCCCTATCTGTCGCCCGGCCAGATTGCCGGAATGCGGCAACTTACAACTGGTCTAAACGCCCAGATCGCTGGTGCAACCGCACCCATCACCAATGCATCTTTTGTTGATGTCAATTCCTGGTTCGGTGGTCATGGTGTGGACTCCCCGGATCCGTGGATCTACTTCAATCCCACGAATCTCGATGATCCGAACAACCTGCACCCAACATCCGAGGGTTACCTGAACGCCTACTACCCGGCAACCATGAGCGCCATCAGTTTTGGCTTGCTTGGTCGCTAAATCTCGCACTGACGACTAGCTAGTCTCGAATAGCTGTCGTCGTCTGGTCCGGCGTTGTTGCTTAACGCCGGACCGTTTCTATGTGGTTGTCAGGGCACGCCCGTCGTGCTCACCAGTGGTGTCTAGTGGCGTGACGGGGTGTCACGATCAGGCTGACCCAAACCTCGGATCACCTGAAGCTTTTCGAAACGGACTCGAACCAATCCCACGAACCAACCAGGAAGCATCGGGCGCCCCTTAAGACACTTCCGTAGTGTGGGCACGCGCGCTTCATCAAGGCGCGGGCGTCTTGGCTGGTGTTAGGGTGTGAGGCCGTGGCGGAAGTAGTGGTTTCGTAACGGGATCTGGTTGGGGTCGACGGCTTTCGGGGGAACCCAGTACGGGACCCCGGAACTAATGTTGATTCGCCAGTCGGTTTCGTGCACGAGTTGGTGATGGTAGTGACAGACCAGTGCCCCGTTATCAATCGTGGTCGGACCGCCTTGGGACCATTCCTTCACATGATGGGCTTCGCACCCATCCGCCGGAACCGTGCACCCCGGGGCAGTGCACCCGAGATCTCTCGCGTACAAGATCTTTCGTTGTTCTTGAGTGAACAACCGTTGCGGCTCCCCCACATCCAACACCCTGCCCTCACCATTCAACACAACCGGCAGGATCTGCGCATCACACGCGATCTTACGGATCATGCTCGGATCTACCGGGCCTAGCTGGGCTGAATGCGATAAATACTTCTCATCAGCTGCCACCCGACCCTGCAACGTCTCCAAATCGATCGCGACCATCACCTGCGGCCGTAACCCACCGTTGACTGGTAGCTTCTTAGACTCCAACCCAGCCCGCACACTACGCACCAAACCGTCGGCAAGCTTTTGCGCGCGAGTACGCGAATCCTTCAACACCACCGGCACCTCATGAACGTCACCATTCGCATCAAGGCACGATCCTGCAGCTTCCACCTCATTGGCATCACTGGTGCTGGCATCAGTGCTGGCGGTGGTTTTGACGCGGGGGTTGGCTTCGAAGGTGGAACCAGCTGCGATGACGGCCCATTGTTCGTCGTCGAAATAGAACTCCCCATGATTCAAACCGTATTTACGTCCGAGCAAGTGCAAGCCCTGGAACTGACGCTTGAGCTCATCAGTCGCGGTGACATTGTTGGTGTTGAGTCGGTTCAACCAGTTCTTCGCCACCGTTGACACCAACGGGCACCCACCGGTGCGGTTAGCCCCCACCAGGGCCGCTTCCATCCCCTCCCGCGTCGCATCAGCATCCACACCTTCAGTAGCACTGGCGATGGTTTCGGCTTTACTGATCTCCCGGACCATCGTGGAAGCGGCAAGCAACGACATGTTCCCGTTCATGAACACATCAGCCACCAACGGCAATTTCGCGCCTAAGGATTCCCCGTACTCGTCGAGTCGGTCTCGTAAGCCTTCGGCCACGCTAAGACGGCGCCGAATCTCGGCCTTAGACACACCCAAATGGGCGGCGAGTTCTTCTTCCGGGTTCTTAGACCGCAACCGGTTCCCGGACCCAGTAGCAGCTTCCCGTGTAGCAGCATCAACAAACGCCTCCGCAGCCCGAACCTGCCCGCGGGCGATCTGGTGTGAAAGTTGTTCGATCAAACCCGCGCATTCTTTCCACGCACCCCGAGACATCGACGCCCCCATCAACGAATCCATCGCCGACGAAACAGCCTCGTGGATCAACCGAAACCGGTCAACCCCACCCCCAGCAGGCACAGCAACACGAGGCATAGCAGCACCGCTCGCGGCAAGCGAAGAAGCACCAGTTGGTGCAGTGCTAGTAGTTGGGTAAGTGGGTTGAATTTCTAGTGCGGTAGTCATGCGTTCAGGCCCCCAGCCTTCGAAATTTCGAACACTTTTATTCTACCGAAGAAACATTCGAAACACCACCCCCGCAACACCCCTGTGCACAACAATCACCTGTGCGTGAAACACACCAGAAAACCCCCGCAAACGAGCGCAGAAAACAAATACGACGCCGCACCCCGCCTCCCATAACTACCTCAAGAAAACCGGGGGCAAGAAACAGAAAGCGAGCTGCGACGTCGTACTAGAAATACTGAAGTGAGAACCTACAGAACCTTAGACAAGAAGTCCTGCAAGCGCGGCGCCTTCGGGTTGCCGAAAAGCTCGGCGGGGGCACCTTCCTCGGTGACCACACCGTCGGACATGAAGATCACGCGGTCAGAAACTTCGCGCGCGAAGCCCATCTCGTGCGTCACGAGGACCATGGTCATGCCCTCCTTCGTGAGGTCGCGAATTACCTGAAGCACTTCGCCCACCATCTCAGGGTCCAAAGCGGAAGTCGCCTCGTCAAAGAGCATGATGCCTGGATTCATCGCCAGCGCACGCGCAATAGCCACACGCTGCTTCTGACCACCGGACAAAGAAACCGGACGAGCATCCGCCTTCTCCTTCAGCCCCACCCGGTCCAACAAGGAAATAGCCTGCGCACGAGCTTCCTCCCGCGCAACCCCCTTGACCTCCATGGGAGCCAACATGATGTTCTCCGCCACCGTCATGTGCGGGAAGAGGTTGAAGTGCTGGAACACCATGCCAATGGAGCGTCGGACCTCGTTGATATCCACTTTGGGATCGGTGAGATCGCGCCCGTCAACAATCACATGCCCGGAGGTAATGTCCTCGAGCTTGTTCAAGCAGCGCAACACCGTGGACTTACCGGAACCGGAAGGCCCAATGATCGAGACCACTTCGCCCTCGCCCACGGTCAGGTTGATGCCTTTGAGAACCTCATTGGTGCCGAAGGACTTACGAAGGTCCTTCACCACAATTTTGTCTTTGAGTGCCACCGTTTCAGTGCTCATCGGTTGTACTTCCTATCTGCATAATTCGCGAGTTTCGTCAGCAAGAAGATCGCGATGAAGTAGATCACGGCCACAATGATCAGAACTTCAGTCACGCGGAAGTTCGCCGCGTAGATCTGCTGCGCCTGGTACAAGAGCTCAACGAAGCCGATAGCCAGCAACAGCGAGGAGTCCTTCAGCATGATGATGAGCTGGTTGATCAAGCTCGGAGTCATGATCTTGAACGCTTGCGGAACCACTACGCGCTGCATGGACTTGCCGTAGCCAAGACCCAAGGATCGTGCAGCTTCAAGCTGTCCCGGATCCACGGATTGGATACCACCGCGCACAATTTCGGCCACATACGCACCCGAGTTCAGCGCCAACGTCAGAACGCCGGCCACCCAGATGCTCACGGGCTGACCCGTGATCTGCGGGATGCCGAAGTAGAAGAAGAACGCCCACACCAGCAGCGGGGTACCGCGGAAGATGTTCACGAACGTGGTGGCGATGCCGCGGAGCACAATGTTCTGCGAGATCTTCATGAAGCCGAAGATCAAACCAAGAATCATCGCGAAGATAAAGGAGATACCCGTGACAAGAAGAGTATTTCCGAGGCCCTTCATCAGGGCCGGCAAGGACTGACCCAAGAGGTCAAAGAAGCTGCCACCGGAGGTGTTCTTCGGCTCAGCAAGGTATTTGTCCAACAGCGCCTGGTAGGAGCCGTCTGCCTTCATCTTGGCGAGGCCATCGTTGAAGGCGGCCAAGAGTTCAGGGTTCTGACCCTTGTTCACTGCGAAGCCGTAGGAGCCGCCCGGAACTTTGTCCGTCACGGTCTTCAGGCCGTTGCCCTGCGCAATGCCGTAGGCGAGCACTGGGTAGTCATCGAATACGGCTACCGCGTTTCCGGACTTCACGGATTCGTACATGGTGGCGGACTGGTCCAGGGACTGGACCGTGAAGCCGTACTGTTCCGCGATGGACTTTGCGTAGGTTTCACCTTCGGAGCCGGTCTTGGCGACAACCGTCTTGCCCTTGAGAGACTCGTACCCGGTGATTTCGGTGTCGTTCTGGGCGATTGCCATTTGGACGCCGGATTCGAAGTACGGCTCTGAGAAGTCGTAGATCTTCTTGCGCTCGTCCGTGATGGACATACCGGCGATCACGCCGTCGACCTGGTTTGAGCTCAAAGCTTGGAGTGCAGCGTTGAATCCGAGGGAGCGGATCTCTACCGTGAAGCCCTGATCTTCGGCGATGGCACGGATCAAGTCCATGTCAATGCCGGTCATTTCGCCGGAGGAATCCCGGAATTCGAAGGGCGCGAACGTGGTGTCCGTACCAATAACGTAGTTCTTACCGTCTGCGGAGGCTACTACGACGGCGGCAGGTGCCGCGTTCGAAGTCCCTGCCCTGACAGATGTGGTGGCTGGTGCGAGAGGGGCGGCCATGGCGCCTGTGCTGCCGAACAGCACCGCGAAAACGGCGAACAACGAAGCAATGACAGCTCCGATTCGCGTTCGCGGATTGACGCCGAGGAGCCCTCGTTGAAGTGCAATCATAATCCCCTGATTTCTTCGTTGTGTGTCTAAGAGCGTAGTCCCGTTTGTGACTGCGAGCACAGTTAATTCGCGTTCGACACCCCGGCGGAGCGCCCCAGCGAAGTATGATCCACAGTGTGAATGACGTTGCACCTGAAGAAATGAATGCCGCCTCCCTCGCTCTCGTTGAAGCGCGCGGTTCCTTGAAAGGAATCGAGTACCTCCAGAAGGTCATTACCGGCGAAATCCCACAGTCCCCGTTCAACTCCATGTTGGGCATTCGTTTGGTGGAAGCCACCGAGGGTCGAGTGGTCGCTGAGTGCGATGTTCGCGCAGATCATTTCAATAAGGGCGGCACCGGCCACGGCGGTTTCATTTCCACACTGTGCGATAACGCGTGCGGCATGGCGCTGGATTCGGTCTCTGACGAGGGCGTTTCTTGGACGACCATGGATCTGCAGGTTCGCTTCCACAAGGCAGTTCGCCCGGATGCGACTACGTTGCGCACCGTCGGCACCGTCATCAAGGCCGGCCGTCAGGTGGGCGTGACGCAAGCAGAGGTCCGCACCATCCACGGCGCGCTGATCGCCACCGCGACGTCCTCCTTGCACGTAGTCCCGAAACGCTAGTTCCCGAACGCCAGCCCCCAAGAAAATCGCACACCATTAAGAGGAGAACGAAGATGATTTCCGGAATCCAAGTCACTTTTGACGCCTTTAACCCGCACGAGCTCGCCGCCTGGTGGGCAGAAACCTTGGGCTGGGAGGTAGAGGCGTCCAATCCGGAATTCATCCAGAAAATGATTGACGAAGGTCAAGCCACGGAAGAGGACACTGTCCTAGTCAACGGCGTCTTGGCATGGAAGGACGGAGCGGCCATCAACCCGCCAGCTGGTTCGCCAGGAGTGCGCATCCTTTTCCAGCTCACCGAGAACGTCAAGATCCTCAAAGACCGCATTCACTTGGACCTGCGCCTTGACCCCAACGAGGACCTCACCGAGGTACGCAAGCGACTCGAATCGCGCGGCGCTCGTTTGCTGTGGAAAGCCAATCAGGGTCCGCACTCGTGGTGGACCATGGCAGATCCCGAAGGTAATGAGTTCTGCGTGTAACGCTTCAACAACCACCTTTTAGGCGGGAACTTCCATGCCTCGATAGACTCAAGAGGTGACTGACAACGCCGTATTTGCCGAATCTCTGCCCGAAAAAGTCTCTGACATCTTTGACCCCACCCGCTGGCGCGTGGTGGAGGGCTTCGATTTTGAGGACATGACTTATCACCGTCAGGTGGAGCGGGACGTAAACGGCAAGATCATCCGCGATCTTCCTACGGTTCGTATCGCGTTCAACCGCCCCGAAGTTCGCAACGCGTTCCGTCCGGGCACCGTGGACGAGCTATACCGCGCGATGGATCACGCTCGCATGAGCTCGGATGTGGCCACCGTGCTGCTCACCGGCAACGGCCCATCCCCCAAGGACGGCGGACACTCGTTCTGCTCCGGCGGCGACCAGCGTATTCGTGGCCGCGACGGCTACCGTTACGCCGAGGGTGAGACGGCCGATTCCATCGATCCTGCTCGCGCCGGTCGCTTGCACATCCTCGAAGTTCAGCGCCTCATGCGCTCGATGTCGAAGGTCGTTATTGCCGTGGTCAACGGTTGGGCTGCTGGCGGCGGACACTCGCTGCATGTGGTTTCTGACCTCACTATCGCCAGCAAGCAGCATGGCAAGTTCAAGCAGACCGACGCCACCGTGGGCTCCTTTGACGCCGGTTACGGCTCGGCGCTTCTCGCCCGTCAGATTGGCCAGAAGAACGCTCGCGAAATCTTCTTCCTTGCTCGCGAATACTCCGCCGATAACATGGTGCAGATGGGCGCCGTCAACGAGGCCGTCGATCACGAGCGCCTCGAAGAAGTTGCCCTGGAGTACGCCGCGGACATCGCCCGCCAGTCCCCGCAGGCCATCCGCATGCTCAAGTTCGCGTTCAACCTCGCCGATGACGGACTCGCCGGCCAGCAGGTCTTCGCGGGCGAAGCCACCCGCCTCGCCTACATGACGGACGAAGCCGTAGAGGGCCGGGACGCGTTCTTGCAAAAGCGCGATCCCAACTGGTCTGACTACCCGTACTACTTCTAGGCCTGCGCGGATTCGCATGCCACATACGGACCTCGAACATCCAAACCCAAAGTTCCTCGACGCACCCCTGCGCGCATTGTCACTCGCGCTCGCTGAAGAGGGCCCCGCCGTCGAAATCCTGGAAGGCAACCAGCTCACGTACGCGAGCCACGCGCCTGACGGGACTGGCGCCGTCGTACGAACTTCCGGTTCCACCGGAACGCCGAAGCGCACCGCTCTATCCGTGGACGCGATCGCAGCGAATGCCCAGATCACCGCGGAATTTTTGGGATTCGAAGGGCAATGGCTGCTCGCCTTGCCGCTCAATTACGTAGCCGGGCTGACGGTGCTCACGCGCTCGCTGTTCGCGGGCACGGAGCCTGTCGCAACGGAGCCAGGTGCGCACTTTAGCGCCGACGCGTTCAACGAGGCAGCCGCGCTCATGACGGATCGGCGGCGCATCACGTCGCTGGTCCCCACCATGTTGCAGCGCCTCCTGACGGATCCGTCCGCGGAAACGCTCGCTCATCTGAAGCGCTTCGACGCGCTCTTGATCGGCGGCGGCCGCACACCCGCTTGGGTCCTCGAGGCCGCGGCGCGCGAAAACCTCAACGTCTTTCTGACCTACGGATCCGCGGAAACCTGCGGCGGCTGCGTCTACAACGGCGTGCCACTGCCGGGAGTGAGCGTGCGCGAAGAGGGCGGCCGGCTGTGGCTTGGCGGCCCCACGCTCGCCACCGAGTACCTCAACGATCCTGATCGGACCACCGAGCACTTCCGCGAGCACGATTCCGAGCGCTGGTACCTCACCGATGATCTCGGCACGTTCACGAACGGCGTGGTCAGCGTGAGCGGCCGCGTGGATGACGTGATCAATTCCGCCGGCATCAAGCTCTCCGCCGCGCACATTCAGCGCTTCGTGGAGACTCAGCCGGGCGTCACCTCCGCGCTGGTGCTTGGGGTTCCGCATCCCGAATGGGGCGAGGCCGTGGGGCTTGCCGTGACCGGGGAGTACGACGACGCTGCCTTGCTTTCCGCAATTCGCTCCGAGTTGGGTGCCACTTCCGTCCCGAAATTTGTGTGGCACCCCGACGAGTTGCCGCTACTGGGGAACGGAAAACCGGACCGGTTGCGTGCTGCGGCGGAGCTTGCAAAGCACCCGCGGTGAGTCTTACGCAGCAACCGCGGTGAAAGCACCCCGTCCGTCCTAGATAATTGAGTGTTGAAGTTTTCTGGTTCTACCGTTGATTCGTGGAGGATTCTTGGCCAGCTTTGCCCAATGGGTTGAAGGCGCGCGAGTGCGCACTTTGCCTCTCGCCGTTGCACCCGTAGTGATCGGCACCGCCGCGGCCTATGAGATTTCCGCCAATGACGGTTCCGGCACGGTCTTCTGGGGCCGCGCGCTCTTGGCCGCCATCGTGGCCCTAGCGCTGCAGGTCGGCGTGAACTACGCGAACGACTACTCGGACGGAATCCGCGGAACCGACGACGTCCGCGTTGGCCCCCTCCGACTCACCGGTTCCGGTGCCGCCGCGCCTGGCGCCGTCAAACGCGCCGCGTTCTTAAGCTTCGGTGTTGCTGCACTCGCCGGGCTGGCTCTCGTGGCCATTTCCGGTTTGTGGTGGGCCATCTTGGTTGGCGTGCTCTGCATCCTCGCCGCGTGGGGCTACACCGGCGGCAAGAAGCCGTACGGCTACATGGGCCTTGGCGATGTCATGGTGTTCATCTTCTTTGGACTCGTTGCCACGTTGGGCACCACGTTCTCGCAGGACTATCAGCTCTCGGCGCCGGCGTGGGTAGGCGCGTGCAGCATCGGACTAATTTCCATGTCCGTCCTCATGGCTAACAATATTCGCGACATTCCTACCGACCGCGAAGTCGGAAAGATGACCCTTGCCGTCCGACTCGGAGAAACCAACGCACGCCGCGCTTTCGTCGGCATGCTGTTCCTCGCCGTGCTGTTGCCACTCGTTCTACTGGGCAGCCACCCATGGCTCTCGTTGACCGTGCTGGCGGCGCTCTTGTGCATCAAGCCGTCGAAGGCGGTGCTCTCCCCCAGCCTGGACCGCCGAACCCTGATCCCGGTCTTGAAGACCACCGGCATCATTGGCCTTGTCTATGCGGCGCTCTTCACCATCGGCGCTGTGTTGTCCTAGAAGCGTTGTCCTTTCCTAAGAACGCACGGCTGTCTAATTGGCCTGCGTTGGCCTAGTGCCCGAACTCGTCAGAATCGTGGCGCGCACCCTTGCCGGTATCCAGCGCCCCGATGGCGGCCGTTTCCTCCGGCGTGAGGGAGAAGTCGAAGATCTCTAGGTTTTGGCGCTGATGCTCCTCGTTAGCGCTGCGTGGGATGGCCACGCGTCCGGCTTCAAGGTGCCAGCGAAGCACCACTTGAGCCGCGGACTTCCCGTACTTCTCGGCCGGACCCGCGATGGCAGGATCGGCAAAGAAGTCCCCTGCACGGCCCAACGGGCTGTACGCAACCGTCGGGATACCGTGCGAGTCGGTGAACGCGATCAACTCCCGCTGTTGCACCAACGGATCCACCTGAATCTGATTCACCGCAGGCGTCAAACCCGCCGCAACCACCTGCTCGAGGTGGTTCTGCTTGAAGTTGGAAACGCCCCAAGCCCGCAAGCGCCCAGCATCCACGAGGCTTTGCAGTCCACGGGAGGCTTCAACGAAACCACCAACCGACGGATTCGGCCAGTGAATCAAGAACAAATCTAGGTACTCAAGGCCCATCTCCCGCAAGGTGGAATCGTAAGCCGCGATTGCGCCGTCGTACGAGTGGGATTCTTTATTGAACTTGCTCGTCACCCAAATCTCGGAGCGGTCAACGCCGCTACGACGAATACCCTCGCCCACGCCGTCGTGATTGAGGTAATTCTTCGCCGTATCCAAGTGACGGTAACCGTTACGCAGAGCGCACTCCACCATGTCAGCGGCCTCTTCACCCTGTAACGGCCACGTGCCCAAACCGATCAGCGGAATCTCCAAACCTGATCCCAGAGTGGCGGTCTTCGTGGTGTGGTTTTCAGTCACAGGATTCTCCTTACCGGCGGCGTGCAGCTCTACGGGTCAGATTACTCTGGCTTCATTACTCCGAAGCGCGGGAGTCCTTAGATGGCTTTGTGTCCTCTTGTGGCTCCGCATAGGGATCCGGGAGGGTTTCTTGGAAGGCGTCTTCGGCTTCGGCGTCGTGATCCACGACGCGCTCGTTGCGAGGGCCCTTGCCGCTCAAACGTCCCACCACTTGCTGGTTCGCCGCGAGGCGGAGCTTGTTGAAGAACAAGTAGCTCACTGCGAAGGCAATAATCATGGCCACGATCAACGCCATGATCATGTTCCACTGCAGCAAGAAGTACAGCACTGCGAAGGAAACGAAGAAGATACCGAGGCGAAGGAGCGTGTATTTGAGAAAAGGCACGCTTTCCATTCTACAGACCGCGGTTTCGCCTGCAGACGATCCCCAGACTCCGAACAGGAGTTTGAGAGGTATCTCCCTACAATGGAGGCATGGTCAGGTATTACATTGCGGGCGGCATCGTTGCGGTGTCCATCATCATTTACGCACTCATTCAGTGCATTCTTTCCGATTCCCGCCGCGTGCGCAGCATCTCGAAGCCCGCGTGGATTCTGGCCATCGTCCTGCTCCCCCTCGTGGGCGCGCTGCTGTGGTTCTGGTTGGGCCGCCCGATCTCCGGCCCACGGCCGGCGGTAGCGAGCGCGTCCGGTTACGATGCTCCCGGACGTCCCACAGCCCCGGATGACGACGACGCCTTCTTGCGTAATTTGGAACGCCAGCGTGAGTTGAAGAAGCGCGAGGAAGAACTCAAACGCCGCGAAGAAGAGCTCAAGAAACGCGAAGGGGAATCAGGAACTGATCCCGACTCCCCTTCTGCAGGCGACACCACCAAGTAATCGCCGCCGGGACGATGCCCGGACTATTTCTCAGACGCTACCCAGAGCGTCAATCGCCTACGAGTACAGCTCGCTCTTGGCCACGTTCTTACGCACCTTGAGCCAGCCTAGCCACAGTGCCAGCGCAAAGAACGGGATCGTAGCGATCGTGTAGAGGCCCAGGTGGAAGACCTCGCCGGTTTCCGCGTCCGTCATGGTGTCGAAGGAAATCAGGATGCCAATGATGACCAGACTGATGATGCCGATCCAGCTGGTCCACGGGCTACCAGGCATGGGCAGCGAGGACACGTTGCCCTTTTTGCGACGCAGCATGATCTGGCACGCGAAGATGGATCCCCACGTGAACAGCACGCCGATGGACGCGGTGTTGAGTGCGAGGTCGAACGCGTGGGTGCCGCCCAGCCAAATGTTCAGCAGGATGCCCAGCAGGTAAATGGCAGCAACCGTCAAAATGGCAACGTACGGGACGTAGTGGCTGTTCATCTTGGTGAGCCAACGCGGAGCGTGACCATTATTTGCCATGGCGCGGAAAACGCGGCCAATGGAATACAAGCCAGAGTTACAGGAGCTCAACGCTGCCGTGATGACCACGAGGTTCATGATGTCGCCAATCCAGCGCACACCCAGCTGGTCAAAGACCGTCACGAACGGGCTCTCACCGGCCTTGTACTGGTCCCACGGCAACAACATGGCCAAGAGTGTCACTGAGCCCACGTAGAACACCACAATGCGGAAGACCACGGCACGGACGGCGCGCGGCACTTCGCGCTGAGGGTCTTCCATCTCGCCCGCGGTGATGCCCACGAGCTCAATAGCGTTGTACGCGAAGATCACGGCGTTCAGCACCAAGATAGAGGCGGCAACGCCACGGGGGAACATGCCGCCGTCAGAGGCGAAGAGGTTAGCGACGGAAGCCTGGTGCTCACCGATCTGCGTGTTCATGACCACCATGACGGTGCCAACAACCAGGAACAGCACAATTGCGGTGACCTTGAGCGCGGCTGCCCAGAATTCCACTTCGCCAAAGGCCTTTGCGCTGAACAGGTTCACGGAGACCAAGAGCACCAGCGCACAAATAGCCGCTACTTCCACGGGAACGTTCGGGAAGAAGAACTGGAAGTACAGGCCAATGGCGATGAGCTCGGCGATGCCGGTCATGACCCAGTTCAGGACGTACATCCAACCGGTCAAGTACGCGCCCTTCGCCCCGAAGAGCTCCCCCGCGTAGCTCACAAAGGAGCCGGAGGTTTGGCGGTACATGATGAGTTCGCCGAGCGCTCGCATCAAGAAGTACGCGATCACACCCGCGAGCGCGTAGGAAAAGATCAGCGCCGGGCCCGTGGACGCCAAGCGTCCGCCTGCACCCATGAAGAGTCCCACACCGATGGCGCCGCCCATGGCGATCATTTGGACGTGGCGCCTCGTCAGCGTCTTCTTGTAGCCCTCAGCGGTGACTTCCGCTTCGGCGGTGGTGACGTGGTGGTGATGTCCTTGAGTGATGTGCTCTGTTACTGAGCGTTTTTCATCCGGCACGTGAGAATGCTCCAACCTGTCATCAGCGAAGCGCACCGTGAAAGCTCACAATGAAGGATCATCGTGAAGAATCACGGTGCGCTGAAAGTTCAGGCTGAAATTTTACTCCCGCTTCCTGAGAGGGCGTGACTCGCCTCCCAATCGGAAGGCGGATGCAGGACTTCTAGACTCCCGCGTAGGAGTGAAGTCCGTTGAAGTACAGGTTCACCACGGTGAAGTTGAAGACCAAGCAGGCCCAGCCGATGATGGAGAGCCATGCTGAGCGAACGCCCGTCCAGCCGCGCGTTGCGCGAGCGTGCAGGTAGCCCGCGTAGACGGTCCAGGTCACGAAGCTCCAGACTTCCTTGACGTCCCAGCCCCAGTAGCGTCCCCAGGCGGCTTCGGCCCAAATGGCGCCGGCCATGACGGTGAAGGTCCACATCACAAAGCCGATGGTGTTGATGCGGTAGGCAGCGTTCTCGAGGGCCACGGCGGTGGGCACGAGTCGCAAGAACGGGAAACGATCCTTCTTGCCAGCCACGAGGTTCTTCTGGCGGTAGTGCTGCACCAGCTGCAGAGCGCTCATCGCGAAAGAGATCGTGAACAGTGCCGAAGAAAGCACGGCGATGGACACGTGAATGACCAACCACGGCGACTGTAACGCTGGAATCAAGTGAGCAACGGGAGTTGGGAAGCCTATGGTGGCCGCACACAACATCAACGTCACAAGGCCCACCACGAAGGCGCCCATGAAGCGCAGGTCCTTCTTGCGCAAAGCAATCAGGTACACCACGGCCACAATCGCGGCACCCGTGGACAGGAACTCGTACATGTTGCCCCACGGCACACGCGCCGCGGCGATGCCGCGAGAGATCACAGCAGCCACGTGGATGATGGCAGCCAAGATGGTGAGCGTGATGGCAATGTTGGCGAAACGTCGCTTCGGGGCGGCGCCGTCGTAATCCATGGAATCGCCCACCAGAACGTCCGAATCCCCCGCATCCGCACCACGGCGTGAGGATCCACGGCGAACCGCGGCACCCGCGCCCACGCTCGCGAGCTCGCGCTGTTCCTCAGTGACAAGGTTCTTCTCGAGTTCGCGGATGGTCTCGTTGGACTTCGCAAGATCGAACGCGAAGCAAATGAAGGCCACCGCGTAGACCATGGCCGCGAGCAGCATGAACAAATCGCTGTACTGCCCTAGGGTTTCGTTGATGGTTGGCATGGTTCCTCGTTATTTCTCAGAAGTGGAGTGTGGGCCGCTGGCAACGGCCTCGTCTAGAAGTTCGCGCAGCTTCAAGGATTCGTCATCAAGTCGCGGATCCTCGCCTCGGGCCAGCAGACCGTACTCGATCATACGTTCCTCACCTGTGCCGGGGCTTGTGCCGGAGCCTGCGCCATTGCCAGCGCTTGCGCCCGTCGAGGTGACAACCACCCACGCGCGGCGACGCGGCACGAACAAGGACGTAGCGAGACCAATTAGGGCGAGCGCCGCGAAGATTGCGACGGCGACCTTTCCGGGATCGTGTTGCACGTCGATGCCGATGTACCGCTTGAGACCGTCAAAGGAGATGGAACCCTTGCCGTCTGGCAGTGTGTAGGACTGGCCGGCGTTCAGGGTGATGCCGCCCGCTTCCAGGTTGCGGCTGTTGAGCTCGGTCATCTGATCCGTGTCAATGACGTACACGTTCTGCGGATTGCCCGAGTCCAAGCCCAGGTCACCGTAGTAGGAGTTCAGGCTGATCTGCGGGTTCACGGCGGACGGGTCAGCGGAGAACGACACTCCGTCAGAGCCCATCACGGCCGTGGGCAGCAAGAAGCCGGTGAAACCCAGCTGATCCGGCTGCGCGTCCGGGACCTTGAGCACAATCAGGGACGTGTAGACGCCGTCTTGTGGCACGGACACCACGGGACCTTGGAACGCGACGTTTCCTTCGCCGTCGCGGACCGTGATGATCGGCGCGTAGCCGTTACCCACGAGGTACACGTCCGTGGCGCCGATGCGCAGTGGGTGATTCACGCGGAGCTGTTCGCGGCGGGTTGCGCCGTCCGATTCCGTCACGTCCACCGTGGCGTCAAAGTTGATGGGCTGGCCGAAGTGCGTGGAGGATTCGCGGTCGAATTCCACTTTGAAGTTATCCAGCGTCACCGCGAACGGGTCCAGGGTGTCCTCGTTGAACGCGGTTCCGGGGCGGAAGCTGTCATAGGACACCAGCGTGTTGACGAAGGATTCACCCTCCACCAGGATGCGCTGGGCGGTGTAGCTGAACATGCCGCCGAGCGCCACGGACGCAAGGATTCCGACGAGGCTCACGTGGAAGAGCAGGTTGCCGGACTCGCGCAAGTAGCCGCGTTCAGCGCCGACGCTGGGTCGGTTTCCCTCGGGACGGAGGTCCACGCGGTAGCCACGCTTTTTCAGAACTGCGGCTGACGTTTCAAGGATCTGCTCGGTCGTTAGCGTCGAATCTTCCAGAGCAATAGTGCCTGAGTGCGGCAAGCGTCCTAGTCGCGCTGGGGTGCGGGCCGGCTTGGAGCGCAGCGCTTCCCAGTGCTTCTTCACGCGCGGAATGATGCAGCCGATCAGCGAGATGAACAGCAAAATGTAGATCGCCGAGAACCACACGGACGAGTACACGTCAAAGAACTGGAAACGATCCAGCCACGGTCCGGTGGTGGGATTGTTCGTCAGGTACGTCGATACCAGGTTGGCGTTCACCGAGCGTTGCGGGAACAGCGACCCTGGCACCGCGGCGATCGCGAGCAGCAACAGCAAGAACAGCGCCGTGCGCATCGAGGTCAGTTGCGTCCATGCCCAGCGCAGCAGTTCCACCGGCCCGAGCGCGGGTACGGCAACATCGTCCTTACTGTTTTTTTTACCGGAGGACGACGACGCAGCTTGCGTTTCGTTCTTTGCCTCGCCCTGCGTACTGGCCGCTTCGAGCGATTCCGGGGCTTCGGCGTCGTGCTCCGATTGCGCTAATTCCGTGTCCCGGACGTTATCTGCTTTTGCCATTAGATGGGCAACCTCACTTCGTTAGCAAACCAGTCTTGGAGCTGGGTAACCCACTGCCCCCACAAGCCCACGGCCATGAGCAGGCCAAGCACAATCAACAGTGCCCCACCGATCCGCATCAGCAGCACTTGGTGCTTGCGCATCACCTTCAGGGCTCCCATGCCCTTGCGGAAAGCGAGCGCGATAATCAGGAACGGAATTCCCAGACCCATGCAATAAGCGAACGTCAGCAGCGCCGCCTTGCCGGGTTGCGGGTTGGCGCCCGAGCTCAGTGCCAGCACCGCTGCAAGCGTCGGGCCGATGCACGGAGCCCATCCGAGGCCGAACGTCATGCCAAGGATCGGGGCGCCCCAGAGGCCCGCGCGCGGGCGGGCGTGAACCTTGACGTCACGTTGCATGAAGCCGAAGCCGCCCATGAACACGATGCCCATCAGGATCACGAGGACACCGAGGACGCGGGTAACCCACTCGCCTTCAAAGCGAAGCCAAATGGAGAGCTGCGCGAACAGCACGCCAGTGAGCATGAAGACCGCGGTGAAGCCCAGAATGAAGAGGGTGATGCCCCAGGCCATGCGGCCGCGGCCCTGCTTTTCGAGATCCACACCGGTCAGGCCCGTGACGTAGCCCAGGTAGCCAGGAACCAGCGGCAACACACACGGCGACAAGAAGGACACCAAGCCGGCGAGTACCGCGATGGGGACCGCGAGTAAGAGCGAGCCGTCAAGCACGGTCTCCGCGAACGGGTTTGCGGCGGCTGCGATGTTTACCGAGCTAGCGATATTCGCCGTGCCGGCGAGAACTGAGGGGACGGAGGTCAACAAATTCTCACGCCTTCTCGGCGAGCGCGGTTTCGATCAACGCTTTCAGCGTGGACTTGTCCGCGAGCCCCAGGATGCGGGCTGCTACACGGCCCTGCTTATCCAGCACCAACGTGGTGGGGTACGCCTGAGCGGGGACGTACTTGGTCAGCTGCAAGAGCACGCGGCCATTGGAATCCGGTACGGAAGAGTAAGGGACTTCGAAGGTGCGCTCGAAGGCTTCGGCGGTTGCCTTTTCATCCCGACCGTTGATTCCGAGCCAGGTCACGCCATCGGCTTTGAACTCGTCATGGAGTTCGCGCAAGTGCGGGGCTTCCACGCGGCAGGGGGCGCAGGCGGCGTACCAGAAGTTCAAAATGCCCACGTTGCCGCGCCAGTCTGCGGTGCTCACGCTTTCGCCGTCGTAGGTTTCGGCGGTTAGATCAACAGGATCCGTTCGCTGGTCAGCGTCATAGACCTCAACCGAGCCGTCGCCGGCGATGTAGTTCTTGTTGTTCCCCTCGTTGGCCTGCTGGGACAGGCTGGACTGCTCGGGCGCGCACGCGCTCAAGAATCCGGCGATCGGAAGTGCCAAGGCGCCAGCGATCACAGCCCGTCGCGCTGGGCGGCCAGCGGAACGGCGATCAGCGCCGCCTTCTGGCTTGTCAGACGCGGAGAACAAATGGGGGTCATGCATTCTGGCTAAGCTCCTGGCAGGTTTGAGGCGTCTTTGAGCAAGTCGCCACAGGGTTCGGAATATTCAACGTTGACGAGGTTTTCGCCGTCGAAGTGAAGCGAAGTGATGGACGCGAGTGAGCATTCGCGCTGGCGCGGATCGTGCCACAGCGGCTTCTTTTCAGCGGAGAGGCGGGTGACCCAGATCGGCAGCTGGTGGGCCACGATGATGGCCTCGGCGCCATTGCCCTCGAGCTTTACCGCGAGATCTCGGTGGATCTTCACGGCTTCCACCACGCGTTTGACCTGAGCCTTATAGGCTTCGCCCCAGCTGGGACGGAACGGGTTCACGAGGTACGGCCAGTGATTGGGGCGGCCAAGTTCCTTCTTGATGTGAGACAGGCCCTCAAAGTGGTTCTTGGCTTCAATGACACGCGGCTCTTCCAAAAGCGTGAGCCCGAGGGCTTCGGCAGTGGGGCGCGCGGTTTCTTGAGCTCGGAGTAGCGGTGATGCGGCCACGGTGGCGATGCGGGCGCCCGCCTCTTTGCGGTCAGCAAAGTGTTCGCTCAGGCGATCCGCCATGCGGTAGCCGAGCTCAGAGAGATGGAATCCGGGGAGTCGCCCATAGAGAACGCGATCTGGATTGAAGACTTCTCCATGGCGCACAAGATGGACCGTCGATTGAAGCATGTCTTCCATTCTCTCAGATGGACCCAAACGAACCGAACCAGATGGAAGTTCCCAGGTGGGAGTTTGCACAGAGTTTCCCTACTCATCCCCCAGTTGTCACATTCCTGTGAAAGTCTTCGAATGGTTCGAAGTTCTACTTAGTGATTAACGCCACTCGGAATCTTTACTTGAATCTTCAATAAAGTGTGGACATATGCAAATGAATACATTAGAGTTTTAGTAATGGCTCACGAAGTCGACCTACCAACCGTCAGACCTTGACACATTTTTAGAGGAGTTTTCACATGACTGCACTTGCAACCGGAACCTGGACCTTGGACATGTCCCACACGGACATCGCATTCGTTGTTCGCCACGCTGGCATCTCGAAGGTTCGCGGAAAGTTCACCTCCGCTGAAGGCACCCTTGAGGTTGCTGAGACCGTTGCCGATTCTTCCGTCAACGTCACCATCGACGCTGCATCCTTCAACTCGGGCGACGAAGGCCGCGACGGCCACGTCAAGTCTGCTGACTTCTTCGACGTTGAGACCTTCTCCACCCTCAAGTTCGTTTCCACCGGCGTTTCCGGCAACGACGAAGAGTTCGAGCTCACCGGTGACCTCACCATCCGCGATGAGACCCACCCAGTTACTCTCAAGGTTTCCTCTGAAGGCGTTGCTGTTGACCCATTCGGTGCAACCCGCGCAGCTTTCTCCGGCAAGACCACCATCTCCCGCAAGCAGTGGGGCCTGACCTGGAACGCTGCTCTTGAAGCTGGCGGCGTGCTTGTTTCTGACAAGGTTGTTCTTGAGATCGACGCAGCATTCGTCAAGGCTGCCTAGTTTCTAGCCTTCTCGAGGCATCCCCCTCAGGATGATCCTTCAGCCGTGGGCCGTCGCATTCGTTGCGACGGCCCACGGTCCTTTAATTCCTCGCCTGTTTATACCCTGGCAGTACCGAGGATGCTTTCCTCTGACAGCAAAGTCATTCCCCGTGATGATCCCTCCAAGCAATCGAGTTGACTATTCTTGAGATAGTCATCGGTACCGAATTACAGGAGGCTCACGATGAGCAACAACGATTCCACCCCGCAGGTCCCAGAACCACCACGGTATGGTCAGCGCTTGCCGGAGGGCGATTCCGCTCCTTTCGGAAACGACGCCGCAGGTCAGGGCCCACGCTACGGCCAGCAGCAGGGTGCTCAAGGACAGAGCTCCCAGGCTCAGGGCACACAGGGGCAGTCGCTTCCGTCTGCAAACCCTTACGGCCAGAATCCCTACGGTCAGAACGCAGGAACTCAGAACACGGGCGCTTCCACTGCCGGTGGCACCGGCATTCCGCAGTACCCCGGACAACAGGCCGGCGGTCAGCAGAATCCTTACGGTCAGAACCCGTATGGCCAGAACCAGCAAGGTCAGGCCCCCTACGGCGCTAATCCATATGGACAGCCGGGCGCACAGCAGGGCTGGAACTCGCCACTGCAACAGGGCGGCTTCGGCGCACCAGTGCTTCCTCCGAAGCCTAAAGAGCTCAAGATCGCCTCGATTCTTTTGTACGTTGCAGCAGTTTTGACGGCCATCGGTGGAATCGCCCTCATGATGATTCCTGATCAGGCGATCATCGATCTCTTCAACGCCACCCCCGGTGCGGCAGAACAGCTCGATGAGTTGGAAAAGCAGGGCGTCGTCCTCGCTGAACTCGTGGGAATCATGAAGACCACAGCTCTGGTGCTGTCCTTGATTTTCGCGGTTTTGTACGCCGTGATCGGCTTCTTCATCGGCAAGGGCAGCAACGGCGCCCGCATCACCGGAACCGTGCTCGCCGTGATTTCCGTCTTCACCTACGTGGGCAGCGGATTCTTCGGCTGGATCATGCTTGCTCTTGGTGTTGGAGCGATCGTTCTTGCTTGGTTGCGTCCGTCCAGCGCCTACATCGCAGCAAAGTCCGCGATCAAGCGCTCGCGTCGCCGCTAACAACGCGGCATCACCAAAACTCAATAGTCGGTCCTTGAGGCCGCGGTTCTCGTTTGAGGGGATCTCCGGAGACGGAGGTCCCCTTTTTCGACGCCACCACAGTATTTTCAACCCCAACACAGTGCAACTTTGGCTACGAACCGCACCCCCTAAAAAACCCCTGCGAGGCCATTTCTCTACAACCCGCCCCATATGCGAGAACACTTTGCGACAGAAAAACTCAAAAAAGTTGTAGCAAAGTGGCCGCACAGGGAGCTCAGTGAAGGAAAGTGGCCGCACATCGGGAGGAACGAGAGGGAGCAGTTCGCGGGCTAGGTTCCGTCGGAGGCTTCGCCCATGACCGCGAAGTACGCGAGCATCTGGATTTCGCGGGCCACATCCACGCGTCGGACGGTGACTCCATCGGGAACGCGCAGCGGGACTGGGGCGAAGGACAGAATGTTGTGCACCCCAGCCGCCACCAGCTGATCGACCACCGGTTGGGCGGCGACGCCCGGGACGGTCAAGACGGCCATGTTCGCGCGATGCTTGGTGGCCAGTGCTTCCAGATCCGAGGCGGCGGAAACTTCAAGGTCGTTGATGGTGGTCCCGACGAGCTCCGGATTGCTATCGATCACGCCAACAAAGCGGAAGCCGTGGGATCGGAAACCGGCGTAGCCTGCAAAAGCCCGACCCAGGTTACCGGCGCCAACCAGTAGGACGCGCCATTCGCGCGTCAGGCCTAGCGTCGTTTCCAACAACACCCGAACCCTTTGAACATCATAGCCAACACCACGGCGCCCAAACGTCCCCAAGAGGGACATGTCCTTGCGCAAGGTGGCCGAATTCGTGCCCGCAAAAGCCGCAAGATCCTGCGAAGACACCGTCGATTGCTCATCCACGAGCTGATCCAAGACCCGTAAATACGTGGTCAACCGGCGGACCGTGGCTTCTGGCAAATGCGCGGGGGCGCTCACAGCAGTGGCAAGTTCCGCAGGTAAGGCACGTGAAATAGCTGCGGCGTCGTACTCCCCAGAACGAGTCATGAGCGCTCCGTCAGCAAGCGGCGCAACCGGGCCGGGTCGATCACCCAAAAATCACGCACGACGCCATCGATACGCAACACCGGCACTTCCTCACTGTGGAGGGCAACGAGTTCAGGCGAAGACTGGAGGGAGACTTCCTCCCACGGCACACCCAGTTCTCGAGTGACCTCATCCACCACGGTTCGCGCGTCCTCGCATAAATGGCAGCCGGCATTGGTGATGAGTTCGATCTTGGGGAAATTCACGCTCAAAAGCCTAACGGAGTCCGGGAACGCAAAAGGCCGCCATCTCTCCACAGAGGGAGTGAGTGGCGGCCTGAGCACAGAAGATTTACTTCTTGTTGCGGCGCTGGTGGCGGGTCTTACGAAGCAATTTGCGGTGCTTCTTCTTCGCCATACGCTTGCGGCGCTTCTTAATAACTGAGCCCATAGAGATTCCTCGCAATGTTGATTGTTGACTATCGCTCGAGTGCGCAAAGCGCAACCTTCAAGAGCTGAATCTTTGCTAAACGATCCTTAACAGATTACTCGCTCAAAGCAAATACTCCGAATGCGCGCGCGTTCTTCAAGCCTTTCGCGCACATTCGGAGTATAAAGCTACCGAGTGAAGGGCGAGTTAGATGACACCCAGCGCCATCATGGCGTCCGCAACCTTGACGAAGCCGGCAATGTTGGCGCCCGTCACGTAGTTGCCCGGCGCACCGTATTCCTCAGCGGTTTCGGCGCACTGGTTGTGAATCTTGATCATGATTTCTTCAAGGCGAGCCTCGGTGTGCTCGAAGCTCCACGCATCGCGCGAAGCGTTCTGCTGCATTTCGAGAGCTGACGTTGCCACGCCGCCGGCGTTGGCAGCCTTGCCCGGAGCGAACAGCACGTTGGCGTCCTGGAACAACGCGGTGGCTTCCGCCGTGCACGGCATGTTGGCGCCTTCAGCGACGGCGATGACGCCGCCCTCAACCAGTCGGCGAGCATTGTTCTCGTCGAGCTCGTTCTGCGTTGCACATGGCAAAGCAACATCACCGGTGACGTCCCACACGGACCCGCCCGCAACGAAGTGCGCAGTGCCAGTGCCACCACGACGTTCTGCGTATTCGCGGATACGCCCACGCTCCACTTCCTTGATCTGACGCAGCAGATCCAGGTCAACGCCTGCCTCATCCACGATGTAGCCGGAGGAATCGGAAGCCGTGACACACGTAGCGCCCAGAGCCGTGGCCTTCTCAATAGCGTTCAAGGCGACGTTTCCGGAGCCGGACACAATCACGCGGCGTCCATCGAAGGAAGCACCACGGGTCTTGAGCATCTCGTTGGCGAACATCACGGCACCGTAACCGGTGGCTTCCGGACGCACCAGCGATCCACCCCACGAAACACCCTTGCCGGTCAGCACGCCGGACTCGTAGCGGTTGGTGATGCGCTTGTACTGGCCAAAGAGGTAGCCGATCTCGCGGCCACCCACTCCAATGTCACCTGCGGGTACGTCCGTGTACTCGCCAATGTGACGGTAGAGCTCCGTCATGAAGGACTGGCAGAAACGCATGACTTCAGCGTCAGACTTCCCGCGCGGATCAAAGTCAGAACCGCCCTTACCGCCGCCAATGGGCATGCCAGTCAGCGCGTTCTTGAAGATCTGCTCAAAGCCCAAGAACTTCACGATGCCCAAGTACACGCTCGGGTGGAATCGCAGACCACCCTTGTACGGGCCCAAAGCGGAGTTGAACTCCACGCGGAAACCGCGGTTGATCTGGACCTGGCCCTTGTCATCAACCCACGGCACGCGAAAGATGATCTGGCGCTCTGGCTCACACATGCGCGAAAGAATTGCGGCCTCAACGAACTCCGGGTGCTTCTTTGTCACAGGTTCAAGAGAATCAAATACTTCGTTGACTGCCTGGTGGAATTCAACTTCACCAGGGTTACGGCGCATCACTTCGTCGCGAATATCCAGTAGATGTTGGTTCATAGTAGCTCCTCGCACTGATGGAGCGGGCACTCCGCTCGCAGTTCTCTTATTCACCAAGAACAATGCCACGGTTGCGGCAGGCTTCTGAAACTCGGGAGACTTAGGTTGCGATCCCATGATATTCAGCAATCGGTTCTACATGGAGCCGTTAATCCGCGTCATCTCGCGGGTTAGTCAAACCACGGGTCGAGCCCATACAGCGGGAAGATTTCCTTGCGCGTCGCCATGATGGTGCGGTCAATGGGGTCCGAAGGGTCATATCCCACTTCCCACGAACGCCACCATAACTCCGCACCGTCACTCATGAACTCGGGAGCTTCCACCCCATAGGTTTCCAGCACATACTCCCGGTAGGACGCGGGAACCTCGGTGCGCAGCGGAATGGGTTGACCGCCAGCGATAGCCATCAAATGCGTCCACGCGCGCGGCACCACTTCGATGACGTTGTAGCCGCCGCCACCGGTGGCAATCCACCGATCATTCGAGAAACGCTTTGCTAGCTCAGCAATATCCAGCATGTTCTGACGCTGGGCGTCCACACTCAAACGCAGGTTGGTGAGGTCATCGTGGGCGTGAGCGTCGCAGCCGTGTTGAGACACAATGACTTGCGGCTCAAACTGTTCCGTGATTTGGGGGACGATCGAATGGAACGCGCGCAGCCAGCCGGCGTCGCTCGTACGTGAGGGCACGGCAACATTTACTGCGGTTCCTAGCGCGTCCGGCCCGCCTGTTTCGTTGGCGAATCCGGTCCCTGGGAACAGCGAGACACCACTTTCGTGCAAAGAAATGGTCATGACGCGGGGATCGTTCCAGAAAATCTGTTCCGTGCCGTCGCCATGGTGGGCATCAACGTCGATGTAGAGCACGCGCTCAAAGCCGTGATCCAGCAGCTCTTGAATGGCGAGGGCGGCGTCGTTATAGATGCAGAAGCCGCTCGCTTTCGCTGCCGCGGCATGGTGGAGCCCGCCAGCAAAGTTCACGA
This sequence comes from Neomicrococcus aestuarii, assembly GCF_014201135.1. Lineage (NCBI taxonomy): Bacteria > Bacillati > Actinomycetota > Actinomycetes > Micrococcales > Micrococcaceae > Neomicrococcus > Neomicrococcus aestuarii. Next base: position 2,220,266 of record NZ_JACHDR010000001.1, on the reverse strand, counting down.
CGTGCTGTGCCGTACCAGCGATGATTTCGCGGGCCGCTGCGATGCTTCCACCAGCGATGAGCGCTGCCGAGTCATGAATGGCCGGGAACAGCGGGTTATCTTCAGAGCCAAGTCCGAACTCCGGAATTTCTTCTGAGGGGTTCTCGGCGCCACGATGCACGGCGGCAATATATTCGGGGGTGTGGACGGCCGCGAGTTCCTCATCCGAGGCAACAAAGGGCTCAATGAGTGCCATGTCGCGGCTCTCACACACATTTAGCGCTTCAGCTAGGCGCATGGTGAGATCGAGGCGAATAGGATTCATAGGGTGTGAATCGCTAAATCGGTACGACAAGTAGTCCTGAGACCACACCACCTTGCTGACAATTTTCGCCGATGAAACTTCCGTCACACCTACCACCGTACTTGTTTCGTGGCAAGAGTCACGTTTTTGCCGCACGCTAATGATTGAATGTGAAGATGACCGAGACCTCCGCGACCCTCGCTTCGCGATGGCGTCAACGGGCAATGCAGCCGTTGAACGCGGCTCGCTTGTACGTGCAAACGGTAGCGTCGAACTCCCCCGCCCGCCTCGCGCTTTTGGCGTTTTTGAGCGTGATTGCGGTGTTTACGTTGCTCTTGGCGCTCCCCATCTCCTCAGCGAACAATGAGTTCACCGCCCTTCACGATGCGCTTTTCACAGCAGTGTCGGCGGTCTGCGTTACAGGCCTCACGGTGGTTTCGACCGCCGACCATTGGTCCTTTTGGGGACAAGTTTTCATTTCTTTGGGCGTGTTCATCGGCGGTTTGGGTATTTTGACCATCGCCGCGCTGCTGTCTCTTGCGGTGAGCAAGAAGTTGGGCGTGCGCGGAAAGCTGATGGCTCAGTCTTCAATGAGTACGACGGCGTCCGGTACCTTGGGCGAGGTTCGCTCACTTTTGAAGATCGTGGTTACGACGTCCGTCATTATTCAGTTGGCGTTGATGTTGGTGCTCACTCCTCGCTTTGTAGTGTTGGGAGAGTCCTTCCCCACGGCGCTGTGGCATGGAATGTTCTACGCGATCTCCGCTTTCAACAACGCAGGATTCACGCCGCACTCCAACGGCCTGGTGCCCTATGAGATGGATCTCTACATCCTGATTCCGCTCATGGTGGGCGTCTTCATTGGCAGCTTGGGCTTTCCCGTCATCTTGGTGCTCTTGCAGTTCAAGGGCGTGTTCTCCAAGTGGAACCTGCACACCAAGATCACGATTATCGGCTCTTTTGCCTTGGTGGTCATCGGCGCCATGGGCTGGGGACTTTTGGAGTGGAATAACGTCCGCACCATCGGCGGAATGGCAGCCGGGGACAAGATTGTGCATGCCATTTTCGCGTCCATCATGACCCGCTCTGGCGGATTCAATCTGGTGGATCAGGCGTACATGGAAACCAACACCATGCTCGCCACGGATGCTTTGATGTTCGTGGGCGGCGGTTCAGCCTCCACCGCCGGCGGCATCAAGATCACCACTCTGGCCGTGCTGTTCTTGGCGATCTTCGCCGAAGCCCGCGGTGAACGTGACGTGAAGGCGTTCGGCCGCACCATCCCCGAGGGCACGCTACGCGTGGCCATCTCCGTGGTGGTCTTGGGAGCAACCCTGGTAGCCACCGCGTGTGGCCTCATCATGATGCTGACGCCGGCCTCGCTGGACCGTGTGCTCTTCGAATCGATTTCGGCGTTCGCCACCGTAGGCTTGAGTACCAACCTCAGTGCTGAATTGCCGCCAGCCGGCAAGTACATTCTGGCCGCGTTGATGTTTGCTGGCCGTATTGGCACTATTACTTTGGCATCGGCGCTGTCCTTGAAGCAGCGCGATCAGTTGTACCGCTATCCCGAGGAAAGGCCGATCATTGGCTGACAAGATTCAGCAAGACCACAACGCCCCCGTACTCGTTATTGGGTTGGGGCGTTTCGGCGCATCGGTAGCCAGTCAGCTGGTCAAGCAGGGTCGTGAAGTCCTCGCGATCGAGCGTAATCCTGACCTCGTGCAGAAGTGGTCCGGGCTGCTCACCCACGTCGTGGAAGCGGACGCCACCAACATTGAAGCGCTCCGCCAGCTCGGTGCTCAAGAGTTCAGCTCCGCCGTGGTGGGCGTGGGAACGTCCATCGAATCCTCGGTGCTCATCACCGTGAACCTCGTGGATTTGGGAATTGAACACTTGTGGGTGAAGGCCATTACGCCGTCCCACGGCAAGATCCTCACGCGCATCGGCGCAAATCACGTGATCTACCCGGAAGCGGACGCCGGCGTGCGTACCGCTCACCTCGTGGGCGGCCGCATGCTGGACTTCATCGAATTCGATGACGGCTTCGCGATCGTGAAGATGTACCCACCCAAGGAAACCCAGGGTTTCACACTGGCCGAATCTCAGGTTCGCGCCAAGTACGGCGTCACCATCGTGGGCGTAAAGACCCCCGGCGAGGACTTCACCTACGCGCAGCCGAATACGAAGGTCACGCACCGAGACGTGCTGATCGTATCCGGCCACACGGAGTTGCTCGAGCGGTTCGCCGCCCGCCCGTAGCTCTCAAGCTTGCGAGCCCGAAGCAACGGGCGGCAGCGCTAACGCCTAGGCGTTAGGTGTCACCACAGCACGGCCGGCGACCTTACCGTCCACCAGCAGCTGGTACGCCTCGAGCGCCTGATCCATGGGGTACGCCGTGAACTGCGGGACCACGAGGCCGCTCTTGTAGAGAGCCACCACATCGTAGAGGTCCTCGATGGTGCCCCAATAGGTGCTCGTGAGTTCAACCTCGTACGGTGCGCTGAAGAAGGACCAGTCGTACGGCTGACCTGCGATACCCACAACGGTGCAACGACCCATGAGTGCCATGGACTGCATCGCCGTCGTAATGGTGGGCGTAATTCCCACGAAATCGAAAGCCGCGTCAACACCGTTACCACCCGTGATCTCGCGGATCCTTGCCACCTGATCCTGCCCGGCAGGAACCGTCAGCGCTCCAAGCTTCTCAGCCTCAGCCATCGCTTCTGGCTTCGCATCCGTGGCAATGATCGTGGCGCCCGTGAGCGCTTTGAGGATCTGCACGCCCACCAACCCAAGACCGCCCAAGCCAATGACCAGCGCAAACTTTCCGCCGCCATTGAGCTTCGGCAGCGCCAGCTTGATGGCGTGGTACGGGGTCAGGCCAGCATCAGAGAGCGGGGCGGCGGCCACAGGGTCGGCGTCGCCGAGCGGAACCAGGTTGCGGGCGGGAACCGTGACGTACTCAGCCATGCCACCGTTGCGACCCAAGCCAATGCCCATGTAGGGGTTGGTGGCGGCGTTGAGGCAGTAGGTGTCTTGACCGCGCGAGCACGCACGGCAGCGTCCGCAGCCGATTGGCCCGTAGACCAAGTAGGCCTCACCCTTGTTGAATCCGGTGACGCCCGGTCCAACTTCTTCAATCCAGCCTGAGTTCTCGTGGCCCAGCACGAATCCTGGCTTCAAACCGGCAGGGTTGTTGGCTTCGAAATCCTGGAAAATTGCCACGTCAGAGTGGCAAGCACCCGCGCCAGCGACCTTCAGCAATACTTCGCCGGGGCCGGGGGTGGGCTTTTCAATGTCTTTGAGAACGGGGAAAGTCTTGAAATCTTCGAATACGACTGCGCGCATGAGCGTCTCCTGAACGGAACTTCATTTCGAACGTGGTGATGCGGAATGCCTCACACCACCACGCTACCGAATTACTCAGGGGTACACACGAAGAATTTTGACTAAGAAGCGAGGTCTTTGCTGATCTCTTGAGCGCGAGCCGTGGCGCCTGCTGCACCTTCGGCGATGATGTCTCCGAGGCCGCGTTCTGCGAAGATCCGCAACGCTACTTCCGTGGTGCCATTAGGGCTCGTGACGGACTTGCGCAGCTCTACCGGGTTGGCGGCGGGATCGTCCAACATCAGGCCCGCGCCGGCCACTGTGGCGCGCGCGAGTTCGCGAGAAAGCTCTGGGGCCAGTCCCAGTTTCTCCCCCGCCTCGGCTATTAGTTCGGCGAGGTAGAAGGCGTAGGCCGGTCCGGATCCTGAGATAGCAGAAACCGCATCCAGTTGCTCTTCGGGAACGCGCACCACGATTCCGGACGGCTCAAAGAGCTCAGTTGCAGCCTTGACGTGCGATTCGCTGGCGTTAGTTCCCGCGGACAGTCCGACGGCGCCCTTCCCCACTTGGAGAGGCACGTTCGGCATGGTGCGGATGACGGATTGGCCCGGGTTGAGGTGCTTCTCCATGGTTTCCGTGGTGATGGCGGCCGCCACGGAAACGACGACGGAGCCTTCCTTCAGGTGATCCTTGAGGTGCTCGCACATCTCCGCGATCCCGAACGGCTTCACGCCCAAGAACACGATGTCCGCGTCCTGCACAGCGTCCTGATTGGCTGATGGATTGCTGTTCTCAGACAGCACGGTCACTCCGAGCTCGCTGGCGAGCGCCTGTGACTTCTCTGTGTTCCGGACGGTCCCGACCACGCGGGATGTGTCGAAGCCAGAAGCCAAAATTCCGCGCAGAATAGCGCCATTCATGTTGCCGAGACCAATAAAGGCGAGGCGCGGTGAATCCATCAGAATGTCCTTTCGTAGCGAATCACAGGAACCGTACAGGTTCTACTTTGAGCGCACACAAAGTAGGTCCATAACGTAGGTACTACCTTCAAAGGTGCGAGTGAAAAACCGAATCGATTATTTGGAGAGAGGTAATCGATTCAAGTGCTGGCGAGCGAAGTTGAGTGTTTCCCCCAACCACTCTTCTCGCTCGCCAGCTCCTTTTGCTTTACGGGTAGAAACTTCTACCACCACAGCGCCGTCCCATTCGGAGTCGCGCAAGTATTCCAAGGTCTCTTGGACGCGCTGGGTACCGCGACCTGGCACGAGGTGCTCGTCTTTGGCGTTGTTGTTGCCGTCGCACAAGTGCAGGTGGGTGAGGCGATCGCCGAGGGCCTGAACGGCTTCGAGCGAATCGTGGTTGGCGATGGAGGCGTGGGAGAAGTCCCACGTCACGAAATCATAGGGTTGCGGCACGGGGTTCCAGTGCGGCAAGTACATGAGCGCTTCACGGCCGCGAGCTCGCCACGGGTACATGTTTTCCACGCAAATTTTCACGCCGTGTTCTTCATTGATGCGGCGCACGCCTTCTGCGAATTGCGTCGCGTAGGTGCCTTGCCAGCGGAACGGCGGGTGCGCCACCACACTGCTGCAGCCCACTTCTTTAGCCATGAGCGCGGATTTCTCAATCTTGTTCCACGCGCTTCCCCACACTTGCTGCGTCAGCAAAAGCGTAGGAGCGTGAATGGCGGAGATCGGCTGATCGTAGCGCTCTGAGAGCTTCAGGAGCTGCTTGGGATCTTGGCTGATGCTGTTGCCGGTGACCATGACTTCTACGCCGTCATAGCCCACATCGCGGGCGAGGGAGAAAGCGTCCACCACGGAGAGCGGGTAGACCGAGGAGCTTGAGAGCGCTACGGGGTAGGTTTTCCCGGACGACGACGCAGGCTTGCGTTCGGCGCCATTGCTGGGGTTCGCGTTGCTTGTGTTAGCGTCGCTCGCTTCGCCGTTGCTTCCTTGGTTCTGGCTTTCTTCGCTCATAGCTGTGGTCCCTAGTGCTGTTGTGCGGCGCTGGCCACCGAGTGCGGTGTTCCTGGAACGTGGGGTTCTTTGCCCAAGGGCAGGTTACTCCCTAGATGTCCCGGAACGTTGAGTGATTGGCCGCTCTCTGCCATCAAGTGGTCAAAGCGCTGCAGCAAAATTCCTTCGCGCAATGCCCATGGGCAGATGCGTACTTGTTCGAGGCCAAGCATTTCCATGGCGATCTCTGCAGAGAGTGCGCCGGCGAGAACTTGAGGAGCGCGGACCTCGGACACGCCAGGTAACAGGGCGCGGTCCTCGATAGTCATGGCTTCAAGGCGCCGGGTCCACAGTTTCAGATCTTCGAGTCGCAAGAGCCGCTTGACGTACGGACCTTCGGCGCTCGGCGCGGCGCCACAAATGCGGGCCAGGCTCCGGAACGTCTTGGACGTTGCCGCCACGAGCTTGGGCTTTTCATACTCTTTGAGCACGGCGACCGGCTCTTTGAGAGTGGACTTGATGTATTTGCGCAGATCCTTCACGTCGCGAGGACTCGGCGGATCATCGGGCAAAAAGTCACGCGTGAGCCGGCCCGCACCGAGCGGTACGGAGTAGGCGGCGGCAGGTAGCGCATCCCAACCGATGGTCAGTTCCATGGAACCTCCACCAATGTCCAGGTTCATGATGTTCTTGGCACTCCAGCCGAACCAACGACGCACCGCGAAGTAAGTGACAGCCGCTTCTTGCTCGCCGCTGAGCTCCATGAGAGTGACGCCGGTTTCCGTCATCACACGATCTAGGACCGAAGGGCCGTTGGCCGACTCGCGAATTGCGGAGGTGCAGAATGCAAGGAAGTCCTCGGCGTGATGACGGCGCGCGAAATCGGCGGCCTCGGACACGAAGTCGATCAGCTCTCGCTGACCTTCCTCCGTGATGGCGCCGGATTCGTCCTGATACTGGATCAGTGAGAGCGGCCGCTTGTGAGAGGCAAACGCCACAGGCCGTGCGCCCGGGTGCGCATCAACCAGCAACAAGTGGACGGTGTTTGATCCGATGTCGAGAACGCCAAGGCGCATGAACCATCTAGCCTTTTATTTCGAGGTGGACGTGGAACGCGTTGCAGGCTTTTTCGCGGCAGGCTTCTTTGCGGCCGTCGTCTTAGCCGCTGTTGTCTTCGCAGCGGTGGACTTTGCCGTGGATTTGGCGGCCGTGGACTTCGTCGTGGTGGTCTTTGCTCCACGCTTAACCGGTCCACGAGCACGCTTATCAGCCAACAGCTCGATGGCACGTTCGCGAGTGAGCTCTTCAATGGTGGTATCACGAGGGATCGTGATGTTCGTGACGCCATCAGTGATGTACGGACCAAAGCGGCCGTCCTTGACCACAATGTTCTTCTCGCTCACGGGGTCCGGACCAAACTCCGCCAACGGGGCGGCCGCTTGGCGGGCACCGCGCTGCTTAGGCTGCGAGTAGATCTCAAGAGCCTGCTCCAAGGTGGTGGAGAAGATCTCGTCTTCGCTTGCCAGCGAACGCGAGTCCGTGCCCTTCTTCAGGTACGGGCCAAAGCGACCGTTCTGAGCTGTGATCTCCACGCCTTCAGCGTCCGTTCCCAGGACGCGCGGCAAGCTCAACAGCTTAAGCGCGTCGTCAAGAGTGACGGTTTCAAGACTCATGGACTTGAACAAAGAACCAGTGCGTGGCTTCTCCTTGACCGGCTTCTTGCGCGGCTTCGGCTTGCCGTTCTTGTAGTACTCCACTGGAAGAGCGGCGAGCTCTTCCTCGGTAGGCTCCTCGATCACTTCGGTGACGTACGCGCCGTAGCGGCCGTCCTTCGCCACGATCTGGCGGCCGGTGGAAGGATCTACGCCGAGCACGCGCTCGTCCGGTCCCGTGGACTCCATGAGCTCACGGGCCTTCTCAGCGGTCAGCTCATCCGGCGCCAAGTCTTCGGGCACATTCGCACGCGCCGGCTCGGTACCTTCAGGAGCGTCGGCGGGAAGCACTTGCTCGAGGTAGGGACCGAACTTTCCAACGCGCAACACAATGCCGTCAGCGATTTCGATGGAGTTGATGGCGCGGGCGTCGATCTCGCCGAGGTTCTCCACGTCAGCGGCCAAACCTTCAAGGTCATCGCCTCCGAAGTAGAAGCGCTGCAACCAGTCCGTGCGCTTGACGTGACCGGCAGCGATCTCATCCAGGTCATCTTCAAGACGAGCCGTGAATTCGTAATCCACGTACTTCGCGAAGTGCTCTTCCAGCAAGCGGATCACGGAGAACGCAATCCAGCTGGGCACCAAGGCGCCGCCACGTTTGGTCACGTAACCTCGGTCCATGATGGTGGAAATCGTCGGTGCGTACGTGGACGGGCGACCGATCTCGCGCTTTTCCAGTTCGGCAACAATCGATGCTTCGGTGTAGCGAGCTGGTGGTGAGGTGTCGTGTCCCGTGGCTTCGATCTTGGAGCCTTTGAGGCCGTCCTTGACCACGAGTTGAGGCAAGCGGCGCTCGTCCTCGGCCTCTTGAGCGGCCTGCGGATCAATGTCTTTACCTTCTTCGTACGCGGCCATGAAGCCGGGGAAGGTAATGACGGTGCCGGACGCGGAGAACTCAGCCTGACGGCCCTCAGCAGTAGAACCGGCCAAGCGAATGGTTGCAGTGGAGCCCTTGGCATCAGCCATCTGTGAAGCCACCGTGCGCTTCCAGATCAACTCATACAAACGGAACTCATCGGCGCTCAAAACGGAGCGCACATCCTGCGGACGGCGGAACGAGTCACCTGCGGGACGGATCGCTTCGTGAGCTTCCTGAGCGGAATCGTTCTTGGCCTTGTACAAGCGCGGGCTGTTAGGCACGTACTCGCCGCCGTAGAGTTCGGTGGCCTGACGACGAGCAGCCGTGACGGCCTCGTTCGACAGGAACACCGAGTCAGTACGCATATAGGTGATGTAGCCGTTTTCATACAGGCGCTGTGCAACCTGCATGGTGGATCGGCTGGACCAACGCAACTTGCGCGAGGCTTCCTGCTGCAACGTTGAGGTGGTGAACGGTGCGGCTGGGCGGCGTGTGTACGGCTTGTTCTCAACGCTCGTGACAGCGAACGGAACGCCTTCTAACGCGGCAGCCAAAGCGGTCGCAGACTCTTCGTTGAGGTGAACTGCAGAGCCGTTACGGCCGGAAACCAGCTGGCCCTTGTCATCAAAGTCGCGGCCGGAGGCAACGCGCTTTCCGTCAAGCTGGCTGAGCTTCGCGGTGAAGGATTCGGACTTCTCCGTGGTGAAGGTGCCCGCAAGATCCCAGTAGTTCGCGGAACGGAACGCCATGCGTTCGCGCTCGCGCTCCACCACCAGGCGGGTGGCCACGGACTGCACACGTCCCGCGGAGAGTCCGCGCGCTACTTTGCGCCAGAGAACCGGGGAAATTTCGTAGCCGTACAACCGGTCCAGGACGCGGCGGGTTTCCTGAGCGTCCACCAGGTCGGTGTCCAGATCACGGATGTTTTCGAGCGCTCGAGAAATACCCTCTTGGGTGATTTCGGTGAACGTCATACGGTGCACTGGCACCGTTGGCTTGAGAACCTCTAGCAAGTGCCATGCAATAGCTTCGCCTTCGCGATCCGCATCGGTTGCGAGAAAGAGTTCGTCGGACTGCTTGAGCTTGGCCTTGAGCTCGGCCACGCGCTTCTTCTTGTCCGGATACACCACGTAGTACGGCTCAAAGTTGTTGTCCACGTCAACGGCGAACTTGCCAACGCTGGTTTTCTTGAGCTCTGCGGGCAGTTCTGACGGCTGCGGCAAGTCACGAATGTGGCCTACCGATGCGTCGACGTCGAACCCTTCGCCCAAGTATTTAGCGATGGATTTGCTCTTAGCCGGAGACTCGACGATGACGAGTTTACGACCGGTGGGTGCTTTGGCCTTTGCGGGCACTGGACTCCTCTTTACTGCCTTAACCACGCGTCTTTAACACGAGACACTTGTTTTCAAGAGTAACTGCATCCGCGGAATTCTCCGCAAAACTGCAGGAGCCCTTGCGCAGATGACTGTATCGCACCCAACTCAATGCCCGCCGACGCAAGAACTATTTAAGAAGTGGCCTCAGCGTCGTCGTGCTCCACGAAATCATCCTCAGCAACGGCCGGTGCGCCTCCAGCGTGACCGCGCTCGGGCAGCAACGACAACATGTAATAGAGGCGCTCGCCACCGATGGAACGGTCCTCGGGACCGGAGACGTGCTCGTATTCATCAACGAGCGCGTACATCTTGCGGATGAATTCTTTCTGCTTCTCTTCGTTCATGAACATCATGCCCGCGGACAGTACCGGCGCACGGTCTGCTGGCGGCTCGATGTTCTCGGCGCGTTCGGCCTCGCGAAACTGAATTTCGCTCGTGAGGCGATCGCGGAACGTGTTGAGCTGCACGCTCAAGAACGCGTTCTTCGCGGCATAGGATTCGCGGAACGAACCCACCACCAAGTGATCGCCAGCGGCCCGCCAGCGCCGTTCACGCCCGTCACCTTCGCTCGGCGCGCGCGTCACGTACCCGTATTTCTCGAGGGCGCGCAAGTGATAGCTCATGGCGCTCGGCGTGAGCTGGCACCGGGAGGCAAGTTCCGTTGCCGTGCGGGAAGCTTGGGACGCGAAAAGCTCCTCCAAAGCCTCCAGTCGCGCTTCGTGAGCGAGCGCGCGGATGGCCTGGGGATCGGAGATGACGACGGCGTTAGCGGCGTTCTTACGTAACGCTTCGGCCTTCTCCGGAATGCCATTGGAACTGTTCTGCATCATGAGGGAAAAGTCTAATGGTTGTTTCGCGTCTGGTGTGACGCATCACTCAAAATGACGCGAACACGTTGCATTCCTCGCAAATTGTTGCGTTTAGCCATGCGTGACATGCAGGAATCCCATCAAGAACAAGTGCTCAATCTGCGCCAACAGGTTGTCGATGAAGGCAGGTTCATCCTCTTCAGCGATGTCCGGGGAGAGCGTCGCGATCGCTTGAGCCAGCACGCCTGCGCTCAACTCGCCGTCACAGGCCGAGACGAAGCCTGCGGCCTCGCTCGTCAAGATGGTGCTGCGGCGGAATCCGGAGCCTTGACGCAACAGAATCACGCTGGGGTGCTCGGAGCCCGGACGCTGGTGGCGTTCCTCCGTGACGTCCTCGGGGATGGCGAAGAACTGATCTTGCAAGGCGTGGGTGACGTCCCACTGAGCGGCCTGATCGGCGCGCTCCACGGCGGCGGCGAACGCTGGGCCGATGGGCTCTTCGAGCGGGTGCAACACCTCTTCGAAACGGTCCACCGCTCCCCCGCGGGCGCGCAACCACACCAGGCCAAAGCCCACGCCGGCGACAGATCGAGCCGCAAAGTCATCCAAGTATTGGCCGTAGCGATCTGCGTAGAGCTGCGGGTCCCGCGCCTCGGCCGCGTCGCGCAGCCACGTTTCGGCGTACTCGTACCCGTTGGCCTGGTCGCGCTGAATGAACCACGCATCCAGATCGTGTCCGGCCGATCGCGCCGCGGCCACCCATTCCTGAGGGCGTTCTCGCCAGTCCATCTGCGAGAGGTCTTCTCCCTCGCCTGAAATCTCCCAGTTGGCGAGCATGTACACGTTGCCGTGCGGCGCCAACACCGTGGGGACATCGCGAATCAGCTCACCGACCAGGCGGTCCCCCGGACGTCCACCGTCGCGGTAGGTATAGACGTCGCGGCCGGGCACGCGAGGAGTGATGACGAACGGCGGGTTAGTGACCACTAGGTCAAAGCGCTCGCCGGCCACCGGCTTGAGCATGTCCCCCTTAACCAAGTGCAGGCGTCCGCCGCGCTTGAGATCTCGCGGTTCGAGTCCCCACGTGCGGCGGTTGAGCAACACATTGAAGCGCGTATAGGCGAGGGCGCGGTCAGAGATATCCGTGGCGGTGACGCGTTCGCTGTGCTCCAGCAGGTGGAAGGTCTGGATTCCGCAGCCGGTTCCCAGATCCAGCGCGTGCTGGACGGGTTCGCGGTTCACAAAGCGCGCGAGCGTGAGGGATGCCTGGCCGATGCCGAGGACGTAGTCCGTGCGCAGTGCGCCGCTTGATTGTGAGGATCCCAGATCGCTCGCAACCCAGATTTCAGTGGTGTCCGAGGCGAAAGGACGCAGATCTACCGTGGACCTAACCCCGAAGTCCGTCCATTCAATCAGGCGCAACTCTTCGAGTCCCTCAACGCCGAGGGTCGGAAACGCGTCCCCCACGAGCGCGGCATTCACCTCATCACCCAGCAGGAACAGGCTCAGAAATACTGCCAGCGGATTAGGCGTGGGGTTCTGGAATTCTCGGGCGATCACGCGGCGCGCAGGCACGGTCTGATCCCGGTCCAGCGCGGCAAATTCTTCACGCCCCAAGAACGCTTCAATACCGTCATAGTCAAAGCGGGCACGTTCCAGTTCCGCTGCTAGTGCGTCAAGAAGTACGACGTCGCCACTTGCGGGAGCGTCCGGAACCGCAGCAAATTCGGGGCTTGCGGAAGAAGAGAAAGTCACGGGCTTATTTTAGTGCGGCAATGGTGCGAATCAGCGCCGCCACTTGGCGGCTCACCGTGAGTAGGGTAGTCAGTGTGGTTGAAGTAACGACAACGTACCTAGAAATGCGCAGCCCCTTCGTGTTGCGCCCTGCCAGCCGGGCCCTGCCCGAACACTGCGAGATTGCCTTAGTTCCGCATATTTCGGCGGACTTCTCCAAGTTCTTGTACCGCAGTGTGGGAAGTGAGCTGTATTGGGCGGATCGTCTGGTGCTCTCCCGCGAGCAGTGGCAAGCGCTCGTCAGTGCGGACGGTACGGAAACGTACGTGTTGTCCGTGAATCACGCGCCGGCCGGTTACATCGAGCTGGTGTCCCGAGTCACGGGCACCGCCGACTCCCTCGCCACTTCCCCCACCACCGAAGTGGAGATCATGTATTTCGGGCTGTTCCCCGAAGCCACCGGCCAAGGACTAGGCGGAATCCTCCTCACCGAAGGTATCTCGCAAGCGTGGACCATGGATTCGCGCTGGGAAACGCTTCCTCCGGTGTCCCGAGTCTGGGTGCACACCTGCAGCCTCGACGGGCCCGCCGCTATCCCCAATTACGAAGCCCGCGGACTTACCGTGTACCGCACCGAAACTGAGGACCTCGATCCGCAAGACGGTGCTACCGGACTGTGGCCAGCGTCGTCGTAATCCGCTGTCCTTCTATCAGTGCAGAACTAAGCGTTCACGCCTTCGCTCGCGAGGACCTTGGGCTCATCTGAGCACTGACCGCAATCGCGCTTGACGGGATCAGCGGCGCACTCCGCGCAGAATAAACGCAAGTTACGGCAGGACAAGTTCGAGCAGTTTTCGAACTTGTTGGTGCCCTTGCCACAGTGCACGCACTCGCCGATGGTGACAGCTTCCGGTGTGAACTCCATGTGCATGCGACGGTCAAAGACGTAGAGGGAACCTTCCCAAAGGCCGGCGTCACCGAAGGTTTCGCCGTAACGGACAATGCCGCCCTGGATCTGGTAAACCTCTTTGAAGCCGCGGTTCTTCATGAGCGCCGAGAGGACTTCGCATCGGATACCGCCGGTGCAGTAGGTGACGATCGGCTTGTCTTTGAGATCGTCGTACTTGCCGGAATCGAGTTCCTTGATGAAGTCATGCGTGGTGTCTACCGCGGGGACAATCGCGTTCTTGAAGCGGCCAATCTGGGCTTCGAAAGCGTTGCGGCCATCAAAGAAGACCACCTCTTCGCCCGCGGCCTTCTTCTCTTCCACGAGCTCGTGAACCTGCTCGGGGCGCAAGTGAACGCCGCCGCCCACCACGCCGTTCTCATCCACCACTAGCTCATCAGGTGCGCCGAAAGACACGATTTCCTTGCGGGCCTTGACGGAGATGCGCGGGAAGTCCTCGGCGCCGCCATCGCTCCACTTCACATCCAGCTTCTTGAAACCGGGGTGCTGGCGCGTGGCCTTAACGTATTGCTTGAGGGCGTTGATCTCGCCGCCAGCGGTGCCGTTGATGCCGTGTTTGGACACAATAATGCGCCCCTTCAAGCCCCACTGTTCCAGCAGGGAAATCTGCCACAAGCGGATCGCTTCAGGGTCAGGTAGCGGGGTGAAGGCGTAAAACAAGACAATTCGACTCAAAGACACCTATCAATTTTAGGCGATCTTTCGTCACGCACAGACCCGCGTTCTGCAGCTCACACTTGGCGTCCGTGTCATCTTTCGCAACCACGTCACACGGCACTCTTGACATTTCCTGCGTGAAAGCTCGGAAGAAGCGGGGAGAGCTGTTGCAATCGTGTATCGACTCTTGACGCACACTCTGTGATCGGAATGGTTCAAGGTAAGGTCGTCTTATGGCTAACTCCGCGAACGATGAATTGATTGGCACCTGGGTCACCGGCTGGTCTGGCGCCCGCGGCTACGAGAACCGTCACGACGGCCGCGTTCACGCGTCGTTGCGTCACGACACTACGGGCGACTGGGAATATGTAGTCCACGAGCCCACCAACGAAGAGCTGGTGGCTATCGCCGAGACTCTCATTAAGCACCCGAACCGCCGCTTGGTGGCGTTCACGGATAAGACTCACGAACTTGTTGGTGCCGCGCGTACCGCTGGCATGTCAATCGTTGCTCAGGACGAAGTCATCATGTCCACGGACATGGCTGGGCACGATGTTGAAGACCCGAAGCCCGCCGAGGGTTTTGAGTGGCAGATTGAGCGTGAAGGTCAGCACGCATGGGTGTCTTTGCACCCAGAAGATGACCATGACATTGTTGCGGCTTCCGGCCACGTGTCTGTAGTGGGAGACGTCGCCGTCTTCGACCGCATCCTCACCGCCGCCGATTACCGCCGCCGCGGTTTCGCTTCCCTCGTCATGCGCGCTCTCGCTGCAATCGCGTTGGAGGACGAAGTTGAAGATGGCCTTTTGGTGGCAACACAGGACGGCCAGGAGCTCTACAAGTACTTGGGTTGGAAGACCCTCGGCTACGCGCTGGTGTTCGAGGGCGGCGAGCCTCACATCGTGAACAGCCCCACCGCGCACTCCTGATTGAACAACACACTTTGGATTGACGTCGTCGGCGAATCGGAAACGGTTCGCCGATCTTCGTCTGCCCTCCCTGTAGCTGACGTACTGTGACCGATTTCCGCACCCTCATTCCTTTGTTGGGGCACGGGGACGCCCCTGAATCGTTGCGCCACGTCCATCAGGTTCCGTCTCGCGACGCTGTCACGGGCCCGTGGCCCGAGTGGGTTGCGCCTTCCTTGCGCGAAGCCTACGAGCGTCGTTGCGTGGAGCGCCCTTGGTTGCACCAAGTGGAAGCCGCGCAGCACGCGTGGAACGGGAGCAACGTCATTCTTGCTACCGGCACTGCGTCCGGAAAGTCGTTGGCGTACTTGATGCCCTCGCTGTCACGGATTCTTGCAGGTGAGGCTGCTGGGGGCGTATCCGGTGGTGCTACTGCGGCCGGTAGCGCTGCGACGGTTCTGTATTTGGCTCCGACGAAAGCGCTGTCAGCGGATCAGCTCACCTCGTTGCGCGAGTTGCGATTGCCGGGCTTGCGTGCGGAGACGTACGACGGCGACACCGACCCTCAGGAACGCCGCTGGATCCGGGATCACGCCAACTTTTTGCTGACCAACCCAGACATGTTGCACTACGGGATCCTGGGCAACCACGCCCAGTGGTCGCGCTTCTTCCGAGACCTATCTTTCGTCATCATCGACGAAGCCCACTCCTACAAAGGTGTCTTCGGTTCACATATTGCCAACCTGATGCGGCGCCTGAATCGGATTTGCCGACGCTTCGGATCAGCTCCAGTGTTCATTGGCGCTTCCGCCACTTCCGCCGAGCCCGAGCTTTCCTTCGGCAAGCTCATCGGCCAGCCCGCTACCGCGGTCGCCACGGACTTCTCACCGCATGGTGAGGTCACCGTGGCGTTGTGGGAGCCGCCGCTTACCGATTTTGCGGACGAGAACGGTGCTCCACGTCGCCGATCCGTGGTGGCTGAAACCTCTGACTTGTTGGCGAATTTGGTGTCTTCTCATGTGCGAACCATTGCCTTCATCAAGTCCCGGCGCGGTGCCGAAGCGATCTCTTCGCTGACTCAGAGTCATCTGACTGAGGTGGATCCCGGGTTGGGTCAACGAGTCGCCGCCTACCGTTCGGGCTACCTGCCCGAAGAGCGGCGCGAGCTCGAGACACGGCTACGCAACGGCGAGCTCTTGGGCATCGCTTCCACCTCGGCTCTTGAACTGGGGATTGATATCGCTGGTCTCGATGCCGTCTTGGTTTCTGGCTGGCCGGGCACTCGAGCGTCCTTCTTCCAGCAGATTGGCCGCGCTGGGCGTGCCGGGCAAGATGCCTTGTCCGTCCTCGTGGCCAGCGATGACCCGCTGGATACGTATTTGGTGAATCACCCGGATGCCATCTTCGATCGTTCCGTTGAGGCCACCGTTTTTGACCCGTCGAACCCGTACGTGCTTGGTCCACACTTGTGTGCGGCGGCCGAGGAACTCCCGTTGCGTCCCGAAGAAATCGAGGACTTTGGACCCACAGCCGCGTTCTTGTTGGAGCGTTTGGTGGAGCAAGGGTACTTACGACGACGCCCGTCCGGTTGGTTCTGGGCGCACCCGCAGTCTGCGGCCGGGATGGTGAACCTTCGCGCCGATGGCGGCGGTCCGGTGAACATTGTGGATACGGAGACCGGCGCTTTGTTGGGCACCATGGATTCTCCCCAAACTCATTTCCAAGCTCACAACGGGGCCATCTATACCCATCAGGGCCAAACCTTCGTGGTGGATGAGCTCAACGAGACCGATCACTGCGTGTTCGTAACCCGGGCTAAGCCGAACTTCTATACGCAGGCTCGAGACATCACCAAGATCGACGTCATTGACGTTCACCGAGAGGACGTCTGGGGTCCCGTTCACGCTCATTGGGGCGAGGTTGTGGTGACCACTCAAGTGGTGTCCTTCCAACGCAAAGCACTGATCAGCAACGAGATCTTGAGCGAAGAACCCCTCGAGCTTGCACCTCGCGACCTTCATACGAAGGCCGTGTGGTTCACGATTCCTGAGACTTCTTTGGCTGCCGCGGGTATTTCTATCGACGAGGTTCCTGGCGCTCTGCATGCGGCCGAGCACGCGATGATCGGATTGCTTCCCTTGGTGGCATCGAGTGACCGTTGGGATATTGGCGGCGTTTCGACTGCCCTGCACGTGGACACCGAAGCCCCGACGATTTTTGTGTACGACGGTCACCCCGGCGGCGCAGGATTCGTGGAGCGCGGCTATGAGCGGGCGTTCGAGTGGATTACCGCCACCCGAGACGCCGTTGCTGCCTGCGAATGCGAGTCCGGTTGCCCGTCCTGCGTGCAGAGCCCGAAGTGCGGTAACAAGAACAACCCGCTGAGCAAGTCCGGTGCCATCGCCTTGTTAGGCGCGTTGTTGAAGAATTACCCTCAGCATCCACCGCGTTTCTGAGTTCGGGCGACGGAGACTCACTCTTCATTCGCCACCCACGCAACGCTTCTTCGCCCCTCACTCGATGGGCGGCGGACCGGCCCGAGCTTTGCCCACTCCCGCAAGATCGAAATCTTGTATCCATTCGAGCCAATAGACCGTTGATACTCGCGTCGTGACAGCCACGGCTCCTGGGCCGCCAGCGTCACGCTGGCAAGACGTCAGTTCCGCGTCATGAGCGCTCGCCAGGTGCGCCGCCACTTGGCACGGCTCCCCCGAGGTCAGTCCTCGTGCGGCGTCTGCTGCTGCGAGCGCAGCTAAGTCGGCCGCGGTCGCGGCTTTGGATTGGGCGCTCACGCTTGTGACGATCGCTAGCACCATGCCGATCAGCATGATGGCCGACCCGATGAGTGCCAGCATCAGTCCGCTTCCTGCTCCGCGTTCCTGACTGCGTGTGAAACCGGGTTCGTGGTGGTGTTCCCGAGTGGGTTCGTCGGTGCGTTCGTTTTCGCTCGCAGGTTCAGCTGCGTGATGGCTGTTCACGGGGTCTCGTTCAAGACGCTCGCCTCGGCGGACACCTGGATGGTGAGCCACTCGATGCCGCCCATGGAGACGGGCTTTGCGACGATCACTCGGGTGAGATTCCCGTCGCCGCTTTGACGTCCCGTGGCTTGATCGCCGGCCACCCGCTTGACGGTGGCCATGAACGATTCAGAATCTTCGCCTCGCGCCAATTCGCGTGCTGCTTCCCGGGCAGCTTGCTGCACGGAGATTTGGGCTACGCCTACCATTCCCACCCACAAGAGCACCGAGAGCAACAACGCGATGCTTGGTAGTAGTACCGCCACTTCGGCAGTACTACTACCAGCCGTTCGCGCTCGACGAGTGTCGTCGTCAATACCGTCTTCTGGGAAGTGAGGAGTATCAAAACGTCGGACTCGTTCCTGTACCCGCGCTCCGCGACGTACGTGCTCTTCGCTGTTTACATCTCTCTCAAATCGCTTGTGACTACCCGCAGCAGAGTCCTGCATATTGGGAGAGCGACGCCTCTCCGGCCGCCATCCTTTTGCCGCTTGTGGTCGGGCTCGGTGTGGACGATGAGTGCCGCGTGGTGACATTGCCGTTCCCTTCTGTGAGTGAGTCAGTCGCTGAGTCGTGAGAGATGAGTGCTGAGCGCAGTGTGGTCAAGCGCTGTGTAGGTAAGCGCTGCGTGGTTCGGTGAGCGTGGTGTTATCCGCCGAGTGCGCTGCGGACCATGCCGAGCAACATTTCGCGGACTTCACCGCTTGCAAGGATGGTGACGAGAAGCCCGGCGAAGCCAACGGCGGCAAGCGTCACGATGCTAAATTCAGCGGTTGCGATGCCCTCTTCTGCGGAGAGGTTCACGGCAGAAGAGCGTTGGCCGTCGAAGTTATGTACGTAGGCCAAGGCGTCCACGGGGTGTGGCGTAGGTACTGCCTCAGACGAAAGAACGACGCCGGAATTGTGGTGATTGGTGGACATGAGATCTCCTAATTTCGATTGAATGACTGGTTCGGCTGGATGAATAGTTCGGTTGGATGAATAGTTCGGTTGGATGTGGCTCTGCTTCGGATGAAGTGGCCACCTTTAGCTTTGTTCGCTTTGTTTTCCTTCGCGGCGCCCACTGCGAAGAATGTGGACATCTGAGGGTGAGCGCACGGAACTTCGCAGCTTGTGGGTGAACCTGGATGTTGCGAAGCTGGATGCCGTGAACCTGGATGTTGTGAAGCTGGATGCCGTGAACCTGGATGTTGTGAAGCTCATTGCAATGAACCTCATCGCGGCAAGAGCGAGATGACGAGTGGGCCGACGCCCAAAAGCATGAACGCTGGAAGTGCGCAGAGACCCAGAGGCAGGATGAGCTTGACGCCGAGCTCGCTCGCCTTCTTTTCAAAGACTCGGTGGACTACTCGGCGCGAGGATGCCGCTGAATCCTTGAGCAAGCTGGCGCTCGAGGCGCCGGCCAACCGGGAGAACGCGAGCGCCGATTCGAGTGGACGAAGCTGATCGTCAACACCATCCCACGCGTCTTCCCAGCTCATTCCGAGTTCAAGCGATCGGGCCACACGGGTGAGCGGTCTACAGCTGGGAACACTCATCGCCAAAGCGCGCAGCGCCTCAGTGAGAGAAAGCCCAGTGCTGAGCATTGCCGCGGTGAGGTCCAAAATCAGCGGAACCTTGTCTTCGACGAGGCATACGGATTCATCGGCTGACGGGGTCGATTCGCTATTGCCCCGTCGCGGAAGGAGTCCTTGGCTCTTCTGCGTACCGGGACCAGGCACTCGTCTACGAGGTTGATCTGCACCCATCCATATCCAGACAGCCCCCGCGACGAGCACCGCGATGATTCCCATGGTGATGAGCGAGTTCACCGCATCACCTGCTGAAGGAGT